>NZ_JBSHBW010000002.1:0-527149 GCF_053612185.1 Streptomyces sp. NPDC054757
AGCCGACGAATCCACGGAAGGACAGCCGAAGCGCCAGTCAGTCCTGGGGTCAGACCGCCGAGCGGAGCCACAGCAATCATCACTGTCAGTCCTCCGCGGGACCGGCCGACGGGCTGGTCGTCAGGTTCGCCGGCCGGGGCTCCTTTTCCGGGGTCCTCACCCGACCTCCCCGGCTGCCCCGCCTGCGGGGACGAGAGACCGCTGGTATGGAATTCGACCGGGCACGGCTGGGTGGAGGTGTGCCGTGGGTGCTGGCGCCATGTTCGTGCGGGCACCGGCACCGGTTCGTCCTGGAGACGCCGTTCAACTGGAGAGGGATCTGGCAGCGGGCTCACATGAGCGATGACGGCATGCCGAACCCACATTGACCTGCGGGCCAGCCGGTTGGATGTGGCACGGGGGTGCACGGATGCTGCTGGGAGGCCGCCAGCCGGTCACCACACGTCGACGGACCAGACGTCGCCCCTCTGATGTCCGTCTGGATCTGGGTCGCTTGACCCGTGCGAGTCAAGGTCAGCGACGACTTGGATGCGGGCGGCGGACGCGGATACGCGGTAGCAGTCCATGTGACTCGACGTGTTGTGCTTGTCGAGTTCGATCGTGTGGCCCAGGGCCAGGATGGCGGTCTGCAGTTCCTTGAAGGGGACTCTGGGTGCGAATTCCCCGTATTCCCGCGAGAGCGGGGACGGCACGGTGCTCGGGGACTGGTCGTACAGCAGTCGTTGGATCTTCACGCCGAAGCCGAAGCACGACATCTGCCCTTGCCGCCCTGGCTGGTCCGGCGAGAAGTTGATTTCCACGAGCCCGTAGTCCCGCCGCAGTAGGCCACCACCGGGGACATCGAGGCATGTCGCCCCCAGCGCGGCCTCCCAGGCTTCCGGGTCGGCACCGAGGCCGACCCCCAGGACCCCACCGCAGACGGCGACGTGAGCGTAGAAGTCCAAAGCGGACACCCGTCAACTCCCTCAACTATCCGGACAGGGCACCACGTGCTGATCTCCGCACAGGACAGGCGGATCAGCGCCCAGTATTCCGTGATCGTACGGAGCAGCCGGTCAGGGCAGTCGCCCGGTGAGTCCGGCTCCGTCGTCGACATCGACGTACATCCCATCCCGGCCAACGAGACCAAGGGGGAGCCGGAGCATCAGCACATCGACTTCCGCTTCCTCTTTCACACGGAGACCGCTGATATCGGTGCGCTCCAGATCGGGGAAGTCACGGACGCGGCGTGGCTGTGCGTGGACGCTCTCGCGTCAAGGAGGCTGGTGGGAAGGGTGTCGAGCGCACTGCGCTGAATCGGGCACCGGGCCGCTCGTGGCAGGCGGGCAGGGGCAGATGGTCGTCGTTCGCGACCGGTGTGAAGTGCGCTGGGACAAGGGCCCGTTCAGTCCCCGCCCTTCATCCGGCCCCGCGTCCCGGCGCCCCCGAAGCGGGCGGGTGCGCCGCCCTCCCCGGGCGGTCCGCCGATGACGATGCCGCCGAGTACCGCGCCACCCGGGTCTCCTGGCGGGGTTCCGTAGGCCCGTACGTCCTGTTCGGCCAGGTACTGGGCCTGCCCGGCCAGGGAGTCGGCCTGGCGGGCGGCGGACAGGGCGCGGCGGGGGTCGGGGCCCGCGAGCGGGCCGGACTCCTCCAGGTGGCGCCGGGCCTCCGCAAGGCGGGTGCGGGCCTGGATGCCCACCGCGCCCCGGTGGGTGGTGAGGTAGTCGGCCGCTGCCCCGGTCGTGGAGCGCGCCGTCAGGGTGGCCGCTTCGAGGAGTTCGGCGGCTCTGCGGGGGCCCGGCCCGGGGGCGCCGCCCGCCAGGGCCCGGTCCAGCGGGGCGTCGGCATCCGTGACCCGGCGCAGCGCGTCGACCGGGTCGTAGGGCCCTGTCCGCTGCTCCTGCCGTACGCCCGCCGTGACCGTCTCCGCGCGGGCGATCCGGCCCTGGAGGTCCGCCCCCGCCGCCGCGGTGGCCACCGGCAGCGAACGGGCCTCGGCCAGGTCCGCCTCCGTCTCGGTGAGCGCGCCGGTCAGCCGGACCTCCGCCTCGGCCACCTCCCGGGCCAGCCGGTCGACCGCGTCGATGAGCGTCGCCGCCTGCCCCACCGCGCTCTCCGCCGCCCGTACGTGCACCGCGGCCCGCGCGTACTCCGCGAAGTCCACCGACTGCCGGGCCTGGTTGAGGCCGTTCGTCGCGAAGAGGAGCCGGTCCTTTGCCTGTTCGACGTTCCCGGCGACCGCAGCCGACGCGGATTCCGCGTACCGCTCACGCAGTGCGGCGAGGGTGGACGCGGCGGCCCCGGTGCGTCCCGCGACCGTCCGGAAGGCGCTCTCGGCCGTGGTCAGCGCCTGCGGGGCCTCCGTCTCCAGGGCGCGCAGCCGGTCGAAGCCCTCCGACTCCTCGTCCAGGCGCCGCCCGGCCTCCGTGCACCGGGCCCCGATCTCCTCCAGCACCTGCCGCCGGGCCGCCTCACGTTCCGGGAACGAGTCGTCCAGCTGCTGGCGGAGCCGGAACGCCGTGGCCAGCTCGGTCCTCGCGTACACCAGCGCCGCCCGGTACGGCTCCACCGCCCGGTCCCCGTACCGGGCTGCGGCGAGGTCCAGCTCCTCCGTACTCGTCCGCACCGCGTCGTCAGTCGCCACCAGCAGCTCCCCGGCCTCCGTATCGAGCTGCGCCAGGGCGATCCCCTCGGTGGCCCCGGGCGTCCAGCCCTGCTGCATCGCGCTGCCGGCCGGGGTCGTTCTGGTCCCGGCCCGCCGCCTCCTGCGGATGTACGCGTAGACCGCCAGGCCGCCGACCACGATCACCAGGGCGAGCGGGACCAGCAGAGCGCCGTTGCCCATGTCGACCTTCCGGCCGCCGGGATCGTGAGCGCCGAGCGCGTACACCCGGCCGGTCGCCTGCGCGGCCGGTGCCGGGGCCACCAGCAGGAACACCGCACCGAGCGCGGCGCCCAGAGCGGCGATGACGGCGGTGTGCGGCCGTGCGGATGGCTCGTGCGGCGTCACATGGGGGAGCGTATGACCGTCCCGGGCGGCCCGCGACCGCAGCTGCTCTGCCCGCGGACCGCGGCTACTCTGTGGGGCTTACCGTACGAGCTCGTGGGGGCACGGGGTGCAGGTACGACACTGGGGGATCCGGCGCTGGGGGATCCGAAACTGGGGGATCCGAAACTGGGGGATCCGAATACGGCGCGCGCTGGCGGGCCTGCTGATCCGGACCGCACCGCACGGCGGACGTACGCCAACAGCGCCGCGCGGCCGGGCGCACAGCCCGCTGCGGGTCCGGCTGCGGCGGGCCGGGGCGGCGGTCGCGGTGCTCCTGCTCGTTCCGGTGCTCGCCGCGGGCGTCGCCCTGCGGACCGCATACGCGGGCGACTACCGCGACGGGACCCGCACCCGCGGCCGTGACGCCCTCTGGCTCGGCCACGCTTGGGTCGACGGCCGGAAGAAGGACACCGACGTCCACGCACTCGCGGCCCGGCTGCGGGGGAGCGGTCTGCGGGACCTCTATGTGCACGCCGGGCCCCTGGAGCACGACGGAACCCTGCCGGCCGCCCGCTACGCCGGGGCGAAGTGGCTCATCGCCGCCGTACACCGCGAGCTGCCCGGGGTACGCGTCCAGGCGTGGCTCGGCGACGAGCTGGCCACCGAGAGCCCGGACGGCCTCGATCTGACGCGGGCCGCGTCCCGCAGCGCCGTCGTCGCCTCCGCGCGCCAGGTCATCGACGCGGGCTTCGAAGGGACACACTTCGACCTGGAACCGCTGCACTCGGGCGACCGCGACTATCTGGCGCTCCTCGACCGTCTGCGCACCCTCACCAGGCAGCGCGGCGTCCTGCTCTCGGTGGCCTCCCACCAGATCGACCCGCTGCCCGCCCTGCACACCGTCGCGGGCGCGCTCAGCGGGCACCCGAAGTACTGGTCGCAGAAGTACTTCGGCGAGGTGGCCCGCCGGGTCGACCAGATCGCGGTCATGTCGTACGACACCGCGCTGCCGCTGCCGAGCCTGTACGGCGGCTATGTGGCCGAGCAGACCGAGCTGGCCCTCGAAGTGGCCCCGGAATCAACCGACTTGCTGATGGGGCTGCCCTTCTACCACGAGACCAAACCCGGCCATATTGCCTCCGCCGAGACGGCCGCGGCCGCGGTGCGCGGGGTGCGGCTCGGGCTCGGCAGACAGGAGAGCGGCCGGGAGCGCTTCGGGGTCGCCCTGTATGTCGACTTCGCCGCGACGGAGGCGGACTGGACGGCGTACCGGAAGGGCTGGAACTGAACCGGGCGGCGTACCGCAAGGGCTGGAGCTGAGCGGCGCGTAACCCCTGCCCTGCGGGGGGAGCGGGGCGGCGGGCTGCGCTGCCGTCCCGCCCGGTACGGGAAAGGCGGCGCGCGCCCGTGCGAGCGCCCGCGTTGCTCCGCACGGGTGGGGTTCGGGCGGCTTCACGCCGTGGCTTCCACGGGCGGCCAGGGGCCTCCCCTTCAGTGAAGGGGTCATAGGTGTGATCAACATGAAATGCCACCAAACCCGAAGATTCGCGTTCATTCCCCGCAGGGATGGGCGGGGTCGGCCCCGGAGGTATCAGCCATGTCCCACGTCGGCGTCCCACACGGGAGAGCGAAGCGTCGCAGCGTCGCGCTCCTCGCCACCGGTGTACTCACGCTGCCCGTGCTGGCCGGGTGCGGTTCGAGTGATGACCACGGCAGCAACGCGAAGGCGGTGGGACCCGACATCGCGACGGCCTCGCGGTCCCGGATCGCCGACGGCGGCACCCTGCGCTGGGCGGTCGACGCGATGCCCGCCACCCTGAACACCTTCCAGGCCGACGCCGACGCGTCCACCTCGCGGATCGCGGGCGCGGTGCTGCCCGCGCTCTTCACGCTCGACCGCTCGGGGCGGCCGAAGCTCAACGGCGACTATCTGGAGTCGGCCAAGGTCATCAAGCAGGAGCCGAAGCAGGTCGTCCGCTACCGAATCAACCAGAAGGCGGTCTGGAGCAACGGCCGGGAGATCGGGGCTCCCGACTTCGTGGCCCAGTGGCGGGCGCTCAGCGGCAGGGACTCGGGGTTCTGGACCGCGCGCAACGCCGGGTACGACCGGATCGAGAAGATCGAGCGGGGCAAGGACGACCTGGAGGTCCAGGTCACCTTCAACAAGCCGTACGCGGACTGGCGTTCGCTCTTCACCCCGCTCTACCCGAAGGAGGTCATGAGCACCCCGGACGCCTTCAACGACGGCGCGCGCAAGAAGCTCACGGCGACCGCCGGGCCGTTCAGCATCAAGAGCGTGGACGCCGGAGAGAAGCAGACCACGCTGGTCCGCAACCCGCACTGGTGGGGGCGGCAGGCCAAGCTCGACTCGCTCGTCCTGACCGCCGTCCCGGCCGAGCGGCGCACGGCCGCCCTCACCGCGGGCTCCGTCGACCTCGCGGACGTCGACGGACCGGCCGCCGGCCGGATCACCCTCGCGGACAAGGACGGGAACAACGGGCAGCCGCTGACCCACGGCCCCGGCAGCGAGGTGCAGCCGGCCGACGCCCTGCTCAACTGGGCCGCGGCGCACGGCGCGGACGGCCCGGAGGCCCAGGAGCAGGCGAGCCGGGCCGCCGAGCAGACCCGTCAGGACCGCCAGGAGTACGCGCGGCAGCAGGCGGCCCTGCACGGCTATGTGATCCGCAAGTCCCTGGAGCCCGCCTACACCCAGCTGGCCATGAACGGCAGCTCCGGCCCGCTCGCGGACGAGCGGGTGCGCCGGGCGGTCGCCAGGGCGCTGGACCGCAAGGAGATCGCGTCCGACGTGCTGAAGCCGCTCGGGCTGCCCGCCCTGCCGCCCGGCAGCCATCTCGCGCTGGCGGGCCAGGAGGACTACGCGGACAACAGCGGCGCCATCGGCGACCACAACCCGCGCCAGGCCCAGGCGCTGCTCTCCGCCGCGGGCTGGACGGCCGAGGGCGCACGCCAGGCGGACCAGGGCACCAAGGCGGGAAGCAAGCCGGACGCGTCCGGCACGCCGTCGGGTTCGGGCAAGCCGTCCGCATCCGGCAAGCCGCAGCAGACCGCGAAGCCCGACGCCTCGGGTAAGCCGCAGGAGTCCGCCAAGCCGGAGACCTCCGCCAAGCCGGACACCTCCGCCGAGCCCGACGCGTCGAAGTCCGCTGCGGGCTCCCTCGACGACTCGAAGTCCGGGACCGCTGACGACTCGAAGTCGGGAACCGCCGCGTCCGGCGACGAGAAGCACCAGGTGGCGGGCGCGTACGCCCCCAAGGGCACCGCTGCTCCGGCCGCCGCAGCACCCGCGGCGGCGCTCGGCAAGAACGGCAAGTCGCTGACCCTGCGCTTCGTGCTCCCCTCGGGCCCCGGCTCGGAAGTGATCAACAGCGTCGGCACCAAGATCACGCAGGAACTGGACGCGGTCGGCATCCGTACCGTGGTCAGCAAGGTCGACAGTGCCGGCTACTTCAAGGACCACATCGCCTCCGGCGACTACGACCTGGCCATCTACTCCTGGCCCGCCACCGCCTACCCGGCCACCGACGCCCGGCCCATCTACGCCAAGCCGGCCGTAGCGTCCGACGGCTCCCTCATGGTCGACCAGAACTACACCCGGGTCGGCACGGACCGTATCGACCAGCTCTTCGACCGCGCCGCCGGCGAGCTCAACGAGAAGGCCGCACGGGACCTGGTGAAGCAGGCCGACGCCCATATCTGGGCCACCGCGGGATCGATTCCGCTCTATCAGCGCCCGGACCTCGTCGCCGCGAAGCGCGGTGTCGCGAACGCCGGAGCCTTCGGTTTCACCTCCCCCGTCTACCAGGACATCGGCTTCCTGAAGTCCGCCAAGAAGTCCTGAGCACCCCCGCCCAGCTGTCCCCGAGCCCCGGATCACCGCAGGTCGTAGCGGTGGCCCGGGGCTCAGCCGGGAGATGCGGCCCGACCCCTCCACTTGCCCGCCGGCCTCGTCGGCGGGCAAGCTGGTGTCCCGCGCCGCAGGCTGGCCCGCAAGACCCTCACCGCCCCCGCGCGACCCTTGTCACACCAGGGCCGGGGGCCGCTAACCCTCGCCCGGGAAGCCCCGGGCGCGCGAGCCCCGTACCATGGGACTGGCCGTGGCGCGTCCGCCCGGCGGGCGTAGCCGAGACAGACGCCGCATCCCACGAGCTGAGAGAAGCGCAAGCCACCCATGCCCACGCGCCACGACATCCGTAACGTAGCCATCGTCGCCCACGTCGACCACGGCAAGACCACCCTGGTCGACGCCATGCTCAAGCAGGCCGGCGCCTTCGCCGCGCACGCCGCCGAGCACCTCGACGACCGCATGATGGACTCGAACGACCTGGAGCGTGAGAAGGGCATCACGATCCTGGCCAAGAACACGGCCGTGAAGTACCACCCGAAGGATGGCGGCGACGTCATCACCATCAACATCATCGACACCCCCGGCCACGCCGACTTCGGCGGTGAGGTCGAGCGCGGTCTCTCGATGGTGGACGCGGTCGTCCTCCTCGTCGACGCCTCCGAGGGGCCGCTGCCGCAGACCCGCTTCGTGCTCCGCAAGGCCCTGGACGCCAAGCTGCCGGTCATCCTCTGCGTGAACAAGACGGACCGCCCGGACTCCCGGATCGACGAGATCGTCAACGAGACGTACGACCTCTTCCTCGACCTGGACGCCGACGAGGACCAGATCGAGTTCCCGATCGTCTACGCGTGCGCCCGTGACGGCGTCGCCTCGCTGACCAAGCCCGACGACGGCACCGTCCCGCAGGACAGCGACAACCTGGAGCCGTTCTTCTCCACGATCCTCTCCAGCGTCCCGGCCCCGGAGTACGACGAGGACGCCCCGCTCCAGGCGCACGTCACCAACCTCGACGCGGACAACTTCCTCGGCCGTATCGCGCTCTGCCGTGTCGAGCAGGGCGAGCTGCGCAAGGGCCAGACCGTCGCGTGGATGAAGCGCGACGGCACGATGTCCAACGTCCGCATCACCGAGCTGCTGATGACCGAGGCGCTCACCCGCAAGCCGGCCGAGAAGGCCGGCCCCGGCGACATCTGCGCCATCGCCGGTATCCCGGACATCATGATCGGCGAGACCCTGGCCGACCCGGAGAACCCGATCGCGCTGCCGCTGATCACGGTGGACGAGCCGGCCATCTCGATGACCATCGGCGCCAACACCTCGCCGCTGGTCGGCAAGGGCGGCAAGGGCCACAAGGTCACCGCCCGGCAGATCAAGGACCGTCTGGACCGCGAGCTGATCGGTAACGTCTCGCTCCGCGTCCTGGACACCGAGCGCCCCGACGCCTGGGAGGTCCAGGGCCGCGGTGAGCTGGCGCTCGCCATCCTGGTCGAGCAGATGCGCCGTGAGGGCTTCGAGCTGACCGTCGGCAAGCCCGAGGTCGTCACCAAGCAGATCGACGGCAAGACGCACGAGCCGATCGAGCGCATGACGATCGACTCGCCCGAGGAGCACCTCGGCGCCATCACGCAGCTGATGGCGACCCGCAAGGGCCGTATGGAGACCATGACGAACCACGGTTCGGGCTGGGTCCGCATGGAGTGGATCGTCCCGTCCCGCGGCCTGATCGGCTTCCGTACGGAGTTCCTCACGCAGACCCGCGGCACCGGCATCGCGCACTCCATCTTCGAGGGCCACGAGCCGTGGTTCGGTGACCTGCGCACCCGCCACAACGGTTCGCTCGTCGCGGACCGCGCGGGCGTCGTGACGCCGTTCGCGATGGTCAACCTCCAGGAGCGCGGTGTCATCTTCACCGAGGCCACCACGGAGGTCTACGAGGGCATGATCATCGGTGAGAACTCGCGCGCCGACGACATGGACGTGAACATCACCAAGGAGAAGAAGCTCACCAACATGCGTGCCGCCTCCGCGGACACCACCGAGAACGTGGTGCCGGCCAGGAAGCTGTCGCTTGAGCAGTCGCTGGAGTTCTGCCGCGACGACGAGTGCATCGAGGTGACCCCGGAGACCGTGCGGATCCGCAAGGTCGTCCTGGACCAGAAGGAGCGCGGCCGCAGCGCCTCCCGCGCCAAGCGCTGACGCCCCGCCCCGGGATCCCGCCCGGCCCCCCCACCACGACCGGTGGGGGGCCGGGCGTCTGCACGACCGGTGGGGGGCGTTGCGTGTCCGGCCTCAGCCCATCCGGTCGCCCGGTTTCCCGTACCGAAGGAAGGCGCCGGTCTCCACGGACCACGGGCCGAGCGTCACAGTGTCACCGAAGATGTACGGGGCCTTCTGCCGGTAGCGGTCGCCGCAGGGCTCGGAGTGGACCTCGATGGTCCCGGTGCGCGGATCGACGATCATGTAGAGCCCGATCCCCATGGCCGGATACTCGGCGAGCTTCTCGCCGTAGTCGTTCTCCGGGTTGGAGGGCGAGACGATCTCGATGACTGCCAGGACCTGCGTGGCATCCACGGCGAGGCCCGGTTCGTCGAGTGCTTCCTCGGGGATGACGAGGGCGTCGGGGCGCCGCATCCGGCCGATCTCGGGGTGCTCGATCTCCGGGCCGTTCTCGCAGACATATCCGGGACGGGTGGCCGGAAGCTGCTCATTGAGCTGGTTCCGGATGCGGCGCACCGTTCCCTCGTGGCGCTTCGAGGGGCTCATCATGGCGAGGAACGGCCCGCTGGGGCCGATCTCGACGTTCCAGGATCCCTCAAGGTGTTCGGCGTAGGCAGTGAGTTCCTCGGCGATCGCGCGCATCTTCGCGTAGTCCATGTACGAAGCGTAGCCAGAGCGGCACCGGGGGCTGCGCTCCCGGTGCCGCTCCCGCCCGGCCCGTGCGTCAGGAAGGCCCCCGGTACTGGTGCATCATCACCGCCGGGTCCGGGGACCAGTACGCGTGCACGGTGGCCGTCCGGGTCCAGCCGAGGCGCTCGTACAGTGCGACCGCCGAGGTGTGGGTGGTGACCACGTCCAGGAGCGGGCGCAGCCCCGACTCCCTTGCCACGCGGGTGAGTCGGCACATCAGCAGCTCGCCCATGCGGTGGCCGCGCGCGGCCGGGGAGACGTACAGCCGGTTCACCTCGCAGGTGCCCGCCTCCGCTCCCGGCGTCAGCACCGCGTGCCCGGCCACCTCGCCGTCCAGCTCGGCCACCCAGGAGCCGAGCAGACCGTCCGGCGTGATCCAGGCGGCGGGGTCGGCGGGCCAGTACAGGGGGTAGCGGTCCCGGGCGTGCACATCGGCGAGGATCCGGACACACGCGTCCAGGTCCGCGTCCTGGCGGGGGCGTATGCGAGCGGTCATCGGATCAGCGGTCATCGCAGCATCGAAACACAAACCGCTTGCGGCGCCTGAGCCCGCCCTGTTGGGTGACCGGATGGACACGGGTACCGACCGCACCGACGAGCCGGGTCCCGGGCCTTCGCCCCGCACGGCCACTCCAGGAGCAGGGGTCACGACAGCAGCCGTCGCAACGCCTCGCCTCACGCCGCACGGCGGGCGGCCCGTATCGGCGGCGGCCCGTAACAACGCCGAGTGGTGCGACGCCCTCTGCCGTACCCACGGAGTGCGCGGTGTGTTCTCGCCCGCCGCCTGGACCTGCGCCGAGCGCACCCCGCCGTACTATCCCGATGCGGTGACCCTGGCGCCCGGGGCCGACGCCGCCGCTCTGCTCGCCGCGGTCGACACCGCGGCACCCGGCTGCACGGTCAAGGACAGCTTCGCCGATCTCGATCTGACGGGGCACGGGTTCGACGTCCTCTTCGACGCCGAGTGGATCCACCGGCCGGCCACCCTGCCCGCGCCCCCGGCGCCGGAGGGCGTGCGCTGGGAGCGCGTCCGTACGGCCGAGGGGCTGGAGGAGTGGGAGCGGGCCTGGGACGGCGGGGTACGCGGGCTCTTCCTCCCCGCGCTCCTCGCCGACCGGCACACGGCGGTGCTGGCGGCCCGGCGGGGCGGGCAGTGGGTGGCCGGAGCGGTCGTCAGCGCGAGCGCCACGGCCACCGGGGTGTCCAACCTCTTCACGGTGGGGGAGTACTCCCCGGACGCGGCCTGGGACGGCTGCCTCGCGGCGATCGCGGCCCGCCGCCCCGGCCTGCCGGTGGCCGGTTACGAATCCGGCGACGACCTGAACACCGCGCTGCGCCACGGCTTCGAACCGGCGGGCCCGCTGCGCGTCTGGCTGAGAGAAGGCTGAGGCATGGGGATCCATCCGTCACCGGGCGGTACGGTCATCTTCCTGAACGGCACGTCCAGTTCGGGGAAGTCGAGCATCGCCGCCGAGCTGCTGCGGATCCTGGACGGCCGGTACTTCCACTTCCCGGTGGACGCCTTCCACGCGATGCGCTCGGAGCGGGAGATCCTGCCGCACGAGCTCCAGGACGTCATCGACAGCACCGCCCGCGGCTTCCACCGGGCCGCCGCCGGCATGGCGGCCGGCGGCAACGACATCGTGGTGGACCACGTGTTCAGCCGGAGCTGGCGGCTGGCCGACTGCGTCTCGGTGTTCGTCCCGGACGATGTCATGCTGGTCGGGGTCCGCTGCCCGCTCCTGGAGCTGGAACGGCGCGAACGGGAGCGCGGCGACCGCACCCCAGGGCTGGCGGCCATGCAGTTCGACCAGGTCCACGCGCACGGGCTCTACGACATCGAGTGCGACACCAGCGTGCTGAGCCCGCTGGAGTGCGCGGAGCGGATCAGGGACTTCCTGCCGGTCCGCCCGCGCCCTACGGCCTTCCGGCAGCTGCGCGACCGGTCGGGGGCACGGGATTAGGGTCTGCCCGCGGTCACTGCGCTGGGCGGCAGGTACGGGCCGGTCCGGTTCTCGCGTGGCCCGGCCGCTGTCATGAGGTCTGCTCCGCGCCCGCCGCCCCCGCCGCCGGGACGGGACCGGTGCCGTCGGCCTCGATCACGCCGTCGACGGGGGTGCGCAGCGGGGAGAGGTACGCGAGTCCGGCGATGGCCAGACGGAGCACCGCGCCGACCGCGATGATCAGATACATGTCGTGGAAGGCCGACTCCAGCGCGCCCGCGAGCAGCGCGGAGACCGGGATCGAGGCGAAGGCCAGCATGCGGGTGGTGGCGACCACCCGGCCGAGCAGCTCCCGGGGAACGATCTTCTGGCGCAGGGTGAACCAGGCCACCGGGTTGATGGAGCCCAGCGCGTACAGCAGCCCCCAGACCACCCCGATGGCGAACGCGCCGCGCAGCGGGATCAGCAGCAGGGTGCCGAGACCGGCCAGCGCCGTGGTGCTGATCAGGATCCGGCCGGGCGGGAACCTCTGCACCAGGCGGCCCGCCACCGCCGCTCCGAGCACCGCACCGACCCCCTGGGCGGCCAGCACCACACCGATCACCTGCGGGCTCAGATGCCGGTAAGTGGTCAGATAGAAGACGAAGTTCGCCTGGATCAGCCAGATCGCGAAGTTGGTCCCGGTGAACATCAGCGAGCCCGCGGCAAGCACCCGGTTGCGCCGGAACACGTACCGCAGGGCCACCCGGATGTCCTGGACGAAGGTGGCGCCGCGCTGCGGCTGCCGTCCGCCGTCGGTCGCGGTGTGCCGGATCAGCAGGATGGCGCCGGCCGAGACGACGAACGTCGCCGCGTTGACGTAGATGGTCGTCTCGTAGCCGAGGAACATCACCAGACCGCCCGCCGCGGCCGGCCCGATCATGCTCATGATGTTGTCGCCGGACTGCATCCAGCTGTTGGCCGGGCCGAGCCGGTCGGCGGGCACGATCTCCGGCAGGAAGCTCTGGAACGCCGGGTGGTAGACCGGCTCCACACAGGCCAGCAGGAACGCCGTGAGGTAGATGGGCCACAGTGCGTGGCTGCCCGCCGAGACCACCAGGGCGAGCGCGGTGGCGATCACGGCCGCGGTGAGGTCACCGAAGATGAGCAGCCTGCGCCGGTCGAAGCGGTCCGCGAACACCCCGCCGGGCAGGGAGAGCAGCAGGAAGGGGATGTACTCGATGGCGTAGACCGCGCCCGTACTGAGCGCCGAACCGGTGAGTTTGAGCACCAGCAGGGGCAGGGCGAGGCGGTAGAGCCAGTTGCCCAGTGAGGACGTGATGTAGGCAGTCAGCAGGGTGTAGTAACGACTTCCCACAGGCGCTTCTCCAGAGAGTCCGTGATGAATCGGCGCCGATGCGCGGGGGGTTGAGCGAGGTCCGAGTGAGGTCCGAGCTGGTTCCGGGCGGGTTCCGGGCCAATTCCGGGGCCGGTTCGGGGTCGGTTCCGGTCCGGTTCCGGGCAGGGAAGCCGGGTCCCGTCCGCAGCTGTGGACGGCGGGGGCCGTGGAACACCCTATAGATCTCCGGGTGCCGGGATACGGCGAAAGCATCCGATTCCGGCCACCGGTCCAGCAGGGGCGAGGCGGGGGCCAGGGCGGCGGAGGCAGGGACAGCGGCAGGGGCCCGCAGTCGGTGCCGTCCGGCCCCGGTCCTGCGGAGTTCAGCTGGACACGGCCCGGCCGGCCGCCATCGCTGCGGACGGGCCCGCCGCGGGACCGCACACCGGGCAGTCGCTCTGCCGTTCCCAGCGCTCGCTCTCGCCCATGGCGTAGTCCGCGAACCGCAGTTCCATCAGCCGCCCGGCGGCCACCGGCGGGGCGATACCCGTGACCAGCCTGGTCAGTTCGCCGATCAGGAAGCCGGTGGTCATCGTGACCAGCGGGCAGAACGCCGCGTTGTCGCCGCCGATCTGCCGCTCCCGCTTCTCCTCCAGCAGCTGCCCTGCGACCTCGTCGGCCGCGAAGGTCTGGCGCCGCCAGCACTCGATGCAGCCGGTGCGGCCCGGCAGCATGGTGTAGTAGACGGCGCGCTGGGTTTCGAGACCGCCGGTGATCAGCGGCACCCCGGTACGTACACAGGCTTCGTTCACCCAGTTCGCGATCTCCATCTTGGGCCGGTCCGCGACGGAGATGACCACATCCGACCCCTCCAGTACGCCCAGGACGTCCTCGACGGAGCCGATCTTGAGGTCGACCGGTTCGATGTCGATGTGCGGGTTGAACTCCTTCACCCGCTCGACGGCGAGGGGCAGCTTCCGCTCCCCGATGTCGCCCTCCCGGTACAGGATCTGCCGGTTGAGGTTCGACAGCTCCACCCGGTCGAACTCCACCGCGCGCACATGCCCGATCCCCATCGCGGCCATGTCCAGCAGGATGTGCGAGCCCAGTCCGCCCAGGCCGAGCAGCGTGACCCGGCAGTCGCGGAGCTTGCGCTGCTGGTCGTACTTGTTGTCGTCCATCCGTGCGAACGAGCCGAAGAAGTTGATGTTCCGTTCCCAGCGCTTCAGTTCATGCGCTTCGAGTACACCGTCCGCGGTCTGCCGGGCGTCCAGCAGGAACTGCGCCTCGTCGAACTGGGCCACTGCCTCGTCGACGTCCTGGCGTGAGACCTCGGGGAAGTCGGTGGCCAGCGCCCGGTGCACCTCGTCCGTGGTACGCGTACCGTCCAGCAGCTCAAGGAGGCGGCGGACGGCGCCGGTCGGGTCGGCGATCTCGGTCACCTCGCCGTAGCCGCCGATGAAGACCGTGTCACCCGAGCCGAAGGTGGGCGAGGTGTGCTTGAGCTGGGGCCTGCGTGTCTCGGCGGGGGGCATCGTCGTCTTCCTTCCGCGATACTGATGTGTGGGCCGGCCGGGGAGACCCGGACCGCCCGATGGACCTCCGCGGGTGGGCGATTGGCGCGCCCACCCGCGGAGTCACAGAGGGGTGAGGGAGCGGTGTCCCTCACCGGAGGGCTCAGCCCTCGTTCGCCTGGCCGGCGATGCTGGCCTTACGGGTCGTCATGGCAACGGACATAGTGATCAACTCCTTCCGGGCCCCTCAGGGCGTGGATTTCCCGCTGCCCGCGGGGTGCGGGGAACGGAAGTCTGTGCGCGCGGGCGGCCCGTGCGGCCTGTCAGACCCGGCCGGATCGCGCCGCCCGGCCGACTCGGCCGCCTCGCGCAGCTCGTCCAGGGAGAGAGCCAGCTGTGCGACGGCGTCGTGCCAGGTGCGGCTGGGGTCACCTGTGGCGAGGGTGAGCAGCTCCGCCGGCTTCCGGGTGTCGCCCAGCCGCAGCATCTCCGTCAGCCGGTCACCCACGCCGGGCGGATCGGCCTCGAAGTGGCGCAGCAGCGTGAGCGCGGACAACTGCCCGTACACATAGGCGTAGTTGGAGCCTGGCGTGGTGAAGAGGGGCTCCAGATAGCTCCACCACAGGCGGTACCCCTCGGTCAGGCGGACCGCGGGGCCGTAGAGGCGGTCATGCCCTTCGGTCCACAACTCGCCCATGCGGTCCGCGTCCAGGGCCTCACCGTCGCGCACCCGCTCGTGCAGGGCCACCTCGAACCGGTGCAGCGCCGCATGCCGGCCGATCGCGACCATCTGGTCTGCCAGCCAGCGCGCCAGCCGGCGCAGCCGTACCGCGGGGTCCGCCGTACCGGCCAGCGGCTGCCGCACGGCAAGCCCCTCACAGAACAAGGCGAAGGTTTCGGCCATGACGGGGGCCGGGGTGGCTGCCAGATAGGGCTGACCGGCGGCGAGCTGGAGAGAGACGGCGTGCCCGGTCTCGTGGACGAGGGTCAGTACGTCCCTGGGCATTCCGCGGAAATTCATGGAAACGCAGGGGAGCTGTCCCGGAATGGTCTGAGTGAATGCGCTCCTGCTTTTCCCGGGGCTCGGTACGGCGTCAATCCTGCCGCTGTCGAAAAGAGTGCGGGCCGAATCGGCGGCCGTCGGCGATATGGATTCCATCACGGATATCGCGACGGCCACAGCTTCGGCCCATGTGGTTCCGGTCGACGGCGGCACGAGGGGCGCGTATCTGTCGTAGTCGGCGAAGTCACCGACTCCCAGGATTTCGCGCTTCAGGGTGTAATAGGAGTGGATCAGCGGAAGGCATTCGTCCGCAGCAGTCAGCAGTCAGCAGTCAGCAGTCCGTCGACCTCGGCCCGCGACACCTGGTCGAACAGGCGCCGCTCCCGCAGCCAGTCGGTGCCCCGGATGGCGGCCCGGGTCTCGCTGTCCGCCACCGTCATCGATAGGGCGAAGGCGCGCAGCCCGGCCCGGTCGGCGAGCGCCGCCCCGATGGCCGCGTGGGTCGCCTTCCGGGCGTCGCGGTCCGCCTCGTACAGGCCGGGAAGCGCCTCGGCGACGCTGCGCGGAGCACCGCCGTCCAGCTTTACGGAGAGGTCGCGCAGGAGCTGCTGGGAGAGCCGTTCCCATCCTTCGCCGCCGGTCGGCAGCAGCCGGGCCAGTATGGATTCCTGCACGTCAGGAAGGTTTCCGGCGCTTGCCGCCCGTACCTTGCCGAGGAAGTTCGCGTAGGGGCCCAGGCCGTCGGGGGCCTCGGGCAGGGCGCCCAGTCCGGTTTCGAAGAAGGCCAGGGTCGAGGCCAGTTCGGCCCAGGCCCGGTCGCAGCGGGACAGCAGCGCGAGCGCCCGGGGGCGCAGTGCCGTGTCGGTCTGCAGCAGCTCGCCGTAGCAGGAGGCTTCCTGGATCCGGGCGACGCAGTGCTCGTAACGCCGGATGGCGGTCCGTAAGGAAGGCGCGTCAAGACCGGACAGGGCGCCGGCGTAGTCGGCCGCCATCTTCTGCGCTTCGCGGAGCGGCTCGCTCAGTAACGCGTCCACCACCGCGGAATCCGGGTCGGGGAAGAGGGAGGCGACGTCCCAGTGCGGCACCGCGGAATGCAGTACTGAATGATCCGGTACCGAATAATCCGCTACTGAATTCTGAGCGGCTGGGGAGTTTTTACCGTGCGTCGGCATCCATCCTCCTTTCAAGCCCATCCGTGCTGGCTGTCAACTGAGCGCCGAGAACAGAAATACAGAGAGAGCGACTTGGAGGATCTCCGCCGGGACTGCCTGACTTTTCAACCGGCGGCAGGAGGACAATAGGCAGGGGGTTGTACGGGCGTCAAGGGTCTGTTCCGGAAAGGCTTGTACCCGCCGTTTCGGCCGGGCCGGCGCGAGGTCTGGGGCTGTACTTCGCGCACAGCACAGCGCCCCGCACAGGGGTGCGGGGCGCTGTCGGGAACGGCCGGGCCTCTGGCAGCCTCTGCGGCAACGGTCCATCCCGACGGACGTAACATCCTCATCCGTTGCCAGAAGCCGGCTACAAGCGGCTCTTCTTCAGTTCAGCTTTTGACGACCCAAGTGGATTGCGACCTGTTGCTGGGGCGAACGCCGCACATAACCTTGCCGCTGACCTCCTTGAAGTACCCACACCCTGCGGAACCGATGGAGGTAGAGGAGTTGATTTTCAGGCTGCTGAACATCATTACCTGCGCCTTGGAGCATCCTCGCCCATAGGCCGGCTTGTTCTTGCCGGAATGCGCGAGGCAGTCACCGCCGTACGGGTTCACGATAGTCGCGAGCTTCGAACCCATGTTGGCCCAGCGCTGCTTGTTCGTGTTCTTGCATGCAGCCAGGGTGACCTTCTTGTCGAGCCCGTTGAACTGCAGACACTTGCCGGTCGCCTTGTTCACCAGGTGAACAGAGCCCCACGCCTGTGCTGGTGAGGCCGGGCCGAACGCGGTGAGCGCGAGCGTGGCCACGCCGGTGGTGATGCCGATCTTGCTGATTGTCTTCACTGCTGGTTCCCCCTGTTTCGGATGGCAACCTATGGTCGACGGAGAGTATTGCATCGGCGCTTGGCGTCACGAAAGCGATTTGAGGGGGAATTGAGATTGCCCTGCGACCGGACGACATCAACCCGCTGGGCGGAGTGCGGAGGGCGGGCCGTTCCTCGAATATCGAAGTGGGTGGGCCGCACAAAGGGTGCTGATGTCCTGTGAGAGCCATGCAAAGGGCCGCGGAAATACGTGAGGGCGCCCTCCGTCACAGACGGAGGGCGCCCTCAGCAACGGGTCTCTACGGCCTACTGGGGTCATGGCGGCGGGACCTGGAGCGGTGGGCCGATGCCGTGATTTCCCCGTTCTGGCTCCCGGGCGGTCAGGCGGCGGCCGGGGGCTCCTCGGGGAAGTGGCAGGCCGTGAGGTGGCCGGGCTTGCTGTCCGTCAGCTGGACGAGCGGCGGCTCGTCGGTGGCGCACTTCTCGGTCGCCTTCCAGCAGCGGGTACGGAACCGGCAGCCGCTCGGCGGGTTCAGCGGCGACGGGACGTCACCGACGAGCCGGATGCGGTTGTCCTCCTTCTCCGTGCCCTCGTCGGGGACCGTGGCTTCCGGGACAGCGGAGAGCAGCGCGCGCGTGTACGGGTGCCGCGGGGCGCTGTAGAGCGTCTCGCGGTCGGCGATCTCGACCATCTTGCCGAGGTACATGACGGCGACGCGGTGCGAGAAGTGCCGGACGATCGCCAGGTCGTGGGCGATGAAGAGGAAGGAGATCCCCATCTCCTCCTGGAGCTTCTGAAGGAGGTTGACGACCTGGGCCTGGATGGAGACGTCGAGTGCGGAGACCGGCTCGTCGGCCACGATCAGCTTGGGCTCCAGGGCGAGGGCGCGGGCGACGCCGATGCGCTGGCGCTGGCCGCCGGAGAACTCGTGCGGGAAGCGGTTGTAGTGCTCCGGGTTGAGGCCGACGATCTCCAGGAGTTCGCGGATCCGGTGCTCGCGGCCGCCCTTGGGGTTGATGTCGTTGACCTCCATCGGGCCACCGACGATCTTGCCCACGGTCTGGCGGGGGTTGAGCGACGAGTAGGGGTCCTGGAAGATCATCTGGATCTCGGAGCGGACCGGCGCCAGTTCCTTGCGGGAGGCGTGCGTGATGTCCTTGCCCTGGTACATGATCTTGCCGGCCGTGGGCTCCATCAGCCGGGTTATCAGCCGTCCGGTGGTGGACTTGCCGCAGCCGGACTCGCCGACCAGGCCGAGCGACTCGCCCTGGTGGACGGCGAAGTCGAGGCCGTCGACCGCTTGGACGTCCGCGACCTTGCGCTTGAACGGGAATCCGCCCATCACCGGGAAGTACTTGGTCAGGCCGGTGACTTCGAGCAGGGGGGTGTCGGTGGTCATGTTCGTTCGTTTCCCTTTGGCTCTGGGTCAGCTCAGCCGGGGCTGGATCTGGTCGGCGAAGATGTCCTTCTTCTGGACTGGGCTGAGGTGGCAGGCGGAGCCACGCCCCGCTGCGAGTTCGAGAGGCGGCCGCTCCGTGGAGCAACGGTCCCCGTCGACCTGGTCCTTGAAGGTGCACCGGGGGTGGAAGCGGCAGCCCGTCGGCGGGTTCAGCAGGCTGGGCGGCGAACCCGGGATCGGCATCAGCGGGATGTCGACCGGGCCCTTCAGGCTCGGCATCGAGCCGAGCAGCCCCCAAGTGTACGGGTGCTGGGGCGCCCGGAGTACCTGACGCTTGGAGCCGCGTTCCACACAGCGGCCGCCGTACATCACCAGCACGTCGTCCGCGACATCGGCGATCACACCGAGGTCGTGGGTGATGAAGACGATGGCCGTGCCGAACTCCTGCTGCAGGTCCTTCAGGAGGTCCATGATCTGCGCCTGGACGGTGACGTCCAGCGCGGTCGTCGGCTCGTCGGCGATCAGCAGCTCCGGGTCGCAGACCAGCGCCATGGCGATCATCGCGCGCTGCCGCATACCGCCGGAGAACTGGTGCGGGTAGTCGTCGACCCGCAGGTCCGGCTGGGGAATGCCGACCCGGGTGAGCATCTCGATCGCCCGCTTGCGGGCCACCTGCTTGGAGGCGCCGGTGTGCTTCCGGTACGTCTCACCGATCTGCTGGCCGACGGTGTGGAACGGCGACAGCGAGGCCAGGGCGTCCTGGAAGATCATCGCCATCTTGTTGCCGCGCAGCCGCTCCAGCTCGCGCTCGCTGGCGCCGAGCAGCTCCTGGCCGTCGAGGGTGATCTCGCCGTTGATCTGGGTGCGGTCGCGGTCGTGCAGGCCCAGGATCGTCAGGTTGGTGACGGACTTGCCGGAGCCGGACTCGCCGACGATGCCGAGCGTCTTGCCCTTCTCCACGTCGAAGGAGAGGCCGTCGACGGCCTTGACTGTGCCGTCCTCGGTCGAGAAGTGGACCTGTAGGTCCCTGACAGAGAGGAAGGGCTGCTGATCGGTGCTCGTCACGAGGACGCTCCAGGAAGTGTTGCGGGGATCGGGGGTGGGGCCGAGCGGGGGCGGGAGCGGGTCAGGCGAGACGGATCCGCGGGTCGATGAGGCCGTAGATGGCGTCCACGAAGATGTTGAAGAAGACGATCGCCGCGGCCGCCACGAGCGTGACGCCCAGGAGCATGGGCAGGTCGCTCGTGTCGACGGACTGCAGTGCGAGCCGGCCGATCCCCTGGATGCTGAAGACCTGTTCGGTGATGATCGCGCCGCCGATCAGTGTGCCCAGGTCGATGCCGAAGATGGTGACGATCGGCCCCATGGCGCCCCGCCAGGCGAAGCGGAAGAAGACCGAAGCCCGGGAGAGACCCTTGGCGCGTGCCGTGCGGACGTAGTCCTCGGTGAGCTGCTCCACGAGCTGGGAGCGCGTCATACGGGTGTAGTTCGCCGTGAAGATGATGGAGAGCACCAGCCACGGCAGCAGCAGTCCGGCTGCCCACTTGACCGGGTTCTCCGTGATCGGCGTGTACGACGGCTGGTCGAGCAGCCCCATCTGCTGGACCAGGATGAACATCGCGATATAGCCGACGAAGTAGATCTGCAGCGAGGAGCCGAGCAGCGACAAGGAGCTGGCTACCTTGTCGAGGGCCTTGCCCTGCTTGACGGCGGCGACCATGCCCGTGCCGATACCGATGATCAGGAAGAAGAAGGCGGAGCCCAGCGCGAGCGAGATCGTCAGGGGCAGCCGGTCCATGATCGTGCCGAGGACGGGCTGGCGGTTGGTGAAGGAGTAACCGAGGCAGGGGGCCGGGCAGTGGCCGTAGTTGCCGTAGTCGCGGCCCGCGAAGATGCCGACCAGCCAGTGCCAGTACTGGACCGGCATCGGGTCGGCTATTCCCAGGTTCAGCCGGATCTGCTTGAGCAGCTCTGGCGTGCAGGTCTTACCGCAGGCCAGACGCGCCGGGTCACGGGGGATCGCGTAGAAGAGGTAGAAGGTGATGGCGCTGATGATCAGCAGGATGACGATAGCGCCGGTCACGCGGCGGAGAAGAAATCGAAGCATGGGGTCGTGACTTTCCGGGTGGGGCGCCGTCGCCGAGGTGTAGGGAGCGGGGGAGGGCCGGGGCCGGGGGAGGGCCGGGGCCGGGGGAGGGCAGCCGATCGGGCCGCCCTCCCCCGGGTGACGGGCTACTTCGTCGTGTAGAGCTTGGTGATCGCGATACCGGTGGCGCCGGCGTCGTAGATCAGCCCGCCGACCTTGGAGCCGTGCAGCCAGTTACGGATCGGCCAGTAGTCGGGGACACAGGCCGCCAGCTCCATGATCTGGCGGTCGATGGCGCCCCAGGCCTCGTCGGCCTTCTTCTGGTCCGTGATCAGCGCAGCCGCGTCGATGGCCTTGTTGACACTCGGGTTGTTCAGCTGCGGCCAGTTCGACGCGCCGTTGGCGATCACACGGCCGTCGAAGGTCGGCTGGAGGGCGGTGTAGCCGCCCGGCCAGTCGGCGGACCAGCCGGCCGCGAACATGTCGTAGGTGTTGTCGATCTGGGCGATCTGAGTGTAGAAGGTCGTCTTGTCGACCTGCTTGGTGACCGGGGTGAAACCGGCCTTGGTGAGGGCGTTCTTGATCGCCACAGCCTGCTTGACGGCGTTGTCGGACTGCTGGAAGGCGATGACGACCTTCTGGCCCATCTTGCCGGCCTCCTTGAGGAGCGCCTTGGCCTTCTCCGGGTCACCGGTGGGCTTCTTCCGCTTGCCGTAGAGGTCGAAGTCGGTGTGGCCGGGGGTGAGGGGGCTGATGATCGTGGTGGCGATCTCGGAGTTCGAGGTACCACCGCGGATCAGCTGGCACTGCTGCGACGGCCACGCGTAGTTGAGCGCCTGGCGGACCTTGACGTCCTTGATCCGCGTCGTGTTGATGGCGTAGTAGTACGTCGCGGTGTCGAGGTGCGTCAGGACGCGCTTCTTCAGCTGCGGGTCGCCGAGCACCTTCTGGATGCGCTCGGGCGCGATCTCGTTGAACATCGACACGGTGTGCTGGTCGTTGCCCTGGTCGGCGACGTAGCGGTCCGTGGACGCGAGCAGCTGGAAGCCGAACTGCAGCTGCCACTTGTCCGGGTACGCGTTGCGGATCGGGTCCGTCTTCGGGTCCCAGTGCGGGTTGCGCGAGATCGACATCGACTTGCCGGGCTGACGGGCGTCGATCTTGTACGGGCCGCAGGAGAACGGCTTCTTGTCGTAGTCCTCCTTGGTGTCGTGCTTCTTGGGCACCAAGGAGAAGGCGCGCATACCGAGTGTGAAGTTGAAGTCGGTACGGGCCGTGTTCAGGTGGAAGGTGACGGTCTTGCCGCTGATCTCGATCGAGTCGAGGTGCTTGCCGCTGTAGGGGCCCTTGTAGTCCTTGCCGCCGACCAGCCACTGCTGGGGGTAGCGCGGGCCGTACGTGATGAAGGTGGCGAAGAGCCGCTCGAAGGTGTGGCGGACGTCCTCGATCGTGACGTCGGAACCGTCCTCCCACTTGCCTCCGTCCTTCAGCGTGAAGGACCAGGTCTTGCCGCCGTCCTTCATCGTGCCGGCGTCGGTGGCGAGGTCGCCCACGAGGGTGGCGGTGCCGTTGCTCGCGATCTTGTAGCCGACCAGACCGCGCATGAAGAGCGGGGTGATCCAGCCCTCGTAGCTCGACCAGATCTGCGCCGGGTCCAGGTGGTCGCAGTCGAGCTGGTCCATCGTCCAGATGGTGCCGCCCTTGACCGCGCCCGGGACCTCGGGGGCGGGACCGGTGGAGTCGGCCTTGGTGCCGACCAGGATCTTGTCGGCCTTGCCCTTGCTGACGTTCGGGGCGTCCTTGCCGCCACTGCCGGTGTCGCCGCCACCGCCACCGCTGCTGCATGCGCTGAGGACGGTGGAGCTCGCGGCCGCCACTCCGGTGGCTATCAGGAAGTTTCTGCGGGAGAAAGACATGGCGTATTGGTCCTTGGGTTCGGTGGACGAGGCAGGTGCGACAGGCCGGACCGCGGCGGCCGGGCTGTTGGAGCGGAGATTCAGCGCTTCGACTTGGGGTCGAGCGCGTCGCGTACCGAGTCGCCGAGCAGATTGAAGGCGAGCACGAAGATGACCATGGAGACGCCCGGGAAGAGCATGAAGGTGAAGTCGTCCGTGTAGAACGTCGAACCACGCGCGATCATGACTCCCCAGTCCGGGGTCGGGTCGATCATGCCGACGCCGAGGAAGGCAAGACCGGCCTCGGCCGTCACCATGGCGGGCAGCGCAAGAGTGGACTGGATGAGGATCGGCGTCCAGAGGTTCGGAAGCAGTTCCTTGAAGATGATCCGGGCAGGCGATGCGCCGGTCACCTTGGCTGCCTCGACGAACTCCCGCTCACGCAGCGCCAGTACCTGTCCGCGGAGCAGGCGGGCCAGCGAGGCCCAGCCGAAGCCCGCGAGGACCAGGATCAGACTGATGGCGCGGAGCGACGTCGGGATGTCATCGTCCGGACCGACGAAGAGCCCGTAGACCACCGGCATGAAGGCGATGAAGAACAGGGTCGACGGGAAGGACAGCAGGACGTCGATGAGCCGGCCGATGAGGTAGTCCGTCTTGCCGCCCAGATATCCGGCCGTCACGCCGATGACCACCCCGACGACGGTCAGGAGGATCGTGATCGCCGAGGCGATCAGCAGCGAGGTGCGGATTCCGTAGAGCAGGAACGTGAAGACGTCCCGGCCCAGCGACGGCTCCAGGCCGAACCAGAAGTCGCTGCTGATGCCGCCATTGGGCTTGATCGGGTAGGCGAAGCTGTTGAGCAGCCCGGGGGTGTCCTGGCCGTACGTCTCGTACGGGTTCTTCCCGTACAGCTTCGCGATCAGCGGTGCGGCGATGCCGATCACGAAGAAGAACACGACGACGCAGGCGGATATGACGCCTGTCTTGTCGCGCTTGAATCGCCGCCAAGCCAGTTGGCTTGGGCTCCGGGCGTCGGCGCCCTTGTTCGGGCTGTCGGGCTGCCGGGACTCCTCAACGATATCGGTGGCAGTGGTGTCCACCGGAACGAGGGGGGCCGGGGATGGCGTGGTCATCGAACTCCTGTCCCCGTACGGAAAGCGGCATCCTCCGGGCAGGAGGAGCTAAGGGGTTGGAACGGACCCAATCAATCGAGTTGACAACGGTCAATGCGCGTAGCAAGTCCACACCTGTTCTTTAGGTTTTTGACCGTGTCTTGAAGGAAGAAAGACGCGTTCTTGGTGGACGTCGGATTTGGGTAAACCCCAAAGCGTACCTTTTCGGGCACCCGCGTCCGGTCAAAGGTGTGTCCATTTCGTTATGCGGGGCATCCGGGCGTTTCTGGTGACGGATGGACACAGACGGCCGTAGAGAAGGTGCATTGGTGGTGCTATCCACAGATATTGGGGCCTAAGTGGGATTCAGGACCTAGAGGAGGCACTCCATGCGCGGAGCCACACACGCCAAGTGGGCCGCTTGCGCGGTCGCCGTCGCCCTCGCGGCGACCGCCTGCGGCGGCGGAGGAAGCAGTGGCGGAAGTGGCGGGGCGAACGGGGTCCTCAGCTCCTCCTGGGGCGATCCGCAGAACCCCCTGGAGCCGGCGAACACCAACGAGGTCCAGGGCGGCAAGGTCCTCGACATGATCTTCCGGGGCCTCAAGAAGTACGACCCGAAGACCGGCAAGGCCGAGAACATGATGGCCGCCGGCGTCACGACCAAGGACTCGGTGAACTTCAGGATCACCATCAAGAAGGGCTGGACCTTCAGCAACGGTGAGAAGATCACCGCCAAGTCCTTCGTCGACGCCTGGAACTACGGCGCGGATCTGAAGCACAACCAGAAGGACGCGTACTTCTTCGGGTACATCGACGGCTACGACAAGGTCCACCCGGACTCCGGCAGCGCCACGGCCTCCAAGCTCTCCGGGCTGAAGGTCGTCAACGACACCACCTTCACGGTGAAGCTCAACCAGAAGTTCTCCACGTTCCCCGACACCCTCGGGTACCCGGCCTTCGCCCCGCTGCCCACGGCGTTCTACAAGAACCACTCCGCCTGGCTGTCCAAGCCGATCGGCAACGGTCCGTACACCGTGCAGTCGTACACCAAGGGCTCCAAGATGAGCCTGCGCAAGTGGGCCAAGTACCCCGGCCCCGACAAGGCGCAGAACGGCGGCGTCGACCTCAAGGTCTACACGGACAACAACACCGCCTACACCGACCTGACCGCGGGCAACCTCGACCTGGTCGACGACGTGCCCGCCGCGCAGCTCAAGAACGTCAAGGCCGACCTGAACGGGCGCTACATCAACACCCCCGCGGGCATCATCCAGACGCTCGCCTTCCCCTTCTACCGGCCCGACTGGAACACCGCGGGCGCCAAGAAGGTGCGGATCGGGCTCTCGATGGCGATCAACCGCCCGCAGATCACCAAGACGATCTTCCAGAACACCAGGACCCCGGCCACCGACTGGACCTCCCCGGTCCTCGGCGCCGGCGGCGGATACAAGGCCGGGCTCTGCGGCGCCTCCTGCAAGTACAACCCGGCCGAGGCGAAGAAGCTGGTCAAGGAGGGCGGCGGGATCCCCGGCGGCCAGCTGAAGATCTCGTACAACGCGGACACCGGCTCGCACAAGGAGTGGGTCGACGCCATCTGCAACAACATCAACAACAGCCTCGGCAACGACAAGGCCTGTGTCGGCAACCCGATCGGCACCTTTGCCGACTTCCGCAACCAGATCACGGCGAAGAAGATGACGGGCCCGTTCCGGGCGGGCTGGCAGATGGACTACCCGCTCATCCAGAACTTCCTGCAGCCGCTGTACTACACCAACGCCTCGTCCAACGACGGCCACTGGACCAACAAGCAGTTCGACAAGCTCATCAACCAGGCCAACGCGGAGACCGACAAGGCCGCCGCCGTCAAGAAGTTCCAGGACGCCGAAGGGGTGCTCAGGGACAACATGGGCGCCATCCCGCTCTGGTACCAGAACGGCAGCGCCGGCTACTCCGACCGTCTCTCGAACGTCGCCCTGAACCCGTTCAGCGTGCCGGTCTACAACGAGATCAAGGTCCACTGACGCCTGCGGGAGCACGGCCCGGCGCGCCCGGCGCGCCGGGCCGCACACCTTCCCGGAACGACGACCCCCGGAGCCCCTCATGGGACGTTATGTGATCAGGCGTCTGCTGCAGATGATCCCGGTCTTCATCGGTGCGACGCTGCTGATCTTCCTGATGGTGAACGTCATGGGCGACCCCGTCGCGGGACTCTGCGGCGACCGCGCCTGCGACCCGGCCACCGCCGCCCAGCTGCGCAGCGAGTTCGGCCTCGACAAGCCCGTGTGGCAGCAGTACCTGACCTATATGGGGAACGTCTTCACGGGCGACTTCGGGACCGCGTTCAACGGTCAGAAGGTCACCGACCTGATGGGCAGCGCCTTCCCCGTCACCATCCGGCTCACCATCGTCGCCATCATCTTCGAGGTGCTCATCGGTATCTCCTTCGGCGTGGTCACGGGACTCCGGCGCGGCCGTCCGATCGACTCCACCGTCCTGCTGCTCACCCTGATCGTCATCTCCGTGCCGACCTTCGTCACCGGCCTGCTGGCCCAGCTGCTGTTCGGCGTGAAATGGGGACTGATCCAGCCCGCCGTCTCACCGGAGGCCCCCTTCAACGAGCTGATCCTGCCCGGCCTCGTGCTCGCCTCCGTCTCCCTCGCGTACGTCACCCGGCTGACCAGGACCTCGATCGCGGAGAACCGGCGCGCCGACTACGTCAGGACCGCCACGGCCAAAGGGCTCCCGAGACGCCGCATCATCATCCGCCACCTGCTGCGCAACTCGCTGATCCCCGTCGTGACCTTCATCGGGACCGACATCGGGGGCCTGATGGGCGGTGCCATCGTCACCGAGCGCATCTTCAACATCCACGGCGTCGGCTACCAGCTCTACCAGGGCATCGTCCGCCAGAACAGCCAGACCGTCGTCGGCTTCGTCACCGTCCTCGTCATCGTGTTCCTGGTGGCGAACCTCGTCGTCGACCTCCTCTACGCCGTTCTCGACCCGAGGATCCGGTATGCCTGAGCCGCAGAATTCCGACGAAGCCATCTCCGCCGCCGGGGCCGGCGGGGCCACCGACCTCGCCATGGGCGAGGGCGTGACACTGGAGAACCAGCAGGACGGCGGCGGCCCCGGCCCCGACGAGCCGGCCCGCAGTCTCTGGTCCGACGCCTGGCGCGATCTGCGCCGCAACCCGGTCTTCATCATCTCCGCGCTGGTCATTCTCTTCCTGGTGGTGATCTCGATCTGGCCCCAGCTGATCGCCGACCAGAACCCGCTCGCCTGCAACCTGGACAAGGCCCAGGAGGGCCCCCAGCCCGGCCACCCCTTCGGCTTCACCGGACAGGGCTGCGACGTCTACACCCGTACCGTCTACGGCGCCCGGCAGTCCGTGACGGTCGGTGTCTGCGCCACGGTCGGAGTGGCCGTCATCGGCAGCATCCTGGGCGGACTCGCGGGCTTCTACGGCGGGGCGGGCGACGCGGTCCTCTCCCGGATCACCGACATCTTCTTCGGTATCCCGGTGGTGCTCGGCGGTCTGGTGCTGCTGTCCGTGGTCACCAGCAACACCGTCTGGCCGGTGATCGGCTTCATGGTGCTGCTGGGCTGGCCGCAGATCGCGCGTATCGCGCGCGGCTCCGTCATCACCGCCAAACAGAATGACTACGTCCAGGCGGCGCGGGCGCTCGGCGCGTCCAACTCCCGGATGCTGCTGCGCCACATCGCGCCGAACGCGGTCGCGCCCGTGATCGTCGTGGCGACCATCGCCCTCGGTACGTACATCTCGCTGGAGGCGACCCTGTCCTTCCTCGGCGTCGGCCTGAAGCCCCCCACCGTCTCCTGGGGCATCGACATCTCCGCCGCTTCGCCCTACATCCGCAACGCCCCGCACATGCTGCTCTGGCCGGCCGGAGCACTGGCGATCACGGTGCTCGCCTTCATCATGCTCGGCGACGCGGTGCGCGACGCCCTCGACCCCAAGCTGCGCTGAGGAGTCCGGACCATGCTGCTCGAAGTACGCGATCTGCACGTGGAGTTCCACACCCGCGACGGGGTCGCGAAGGCGGTGAACGGCGTCGACTACACAGTGGACTCCGGTGAGACGCTCGCCGTCCTCGGCGAATCGGGCTCGGGCAAGTCGGTGACCGCCCAGGCCATCATGGGCATCCTCGATGTGCCGCCGGGCCGGATCGCGGGCGGCGAGATCCTCTTCCAGGGGCAGGATCTGCTGAAGCTCAAGGCGGAGGAGAGGCGGAAGATCCGCGGCGCCAAGATGGCGATGATCTTCCAGGACGCCCTCTCGTCGCTCAACCCGGTGCTCAGCGTGGGCGAGCAGCTCGGTGAGATGTTCACCGTCCACCGGGGCATGTCCCGCAAGGACGCCAAGGCCAGGGCCATCGAGCTGATGGAGACGGTGCGGATCCCGGCGGCCAGGGAGCGGGTCGGCCAGTACCCGCACCAGTTCTCCGGCGGGATGCGCCAGCGCATCATGATCGCCATGGCGCTGGCCCTGGAACCGGACCTGATCATCGCCGACGAGCCGACCACCGCCCTCGATGTGACCGTCCAGGCCCAGGTGATGGACCTGCTCGCGGAGCTCCAGCGGGAGTTCAACATGGGGCTGATCCTCATCACCCACGACCTGGGCGTGGTGGCGGACGTCGCGGACAAGATCGCGGTGATGTACGCGGGCCGGATCGTCGAGACCTCACCGGTCCACCAGATCTACCGGGCCCCCGCCCACCCGTACACCAAGGGCCTCCTCGAATCGATCCCGCGCGTCGACCAGAAGGGCCAGGAGCTGTACGCGATCAAGGGGCTGCCCCCGAACCTGCTGCACATCCCGCCCGGCTGCGCCTTCAACCCCCGCTGCCCGCTGGCTCAGGAGGTGTGCCGCACCGACGTGCCGCCGCTGTACGAAGTGTCCCCGGAGCGCCGGAGCGCCTGCCACTTCTGGAAGGAGACGCTCAATGCACGCTGACCGCTCGCGGCGCCACGCGGCACAGGACGAGGCGGGCGCGGAGGCCGAGGCCCGGCGCGACCTGATGGAGAAGTCGCACGCGGAGGTCGCCTTCCACGAGAAGGAGCCCGTCCTCGAAGTCCGCGACCTGGTCAAGCACTACCCGCTCACCCAGGGAATCCTGTTCAGGAAGCAGGTCGGCGCCGTCAAGGCCGTCGACGGGGTGTCGTTCGCGCTCCGCCAGGGCGAGACGCTCGGCATCGTGGGCGAGTCCGGCTGCGGCAAGTCGACCGTGGCCAGGATGCTGGTCAATCTGGAGGCGCCCACGGCCGGCACGATCCGGTACAAGGGCGAGGACATCACCAGAATGTCCGGCCGCGCGCTCAAGGCCGTACGCCGCAACATCCAGATGGTCTTCCAGGACCCGTACACCTCGCTCAACCCCCGGATGACGGTCGGCGACATCATCGGGGAGCCGTACGAGATCCACCCCGAGGTGGCGCCCCGGGGCAGCCGCCGCCGGAAGGTCCAGGACCTGCTCGACGTCGTCGGGCTCAACCCGGAGTACATCAACCGCTATCCGCACCAGTTCTCCGGCGGCCAGCGCCAGCGCATCGGTATCGCGCGCGGCCTCGCGCTCAACCCCGAGATCATCGTGGCCGACGAACCGGTCTCCGCGCTCGACGTGTCCGTACAGGCCCAGGTCATCAACCTGCTGGGGCGGCTCCAGCAGGAGTTCGGCCTGGCGTACGTGTTCATCGCGCACGACCTGTCGATCGTCCGGCACATCTCGAACCGGGTGGGGGTGATGTACCTCGGTCGGATCGTCGAGGTCGGCTCGGACGCGGAGATCTACGAGCACCCCACCCACCCGTACACCCAGGCGCTGCTCTCCGCCGTGCCGGTGCCGGACCCGGAGGCGCGGGACCGGCGCGAGCGGATCATCCTGGCGGGCGACGTGCCCTCACCCGCCAACCCGCCGTCCGGCTGCCGCTTCCGCACCCGCTGCTGGAAGGCGCAGGAGCGGTGCGCGCGTGAGGTGCCTGCGCTGGCGGTGCCCGAGCTGTTCCGGGACGCGGAGGGTCCGGTGCACCACGACTCGGCCTGCCACTTCGCCGAGGAGAAGCAGGTCGTACCGGACACCGGGCCGGACGAGGGCCCGGGAGGGCCTGCGGACGGCGGCGCGGGGCCCTTCGGCGGTGGACCGTCCGGCGGTACCCCCTCGGGTGGGGCACCTTCCGGTGGTACGCCCGGGGGCCCGCCGCCCGGTGGTACGTCCGGGCCCGCCGGTGCGACGCCTGCCTGAACCCGGGGCGCGGGCGAGGCTTCGCCGGCCGCCTACTACTCCAGCCGTAGACCGTAACTGCGCTGGTGATGCCTCATGCTCTCCTCGGCTTGCGGGGCTTGGTCCAGCTGCCGTGGGGCCGGTTTCGTTCCTGGGCCAGCAACGCCGAGTCGAACTGGGCCTTGCTTGTCACTGCTCGCGGTTCGGGTTCGAGCACGGCCGCAGTCGATCGCCAGGGGACAGCCGCGCCCCAGCCGACGAGAGGCATGGTCTCGTTGTAGTGGGGCGCGAACTGCGCGGTGATGAGGGTCGGCATCTGATAGTTCAAGCCACGCACATGCTCGATGAACGCCTCGGATAGCACGACATGGTGCGTTTCAACGTAGTGCGGGAAATCCTGGCGCCAGAGCCAGGATTTCCGTCGGTGACCAGCGATGAGCAGCCCAGGGAATGCCGGTGCGCGCTCCCGGTGATGATGGGTCGGATCGCGGGCCGGTCCGCACGGGTCGAACCCCGCCGCCAGATAAGGAAGTTGATGCTCTGTCTGTTCTCGGACCTGCTGCGCAGGACTCGCCTCAGCTGAGTTGGCTGGACGGGGACTCTGGTGGCGATGAGGCCAAGGGGGACTCCTCGTCGTCCGCTGGAGGTCGCATCTCGGACCTCTTGAAACGGTGCCACGCGTCGCGTGCTTTCCCGGCGGAGTCGATCACGTCCGGGACCTGGTCGAGCAGCCCTTTTAGTGCAAAGAGCAGCACGGAAGCCACGCCAGCGATGGCGAGAATGACGATGATGGCGTTGCCGTCCACCGATCCTGACCTTCCCTGTCATGAGTCGGATCGGGTGCGCAGGCAGCCTCGATCCGAACCCTTCGGTTCGGACCGAGACACCCGCGCTGATGCGGCGCGCAAATGTTCTCGGGTTGGACCGCTTTCCAGGTCCAGGTGTTGCAAGGCGTGCGGTGTTGCTCTACCCATCAACCCCGGGAGCTTGACTCACATCGTCGAGCGTGGTGGTCCAAGAACCACCGAACCCAGTCACTTAGGTTGACGTTGTCCTGCCCTCCCGTTTCACCGGGGCGCACAGGTGCGCGGAGCTTTTCGACTCACTGTTTTCGATGGTACCGCAAGGCACACAACAGCGCCCTGCCGTAGAGAAGTTGATGGCAGGGCGCTGATGTTCGGTCTGGTTACTCCTCCACCGCCTTGACCCGCTCCAACGGCACATCCCACTCAAGGCCGCCACCCTCGGGCACCATGAACGCCTGTCGGCTGACCACCGTCTGTGTCTTCTTGGTGCGTTCCACAAGCACGCCCATCAGCAGGCCCGTGCGTTGAGAGATCGTGTCCTCGACGAGGGTGCCGCGCGGGTAGGGCAACGTGCCGTGGCTGACGGTCGTTTTTGGCTTCTCGTGTCCGGTCACTTCCGACCCTCTCTCCGCAACGCGTCAGCCAGGCGCGCGGCCACATCGGCGCGAACCCGCCCCAGCTCCACGAGCCGCAGGGCCGGGGACGCGGCGTCAACCGCAAGTGAGGGGAGGACGATCCCGACCCCGGCCAGTGCCGCTCTCAGGGACTCCATCGCCGTGAACGGGTCGATGCCCTGCTGTTCTTTGGTCGCCATGAACAGGACGCTAGAAGTGACGAGTTGCCCGGCGGTACGCTGTTTTCTCAAATTTGCTCGCCACTCGTCCGAGGTTGCTGATGTTTTCTCCTGCACCCTGCCTGACCCCGTAGAACGGAACCGACGGCCCGGTCATGCTGTGAGATCAAGACCCCCTCGAAGGGAGAGCGTCATGGCTCGTCAGTTGCGCTTCATCGGCACAGACAGCAAGGTCGATGGTTGCCCCGCCCTGCACACGGACGAAGGAACCGGCGAGATCATCGTGCAAGGCACCCCCGTCACTGACCCCGAAGACCTCGCAAACCTGCAGCATTTCGGGCCGGACGATGCGGCAGTGGCCGTACCGCGCGAACTACTCGTGAACTGGGGGCCGAAGGAAATTGAGCCGGTGCCGGACCTCGTGGATCGGGCCACCTTCCGCCGCCTCTTCGAGACCTTCAAGTACACCGCTTGGCGTCTGGAGACTCGACGCGGATACGCCTCGGACCGTGAGGACCCCGACTTTCAGGCGTTCTTGGCCACCGGGTTCGCGCCCTGCGACCCCAACGAGCCCTGGTTTGTCAACATCAAGGCCCAGAGCGAGGCAGGCAAGACGGTCGGCCGGGTGCGCGTAGCCGACGACCCGATGACGACCGAGCAGCGGTTCTTGCTCGACTACGCCCGGCACAACGCGGCGGTCGGCGAGGACATCCGGTACCTGTGGCGCGAGGACGCGGCCGAGCTGCCCGCCGAAGACTTCTGGATCTTCGATTCGCGGATCGTCGCCCTGCTGCACTTCGACGACGCCGACAACATCACCGACATTGAGCTGATCACCGAACCGGCTGAGGTTGTGCGGTACGCCACGGTGCGTGACGCGGCGATGCACCACGCCGTGCCGTTCGACCAGTTCGCCGCGACCGAATGACGCGTAACCGGTGAGCACTGACTACCAGCAAGCCAGGACGGCCCTGGGGGCGCGACTGCGCGAACTCCGGTTCACCTGCCCTGGTGGTCGTCTTACCGGTCAGCAGCTTGCCCAGCGGCTTGGCTGGCAGGGCTCCAAGGTCAGCAAGCTGGAGAACGCCAAGCAGACAGCCACTCCCGAGGATCTGAGGTCATGGGCCGACGCGACCGAGCAGCCGGGCGTGTACCCCGAGCTTGCCGCCCGGCTGGCGGGGTTCGAGTCCCACATCAGGTCATGGCGTCGCGCGCTGGCGAACGGCTTCAAGCCGCTGCACGAGGGGCTGAGCGCCGAGATCGACCGCACCTCGGAAATGTGGCTCTGGGAAGAGTCAGTGATCCCTGGTCTGTTGCAGACCCCCGAGTACGCGCGCCACGTCATCCAGCGGTATGCCGACCTGTTGGGTGGAGCCAGCGACATCGAGTCCGCTGTGCGCTCCCGGGTGCAGAGGCAGGAGTGGCTGTACCGGCCCGGCTGCAAGCTGCACGTCCTGGCGTGGGAAGCGGCGTTGCGGTCGCTGGTCTGTCCGCCCTCCGTGCTGGCCGCCCAGCTCGACCGCCTTTCCGGGATGCTCGGTATGGACACTGTGGAGCTGGGCGTTATCCCGTTCACGGCCTCCGTCAAGATCGTGCCCGCTAACGGCTTCTGGCTCCTCGATGACCGCCTGGTGGTCGCGGAGGACTGGCACGCCGAGATGTGGTTGGACGACGCCGACAACATCGCCTTGTACTCGAAGGTCTGGCGGACCCTGCATGAGTCGGCCGTGTATGCGTCTGACGCCCACAACGTCATCAACTCCGCCCGCCGTGCACTGAACTCGCATTGACGGATCGCCTGGGCCGAGGCCAGAGAAGACGTCTCCGGGGCCCGTGCTGGCAGGTACGGCCCGCGGTCGCCCCGCGTGGGGGCTCCAGGCCCGGGGAGACCCCACGGTAGGCCGCCGCTGGGCATCCCCGTACCCGCAGGCCCGGCCCGGGGGAGGGCCGGGACGGATCACACCGCGCTAGACGCTCTCCACGCCGGGCGCGTCCGGGCCGCCCGGGTCCGTCTCCAGTTCCCGCAGTGCCGGGTCGAGGATGATCTCCGACTCGCGTTCCGTCGTGGGGGCCTCGGGGAAGTGGCAGGCCGTCAGGTGCCCGTCCCGGTTGCCGTCGACCCGTACCAGCGGGGGCTCCTCGGCCGCGCACTTGTCCTGCGCCTTCCAGCAGCGGGTACGGAAGCGGCAGCCGGAGGGCGGCGAGATCGGGGACGGTACGTCGCCCGCGAGCCGGATGCGTTCATGGACGGCGCGGTCCTCGTCGCTGATGAGCGCGGGCTCCGGGACCGCCGAGAGCAGCGCGTGGGTGTACGGATGGCGGGGCTGCTGGTAGATGGAGTCCCGGTCGCCCACCTCGACGATCTTTCCGAGGTACATGACGGCGACCCGGTCCGAGAAGTGCCGGACGACCGCCAGGTCGTGGGCGATGAACAGGAAGGCGATGTCCAGCTCGCGCTGGAGTTCCTGGAGGAGGTTGACGACCTGGGCCTGGATGGAGACGTCGAGTGCGGAGACCGGCTCGTCGGCCACGATGAGTTTCGGCTCCAGGGCGAGGGCGCGGGCGACGCCGATGCGCTGGCGCTGGCCGCCGGAGAACTCGTGCGGGAAGCGGTTGTAGTGCTCCGGGTTGAGGCCGACGATCTCCAGGAGTTCGCGGATCCGGTGCTCGCGGCCGCCCTTGGGGTTGATGCCGTTGATCTCCATCGGGCCGCCGATGATCTTGCCGACCGTCTGGCGGGGGTTGAGCGACGAGTAGGGGTCCTGGAAGATCATCTGGATCTCGGGGCGTACCGGCGCCAGCTGACGGCGGCCCGCGCGGGTGATGTCCTGGCCCCGGTAGACGAGCCGGCCGGAGGTCGGTTCGAGCAGCCGGGTCAGCACCCGCCCGGTGGTGGACTTGCCGCACCCCGACTCGCCCACCAGGCCGAAGCTCTCGCCGGTGTGCAGGGTGAGGTCGATGCCGTCGACGGCCTGGACCGCGCCGATCCTGCGCTTGAAGGGAAAGCCGCCCATGATGGGGAAGTGCTTGGTCAGCCCCTCGGCGGAGAGCAGTACCTCACCCTGGCGGGGCGCCTTGTCGCGGGGAGCGGGAATGGTGGCCTCGTGCGCCATGTCGTATCGCTTCCTCGGTGTGGTGTCCTGACCCCGGCCGGTGGGCCCGGTCGTGGCTTGATCCATCAACTCCCTTGCCAGCGGTGCGGGATGGGCTCTTCCGTGCTCGTCCGTGCTCTGCCCGTGCTTCTGCCCCGCTGTTGGAACCATCGCAGCTGAGCGAGCGTGGCCCGGTGCGAGGACGCGAGTCAAGGGTCCGAACCGCCGGAGTTCTTCGGCGGAGTGCTTTAACAGAGCGGCAATCCTGCTGTGGCGGAGCCGATATACGGGACCGGCAGAGTGGGGGGCTACGGGGCCGTGCGGGTGCCGTGGACCGGCCGGGGTGATGTGTCACCCCGGCCGGTCGCCCCGGCCCCTGTCTGACGCGCCCTGCTCAGCCGGTCGCGTGCGGCGCCGGATCCAGGGACCGCCGGATGAAGTCCACCTGGAGCAGCAGCAGGTTCTCCGCCACCTGTTCCTGCGGTGTCATATGGGTGACACCGGAGAGCGGCAGCACCTCGTGCGGGCGGCCCGCGGCGAGCAGCGCCGATGAGAGCCGCAGGGTGTGGGCCGCGACCACGTTGTCGTCCGCCAGGCCGTGGATGATCATTAGCGGCCCGGCCGGATTCTCCGGAGCCGAGAGGCCGTCGTCGGTGACGAGCGAGCTCGCCGCGTACACCCCGGGCTGCTCGCCCGGGTCGCCGAGATAGCGCTCGGTGTAGTGGGTGTCGTACAGCCGCCAGTCGGTGACCGGCGCGCCCGCGACCCCCGCGTGGAACACATCGGGGCGGCGCAGCACGGCGAGCGCGGCGAGGTAACCGCCGTACGACCAGCCGCGGATGGCGACCCGGCCCAGGTCGAGCGGGAACCCCTGGGCGGCCAGGCCGTGCAGGGCGTCGACCTGGTCGTCGAGGGTGAGCGTGAAGTCGTCCCTGATGGCCTTCTCCCACGCGGGGGAGCGGCCCGGGGTCCCCCGGCCGTCCGCGACGACCACCGCGAAGCCCTGGTCGGCGAACCACTGCGACGTGAGGTGCGCGTTGTGCGCGGCGACCACCCGCTGGCCGTGCGGGCCGCCGTACGGGTCGAGGAGGACCGGGAGGGGGCCGTCCGATTCCCGGTACCCGCCGGGGAGCAGGACGGCGCACGGAATTTTTCGTGCGCCCCCCTCGGTGAACTTCACGCGGGGGGTGAGACCCGGGGCTTCCGCGTACGAGGCGACCGTGGCCACCTCCTTGCCGTCCCGCAGCACCCGGACATCCGTACCCGGCCGCTCCATCCGGGCCGAGAGCAGCACCGTGACCCCGCCGGAGCGCACCGCCGAGTGCACACCGGGGCCTTCCGAAAGGCGCTCCACGCCCAGCTCGTTGACCCGGTACACATGGATCTCGCCGGTCTCGGGGCGGGCGGCGGCCTCGCCCGCCGAAGCGGAGACCAGCACGTCGTCAACAGAGATGTCCAGCACCGCCCGAACGTGCAACTCCGGCCCGGTGAGCAGCCGGTCGCCGACCGCGAGGACCCGTGCGCCCCCCTCGTCGGCGATCCGGACCAGACCGCCCGCGGGCGCCCAGGCGGGCACCCCGGGGAAGAGGTCGAGCCACACCGGGTCCTCGTCGACATGCACGGTCCTGGTGGTGCCGGACTCCGTGTCGACCCCCAGATAGCGCTGGCTGCGCTGGTCACGTGCCTGGACGAGCAGCAGGGGCGCACCCTCCTGCGACCAGTGCACGGCCGCCAGATACGGGTAACGGACGCGGTCCCAGACCACTTCGGTGCGGGCGCCGTCCAGGGCGTACAGAAAGAGCCGAACCTCGGCGTTGGGGGTGCCGGCCGCCGGATAGCCGACCTGTGCGGGCTCCCGCTCGGGGTGTGCGGGATCGGCGATCCACCAGCGCTGTACGGCGCTGTCGTCGGCCCGCGCCACCAGCAGGCTCCGCGAGTCGGGCGCCCACCAGAAGCCGCGCGAGCGCTGCATCTCCTCGGCCGCGACGAACTCGGCGACCCCGTACGTGACATGGGTGTCCTCCGGCTCCGCGAGCACCCCGTCACCCTCCCCGTCCGCGCCCACGACGCGCAGCGCGCCACCGCTCACATAGGCGATACGGCTGCCGTCCGGGGACGGCCTGGGGTCGATGACCGGTCCAGGCACCGGCAGCTCCCGGGTGCCGCCGTCCCGCAGACCGGCCGTGAACAGCCGTCCGGACAGGGCGAAAGCGGCCAGCTCGGCGGCGCCGTCGACCGCGTACCCGACGATGCCGGCCGAGCCCTCCCTGCTCCGTTCGCGGCGGGCCCGCTCCCCGGCCGAGAGCTGCTCGGCCGCCCCGCCGAGCAGTACCTCGGGGTCGGCGGCGACGCGCTCCTGTGCGCCCTGCCCGGTGTCGAGCACCCAGAGCCGGTTCGCCCGGTCCGTTCCGGTGGGGGAGCGCAGGTAGACGACCCGGCTGCCGTCCGGCGACACCGTGAAGGCGCGCGGGGCGCCGAGCGTGAAGCGCTGGGTCCTGGCGAACCGGCGCGGAAAGGAGTGTTCGTTCGATGTCATGCGACCGAACCTAGTACCGCGGCGGACGACGGAGGAGGCACGGCGGAGCACGCCCGGCGGCGGGCATGTGCCGACCGGTTCTGCCGGGGGCGTACGTCCATGCGCCCCTCGTGCTGCCGTGCATCGATCATGCACGGCGCCGGATAGTTATGATCCGTAGCGCTAGGTGGGTATGAGGCTACCGGCAGTGGTGGCATGCCCCTGGACCGTACGCAAATGGAGGTGAACCGTCATGGCGCTCTCGATCTCGGCGGTGGTGCTGCTGACGATCATCGTCGTGCTCATGGTCAGGAAGTCGGGGCTGAAGGCAGGGCACGCGGTGGTCTGCGCGCTGCTGGGCTTCTACCTGGCCAGCTCGTCAGTGGCGCCCACCATCCACTCGCTGACGACCAATGTGGCCGGGATGATCGGCGGCATCAAGTTCTGAGCCGGTGTCCGGACACCCCGGGGGTGCGCACGGCTCGTACGCTGGTCCCATGACGGACCTCCCCGACCGGCGCCTGCTCCTGGTGCACGCGCACCCCGACGACGAGTCGATCAACAACGGCGCCACCATGGCCGCGTACGCCGCCGATGGCGCCCACGTCACCCTGGTGACCTGCACTCTCGGCGAGGAGGGTGAGGTCATCCCGCCGGAACTCGCCCATCTGACGTCGGACCGCGAGGACGGTCTCGGCGCCCGTCGCATCGGTGAACTGGCCGCCGCGATGAGGGAGCTGGGCGTCACCGACCACCGCTTCCTCGGCGGCCCCGGACGCTTCCGGGACTCCGGGATGATGGGCGTCGGACAGAACCACCGCGAGGGCGCCTTCTGGAACACGGCGGTGGACCACGCGGCCTCGTACCTCGTCGAAGTGGTCCGTTCGGTGCGGCCGCAGGTCCTGGTGACGTACGACACCAACGGCGGCTACGGCCATCCCGACCACATCCAGGCGCACCGTGTCGCGATGCGCGCCGCCGAACTCGCGGCCGAGCCCGCCTTCCGGCCGGAGCTCGGCGCACCGCACACCATCGCGAAGATCTACTGGAACCGGGTGCCGCGCTCGGTGGCCGAAGCGGGCTTCGCCCGGCTGCGGGCGGCCGGTGCCGGCTTCCCCGGGATCGCGGACATCGGCGATGTGCCGGGGGTCGTGGACGACGCGGTCGTCACCACCGAGATCGACGGCACGGCGTACGCGGCGGCCAAGTCGGCCGCGATGCGCGCGCACGCCACCCAGATCGTGGTGGACGGCCCGTTCTTCGCGCTCTCCAACGACCTGGGCCAGCCGCTCTTCACGCGTGAGTACTACGAACTGGTGCGGGGCACACCGGGAGCGCCGGACGGCGAGCGCGAGACGGACTTCTTCGCGGGGATCCCGGGTGTCGCTGCGACCCCGGACCTGGCGGCCGGCGCAGCGCCGGGCACCACGGGAGCGTCCGCATGAGCGCCGGCCAGCACGGTCCGGGCCTCGCCGCCCCGCTGAACCCCCGCCGTATCGCTGCCTACTTCGGGCTGGTCGTCCTCGGCGCACTGGCCGGCCTCGCGGGCGCGCTCGTCCAGGCCGGCTGGTTCCCCGGCGGTCTGGTGCTCGCTCTGGTGGGCACCGCGGCCGTCTTCTACGGCGGCCGGGTGGCGACCGGGACGGCGGTCGGGGTCGGCGCCCCCGCCATCGGCTGGCTGGTCGCCGTCATGCTGCTGACCGCCACCCGCCCCGAGGGCGACTTCGTCTTCGCCGCGGGGACCGGGTCGTATGTCTTCCTGCTCGGCGGGATGGTGGCCGCTGTGATCTGTGCCACCGTACGGAAAGTGCCGCGGCCACCGGCCGATTACGCCCGACCTGGCAAGTGATGTGCCGCTTCGCCCGGTGAACCGGGCCCGGCCGCGGGGCGGTCGGAACGTCGCATTCCGCTGGGTGGGGGGTGCGATCGCGCCGTGCCCAGTATGGTGGTGCGCGCCGCCGAACCTCCCGCACCAGTAAGAACGGGCGGCGGAGCCAACCGGGAGAACCTGCCTTGAGTCGTGAAACTGACAGTTCGTCCACCGGCCGCCAGGGACGTGGCGGGGCCGCGTACCCCTCGGGCACGCCGCCGTACGGAACCCGCCAGTCTCCGGAGGAGACCGCAGGGGCGGCTCCCGAGCCGCAGCCGGACGAGCCCAGGACCGAGACCACGCTGACGACGCGCATCCGGATCAACATCCCCGGCTCGCGGCCGATTCCGCCGGTCGTCATGCGGACGCCCATGGGCGAGAGCGAACCCATCGACGGCGCCCGCGGCACCGACCAGGAGCGCACCGCGGCGATGTCGCTGCCGCCCGAGCCGGAACCGGAGCCCGAGGCGCCGAAGGCCGAGCGGCCCACCAGTGACTGGTTCGCGCCGCGCAAGCCCGCCGCGGCCTCCGGGTCGCCTTCGCCCTCCGGGTCCTCCGCGCCGTCCCCGTCCTCCGGGCCCGCTGCGTCCTCCGCGCAGTCCGGGCTCAACGGGGCGGGGGGAGCGCCGCGTTCCGGCGGACCGTCCGGGCCCGGCGGACCGTCCGCCGCTCCGGGGCCGCGCGGGCCCGGAGCGCAGGACGGTGCGGGCCCCCGCTCCGATCTGCCGTACTTCTCCGACCGGCCGCAGCAGGGCACGGGTGGACCCGGCGCCCCCGGTACGCCGGGCGCCCCCGGTACGTCCGGTCCTTCCGGGGCGCAGTCCGGGCCTCCCGGTGCCCTCGGCTCGCTCGGACCGCTCGGTTCCGCGGGGCTCGCCGGTCCGTCCGGCCCGACGACAGGGCCCGCGACCGGCACCAGTTCCCTGACGCCGCCGCTCGGCGACACCCCCTCCGGCGCCGGGGGGACCGGGACCCCGCTGTCGGACGACACCGCCGTACTGACACCGCAGCAGCTCGCGCCCGGGTACGGTCCCGGCGCCGGTGGCCAGGGCGCCCCGCCGGCCGGCGGCAATGTCTCGGGCTCCACGCTCAGCAGCGGGGTCCCGGTGGCTCCTTCCGAGCGCCGGGCGCCGTTCCCGCCTGGCCCCGGCGGCGGCCCCGGCGGCGGTACAGGTCCCGGCCAGGGCGCGCCCGTCGGCGCCGGGGCGCCGCGCTCCGAAGGACCCACGGCGTTCAGCCCGTCCGAGCACCCCGGCGTGGTCCCCACCCCGGCCCCCGCGCCGGTCCGCCCGGCCGCGCCGGCCAGGAAGGGCCGCTCGAAGCTGAGCCTCATCGCGGTCGGCGTCGTCGTGCTCGCCGGTGTGGCCTACGGCGCCGGGCTGCTGATGAACCACTCCGACGTACCCAAGGGCACCACCGTGCTCGGTGTCGACATCGGCGGCGGCACCCGCGACGAGGCCGTCAACAAGCTCGACAGCGCGCTCGGCAGCCGGGTCAACGCCCCGATCCAGCTGAGCGTCGACGGCCGCAGGACCGAGCTCAGGCCCGCGACGGCCGGACTCACCCTGGAGACCCAGGCCACCGTGCGCAGCGCCGCGGGCAGTGACTACAACCCCGTGTCCGTGATCGGTTCGCTCTTCGGCGGCCGGCGCCAGATCGAACCGGTCCTGCCGACCGACGAGGAGAAGCTCGGCGCCGCGCTCACCGATCTGGCGGGCACGTCGGGCTCGGCGTCGGACGGCACGATCAAGTTCGTACCGGGCAAGGCCGTCGCCGTACCGGGCAAGGCGGGCAAGTCGCTGGACGTCAACAAGTCGATGGTCGCCGTCCGGGACGCGTTCCGGGCACAGGTCCAGACCGGAAAGGCGCGCACCGTGCCGCTCCCGGTCACGGCCAGACAGCCGACGATCTCCCAGACCGAGATCGACCGGGCCATGAAGGAGTTCGCGAAGCCCGCGATGTCCGGTCTGATCACGATCAAGGCGGGCAGCAAGCAGATCCAGTTCGGCCCGGAGAAGTCGCTGCCCAAGATCCTCTCCATGAAGCCCGTCGACGGACGGCTCGAACAGGTCTACAACCGGACCGCCATCGACCAGCTTCTGGAAGGTGTCTTCGACGGCATCATGATCACCAAGGGCGACGGGCAGAAGCACCAGGTCTCGGCCACCGACGTGGCCCAGGCCATGCAGCCCGCGCTGCTCGGCAAGACACCCGCGCAGCGCACGGCCACGATCAATCTCGACCCGAGCTGACCTGGGCCGCGCCGAGACCTGTACGAGAGCCATTCGTACGAGAGCCACCCGTACGAGAGCCACCCGTACGAGAGCCGCACCCGTACGCGGCTCGTGGCCGCACCACAGTGACACCGCACCACAGCGACACTCGTACGACAATCAGGCCCCCGCCGGCCGCACGAACCAGACCGGCGGGGGCTCTGTCATGCCTCGGCTATGACATCTGTCATCGTCAGTCCACGACAGGCGGCTCTGCCGCCGGTGGCGCCGGTACGCGAGGCTGTACCCATGACGAAGACGACAGCACCGCCCACCACCGTGGCCAGCTTCGAGCAGGTGAACAAGAGCTACGGCGAGGTCCGGGCCGTGGACGGCCTCACCCTCGAACTGCACCCCGGCGAGACCGTCGCGCTCCTCGGCCCCAACGGGGCGGGCAAGTCGTCGACGCTCGACCTCCTGCTCGGACTGCGCAACGCCGACTCGGGCACCGTCCGGGTCTTCGGCACCACCCCCGAGCAGGCCATCAGGGACGGCCGCGTCGGCGCCATGCTGCAGAGCGGCGGTCTGATGGAGGACGTCAAGGTCCGCGAGCTGGTCCAGCTCGCCTGCGATCTGCACCGCCACCCGCGCCCGGTCGCCGACGTGCTCGACCGCGCGGGCATCACCCAGATCGCCGACCGTATGGTCAACAAGCTCTCCGGCGGCCAGGAGCAGCGGGTCCGCTTCGCGCTGGCGACGGCCGGTGACAACGACCTGATCGTCCTCGACGAGCCGACCACCGGTATGGACGTCTCCGCCCGGCACGCCTTCTGGGCCACCATGCGTGAACAGGCCGACCAGGGCCGTACGGTCCTCTTCGCCACCCACTACCTGGAGGAGGCGGACGCCATCGCCGACCGCGTCCTGGTCCTGCACAAGGGGCGGCTGCTCGCCGACGGGACCGCCTCCGAGATCAAGGCCAAGGCCGGCGCCCGGCGGATCGCCTTCGACCTGGAGGGTCTGATCGACGAGGACGTGCTGCGCGCCCTGCCGTTCCTGACCGCTTTCGACGTATCCGGCCGCACCGTCCGTATCCAGTCGTCCGACGCCGACGCCACCGTCCACGCGCTGTACGGACTCGGGCTCTACCCCCGCAACCTCGAAGTCGCGGGCCTCGGCCTGGAGCAGGCCTTCGTCGCCATCACCGAGGCCGAGGAGGCCAAAGCAGTATGAGGACCCTGATCAAGCTCGAAATCACCCGGACGCTGCGGAACAAGAAGTTCATGTTCTTCTCGATCCTCTACCCCTCGATGCTGTACCTGATCATCTCCAGCGGCGCCTCCTCGTCGGACAAGCTCGGCAACACCGGCCTCACCCTGCAGAACTTCTACGTGGTCGCGATGGCCTCCTTCGGCGCGCTCACCGCGGTTCTCATGGGCAACAGCGAGCGCATCGCCAAGGAGCGCGAGAAGGGCTGGGTGCGCCAGCTGCGCCTCACTTCGCTGCCGGGCCGCGGCTATGTCCTCGCGAAGATCGGCAGCGCGGCCGTGGTCACCCTGCCGTGCATCGTCGTGGTCTTCATCGTGGCGGCGCTCGCCAAGAGCGTACGGTTCGACGCCTGGCAGTGGCTGGCCCTGACCGGTGTCATCTGGGCCGGCAGCCTGGTCTTCGCCGCGCTCGGCGTCGCCATCGGGTACATCGCCAGCGGGGACGCGGTCCGGCCGATCACCATGATCATCTACTTCGGCCTCTCCATCCTCGGCGGCCTCTGGATCCCCACCACGACCTTCCCGCAGTGGCTGGGGAACATCGCGGAGTGGCTGCCCACCCATGCGTACGCCGGTCTCGGTCAGGCCATCGAACTGGGCAACGCCCCGCACGCCAAGGACGTCGCCATCCTCTTCGTCTACTTCCTGATCTTCGCGGGCGGCGCCGCCTGGCTGTACCGGAAGGACACACTGAAGGCGTGAACCAGGAACGAGTGGTCGGTATCGGCACAGTGCCCGAGAACCCCAGGGAAGCCGCCAGGAAGATGCTCTGGATCGGCATCTGGCTGGTCTTCCTCGCCACCCCGCTGAACGCACTGCTCGACGGCCGCTATTCGGCCGCCGGGCAGGCGCTCGGCTGGACGGGCCTGATGCTCTTCGTCGGCCTGTACCTCGTCATGGTCTTCCGGCACACCGGCCGCTCACGCCGCCCGGACTCCGTCAACAGCACCCTGGCCGCCGTCCTGGGTCTTATCGCCGTCGGGCTCAATCTGGCCCTCGGCTCTCCCTGGCTCGTGCTCTTCGTGTACGTGGCGGTGAACTGCGGTGCGGTCCTGCCGCTGCGGCGGGCGGCCTGGGGGATCCTCGGGGCCACGGCGCTGCTGTGTCTCCTCGCCCTCCGTACCGGTGATCTGGAGCAGCAGGCCGGGCCGCTGCTCGTCCCCACCCTGCTCGGCGGATTCGCGATGACCGGGGTGCGGCAGCTGATCCGTACGACGGTCGAGCTGAAGGAGGCCCGCGCCACGGTCGCCCAGCTCGCCGCCAACGAGGAGCGGCTGCGGATGGCCCGCGATCTGCACGACCTGCTCGGCCACTCCCTGTCGCTGATCACGCTCAAGTCCGAGCTGGCCGGCCGGATGCTCCCGGACCACCCGGGGCAGGCGGCCGGCCAGGTCGCGGACATCGAGCAGGTCAGCAGGCAGGCGCTGACCGATGTACGGGAAGCGGTCACCGGCTACCGCCGCCCCACCCTGCCCGGCGAACTGGCAGGCGCCCGCACCGCGCTCGCGGCGGCGGGCATCACAGCCGATGTGCCCGCCGAGGTGCCGGAGGACTTCCGGGCGGGCGAGCTGGACGAGGACCGGGAGGCCGCCCTCGCCTGGGCCCTGCGCGAGGGCATCACCAACGTCGTACGCCACAGCGCCGCCCGCCACTGCACCGTCACGCTCGGCTCCCGGCAGACCCTGGACGGCCGCCGCGTCGAACTCGTGGTGCGCGACGACGGCAGGAACGCCACCGCGGGCCCGCACGGCAACGGGCTCACCGGCCTGGCCGAGCGCCTCGCCAAGGCCGGCGGCACGCTCGATACGCAAGCCGGTCCCGGCTTCACCCTCACCGCACGCGTCCCTCTAGGATCCGGTGCATGATCAGGCTCCTGCTCGCCGAGGACCAGGCCATGGTCCGTGAGGCCCTCGCCGCCCTGCTGGGGCTTGAGCCGGATTTCGAGGTCGTGGCCCAGGTGGCCCGTGGCGACGAGGTCCTGGCCGCCGCCCGGGAGCATGCCGTCGATGTCGCCCTGCTCGACATCGAGATGCCGGGCCTGACCGGTATCGAGGCGGCGGCGCAGCTCCAGCGCGAACTCCCCGCGCTCAGGGTCGTCGTCCTCACCACCTTCGGCCGCCCCGGCTATCTCCGCCGGGCCATGGAGTCGGGCGCCCACGCCTTCCTGGTCAAGGACGCCCCCGCGGCCCAGCTGGCCACCGCGGTACGGAAGGTGCTCGCCGGGGAGCGGGTCATCGACCCCACCCTGGCAGCCGCGGCGCTCTCGGACGGCGCGAACCCGCTGACGGACCGGGAGCGCGAGGTGCTGCGCGCGGCGGCGGACGGCTCGACCAACGCGGAGCTGGCGGCCGCGCTGCATCTGTCGCAGGGCACCGTCCGCAATTACCTCTCGACGGCGATCCAGAAACTGACGGCCCGCAACCGGGCCGATGCCGTACGGATCGCCCAGGAGAAGGGCTGGCTCTGACGCCACCAGGACGCGTCCCTCACGGATGCATCCTGGCCCCCTTGAGGACCTTGTCCACCGCGTTGCGCGGCCCGTACACCGCCAGCCCCACCAGATCGAGCCGGTCGCGCCCGACCGCACGGACCGCGGCCCGGTTGTCCCGGTCGTTGCCCGTACGGAACAGATCACGGGTGAAGACGGCCCGGGGGAGCGCGCGGGACAGGACACGGGAGTGCGCGGCCCGCAGAGTCTCGCAGGCGCCCTCGAGGACCAGGACGGGCTGCCGGAACATCGGCAGATAGGCGGTGCCGTCGGCGTCGGCGTACGGTCCGCCGATCACCTCGGGCAGCGTCGGGCCGAGCCCGCTGACCAGGAACGCGGTGACGTTCAGCCGCTGCCAGGTCTCCAGGTCCTCGTGGAGCAGCACCGCGATCTTGGTGTCGAAGCGGACCGGCGCCTCGTCGGGGACGGCGGGGGAGGGGGTGGCGGCCGTGGGGCCGGGGACGGTGCCGGTGGGGTCCGGTGCGGTGTCGGTTCTCATGCTCCGAGACTGCCGGGAGGTCCCGCGCGTGGTCTTGTACGTTCTTTGCATGGTGTCCGTGCCGGAGGTCTCCGCATGGCGCCCGCCCGTCGCGGGTGTCGTGGAGGTCTTCCATGCCCACTTCACCGAGCACGCCTATCCGATGCATGTCCATGACGCCTGGACGCTGCTGATCGTCGACGACGGCGCGGTGCGGTACGACCTCGACCGCCATGAGCACGGCACCCCGCACGACACCGTCTCGCTGCTGCCCCCGCAGGTGCCGCACAACGGTACGCCTGCCACCCCGGAGGGCTTCCGCAAGCGGGTGCTCTATCTGGACATGACACAGCTGGACGCCGGGTACATCGGCGCCGCTGTCGACCGGCCCGACCTGGTCGACCCGGTGCTGCGCCACCGTGTCGGGCTGCTGCACCAGGCCCTGGCATCGCCGGGCGACGAGCTGGAGGCGGAGAGCCGGCTGGCCCTCATCGGTGAGCGGCTGCGCGGTCATCTGCGGCCCGGCACCCCGCCCCGCCGGCCGGACGAGGACAGCAGGTCCGTCGCGGACCGGCTGCGGGGACTGCTGGACGAACGGCTGGTCCAGGGGCTGACCCTGCGGGAGGCCGCGGCGGAGGTGCACGCCCACCCGGCCCATCTGGTACGGGCGTTCAGCGGCGCGTACGGCATCACCCCGCACCAGTATCTGACGTCCCGCCGGGTCGACCTGGCCCGCGGGCTGCTGCTCCAGGGACAGCAGCCGGGCGAGGTGGCCGCCGCCACCGGGTTCTACGACCAGTCCCATCTGACACGGCACTTCAAGCGCGTGGTGGGCATCGCTCCCGGCCGCTACGCCCGCACCGCACCGGCACGGTGAGCCCGGCCGGTAGGGGTGGCGGAGCCGTCAACCGGCAGTCGTGCGGGCGACCGGCCCCCGGGCGGCAACTGGCATCAGAGCGCCCTCAGTTGAGCATCGCACGCGCCGCCCTGGCCCGGCCGCGTACCGTCTCGGCCGCCCCCGGGTCGACCGCGGCGACCACCTCCGCGTACTCCTCCAGCTCCACCGCACCGCGCATGAAATCGCCCCGCTCCACCAGGAGCTGGGCGTGTTCGTAGCGCAGCTGCGCCGGGTGGGCGGGGAGCAGCAGGGCCAGTTCGACCGCCCAGAGCTGGACGTCCGTGCGCTCCGGGCGGGCAGCGGCCCAGGCGCGGATGTTGTTCAGCACCCGCAGGATGATCTCCAGCTGATCCGCCGGGGCGAGCATGGCCGGATCGAAGGGTGCACCCGTGGCCCCGGCGACCAGGGCCCCCGCGTCCTCCCCGGTGAGCAGCCGGCCGCCGCCGAAGGGATCGGCGAGCACCCGCTCGTCCGGCGGGCCCGCCGGATCGCCGAAGCCGACCACGAAGTGGCCCGGCAGCGCCACCCCGTACACCGGGGCCCCGGCCCGCCGCGCCACCTCGATCCACACCACCGAGAGAAGGATCGGCAGCCCACGCCCGCGCCGCAGCACCTCATGGAGGAGCGAGGACTCCAGTCGCTGGTAGTCGGCGGCGGCGCCCCTGAAGTCATGCCGTACGCCGAGGAGTTCGCCCAGGGCGAGGGCCCAGGCGCGGGCCCCGGTCACCCCGAACGGCAGCGCGCCCGCCAGCCGGTCGAGTTCGATCTGGGCCGCGTCGATGCCGTCCTGGCCGAGTGAGGGATCGGCCTCCGTGCCCACCAGCAGACACAGCAGGGCGAGATCGGGCCGCTCCGAGCGGGCCTCCTCGGCGAACTGCCGTCGCCAGTCGGTGGATTGCTCGTCCATATCGCTCTCGTACCCGCCTATGCCGTGGGGATGTGCTGCCGGTAGTGGTGGTAGCTGTGGTGGGTCCGGAAGCCCATGCCGTCGTAGAGCGCACGGGCCCCGGTGTTCTCCTCCTCGACCTGGAGCCAGGCCGCCGACGCGCCCTCGTCGAGCGCCCGGCGGGCCAGCGCGGTCATGACGGCGCTCGCCAGGCCCTGGCGGCGGACCGCCGGGTCCACCTCCACGGCCATGAACCCCGCCCACCGCCCGTCGGTCACACAGCGGCCGATCGCCAGGGGCACTCCGTCCGGACCGGCGACCGAGGCGAACCAGGTCGAAGGACCGCTGCCGAGCACCGCGAGCACGGCCGGATCCGGGGCGCTGCACCGCTGGTAGCGGGCGAGCCAGGACGCGTCACAGGAGCGCGAGAGCGCGACCCGCGCGACGGTGTCCTCCAGCGGGCGGGACGGATCGCCGAGCGGCGCCAGCGCCGCGATCCGCACCAGCGCGCTCACCTCGCGGGTCCAGCCGCGCTGTTCGAGTCCGGCCGCCAGCAGTTCCTGAGTGCCCTCGTTCCCGGTGGAGAGCTGGACGTACGCGGGCAGTCCGCGCTCCGCGTACCAGGCGTCCACCCGCTCCAGCGCCTCGTCCAGCGGGCACCCGGGATCACCGAGCGGCAGTACGGAGTTGGCACGGCGGGTGAATCCCTCCCGTCGCCCGGCCTCCGCCCCCCGACGACGTGCGTCGCGCGGCACCTCCTGGACTGCGGCCCGCAGCTGCCAGTCGCCGAGTTGCTCGCTCTCCACCGGCTGCCAGGCGCGGGCCGTGGCCCTCGCCAGTTCGGGAAAGGTCGCCGACGGGCCACGCCGCCGTGCGGGCGCCGCGGGCACGGTCTTCCCCGCGACGAGCGCCGACTCCGGGATACGGACCGACACGCCCGACCGCTGTGTGATGGACAGCACACCATCGTCCCATGATGTGAGAACGCCCACCGTGTCGGTGAACTTCGCACCGGGTGCGGCCTCGTTGGCCAGCTGCCTGACTGATACCCGTTTGCCCACGTCAACAGGTGTAATTCGGACCTCAAGGCGTCCGCCGGTAGTGAATTCCACAGCTCTCTCCGCCCCTCCTGTTCGGATCGCGCCCCGGAACGGAGATACTAGGTGTGGGCATCGACGACGCCGCGCTCCCGCGCAGAGCAGCCCTACCGAGGAGGAACGACAGCGTGACTTACGTCATCGCGCAGCCTTGTGTCGACGTCAAGGACAAGGCGTGCATCGAGGAGTGCCCCGTCGACTGCATCTACGAGGGCTCCCGGTCCTTGTACATCCACCCGGACGAATGCGTCGACTGTGGTGCCTGTGAGCCGGTCTGTCCGGTGGAAGCGATCTTCTACGAGGACGACACCCCGGAGGAGTGGAAGGACTACTACAAGGCGAACGTCGAATACTTCGACGAGCTCGGTTCGCCCGGTGGAGCCTCCAAGCTCGGCCTGATCGAGCGCGACCACCCCTTCATCGCGGCGCTGCCTCCGCAGAACGGCTGATCCCGTAACGACCCGGTCCCGTACGGCATCTTCGCCGTACGGGACCGCGGCATATGACGTGGACGCCGTTCCGCGGGGCCGCAGCCAAGCCCGCGCGGTCCGCACCGCGCGGCTTCCGTACGTACGAGAAAGTGAAGCCCGTGTCCGCACTCTCATCGCGCCTCCCCGCCTTTCCCTGGGACAAGCTGGAGCCGTACAAGGCGACGGCCGCCGTCCACCCGGACGGCATCGTGGACCTCTCCGTCGGCACCCCGGTCGACCCGGTGCCGCCGCTCGTCCGCGAGGCGCTCGTCGCCGCGGCCGATTCACCGGGGTATCCGACGGTGTGGGGGACCCCCGAGCTGCGTGACGCGCTCAGCGGCTGGTGCGAACGCAGGCTGGGCGCGCGTGAGGTCGCGCACACCAATGTGCTGCCGGTCGTCGGCTCCAAGGAGCTGGTGGCCTGGCTGCCGACGCAGCTCGGCCTGGGCGCCGGTGACCGGGTCGCCTACCCGCGGCTCGCCTACCCGACGTACGAGGTCGGGGCGCGGCTCTGCGGCGCGGAGCCCGTGGAGTACGACGACCCGACGGAGCTGGACCCGGAGGGGCTGAGGCTGCTCTGGCTCAACTCGCCGTCGAACCCGACCGGCCGGGTCCTCTCCGTGGACGAGCTGGCCCGGATCGTCGCCTGGGCGCGTGAGCACTCCGTCCTGATCGCCAGCGACGAGTGCTACTTCGAGCTGGGCTGGGAGGCCGAGCCGGTCTCGGTGCTCCACCCGGATGTCTGCGGCGGTGTGTACGAGGGCCTGATCGCCGTCCACTCGCTCTCCAAGCGCTCCAACCTGGCGGGCTACCGTGCCGCGTTCATCGCGGGCGACGACGCCGTGCTCGGTGAGCTGCTGCAGATCCGCAAGCACGGCGGGATGATGACGGCCGCGCCCGTCCAGGCGGCGGTGGTCGCCGCGCTCGGCGACGACACGCATGTGACGGAGCAGCGAGAGCGGTACCTGGCCCGGCGCACCGCCCTGCGGACCGCGCTGGAGGCGCACGGCTTCCGGATCGAGCACAGCGAGGCCAGCCTGTATCTGTGGGCGACCCGCGACGAGGCGTGCTGGGACACCGTGGCCGACCTCGCCGAACTGGGCATCCTGGTGGCGCCGGGTGACTTCTACGGGGAGGCGGGCGGGCGTTTCGTCCGGGTCGCGCTGACGGCCACGGACGAGCGGGTGGCCGCCGCGGTGAAGCGGCTGGGCGAGCGGTAGGCCGGTACGCACGCGCCGAGGCCCCCGGGAGTGGACACTCCCGGGGGCCTCGGCGTGGTGCCCGGCGGCTCCTACTTGCCGAGCGGGAGGCCCTTGACCGGCAGCTTGCCCGCGGACGGCAGGCCGCCGCCCGCGCTCTGCGCGGTGCCGCCCACCAGGGTGCCGGCGCTGCCCGCGGTGTCGCCCGCGGCCTTCTGGGCGGCCGGGGCCGCGGTCTTGCCGACGGCGCCGACGGTCTTGCCCGCGGCCGGGACGGTCTTCTTGACGGCCTTGCTGCCGGTGTCACCGGCCATGCCGGTGGTCGTCCGGGCCGCACTGTCGACGGAGTTGCCCAGGCCGGCGCCGTCGAGGGCGGTCACGCCGCCCAGGTTCGGGGTCTGCGGCAGCGCCGCGGCGTTCGCGACACCGGCCGCGGCGACCACGGGGGCCGCGCCCGCCGCGATCAGCAGCGCGGTACGGGCGATCCGACGGGGCAGGGAGAGGGACATGGTGCTCCTTGAGCGGGAGGGGACTTGGCTGTCCGGCGTCCGGACGCTGTGACAACCGCTCGGGGGGAGGGGGAAGTTGCGGTGCACCGAGGTAAAGAGTCTGCAATGCATCGCATTATCGGTTTCGGATAAAAGCGGACAAACGATGGCACGCCATAAAGCTTGCTGAACCGTCACTTCCCTTGCCCCCCATAGGGTCACCGGACCGATCACCGGGACCCCCCGAGCGGGCGCGAAAAGCGCTCACGGCCGGCCGAGCTCACTGCTTCCGGGTGACGGATCGCGTATGCGTACGGGTTGTCCGTACGTGACAGTGCTGTCCGTACGTGTTCTCCGTACGGGTTGTCCGTACGGGGCGCTCCCGGTCCTACTCCGTGACTGTGATGCGGACTTCGGCGGCGCCCCCGCCCGCGCTCCGCCCCTTCGCACCGGCCTGCCCGGTGCCCGTGTCCGTCCTGTGCCACGGTGCGTGGTTGTTCGCCGCTGTCCACTCCCGGCCCGCGAAGGAGACCCGCTGGATGTGGAGCGCGGCCGAGTTGGCCACCGCCCAGTGCGCCAGCTCCCAGCCGCGCTGCTGCGCGGACCCGGTGCCGAGCGTCCCGACGGCCGGCTTCTTGGCGGAACGGACCGGCAGCAGCACCTCCGACGGCTGCGCGGGCTTCCCGGCGGGCAGCACCCCGGGCCCGAAGGACCGCTTCAGCGCGGCGCGCACCGCGGCCGGATCGCCCACCAGGCTGCTCTTGGTCGCCGCGCAGGAGAACGAGGCGGGCACCCGGCCGGTCAGCGCGGACGCGAGCAGCGTGGCGTCCGGCTCGTGCTTCGCGTACGCATCGGGGAAGGCGCTGCGCTGCACGGCCTGGGCGGCGACCGTCAGCGGCAGCTGCGTGTAGTCATGCACCTTCACGAGGTGCTCGTAGAACTTCCCGGCCGAGTACACCGGGTCCATGATCTGCTTCGCCGTTCCCCAGCCCTGCGACGGCCGCTGCTGGAAGAGGCCCAGCGAGTCCTTGTCGCCATGGTCGAGATTGTGCAGCCCCGACTCCTGGAGCGCGGTCGCCAGCGCGATGGTCACCGCGCGCTCCGGCATCCCGCGCGAGGTTCCCACGGCGGAGATCGTCGCCGCGTTGACGGCCTGCTCGGGACTCAGCCGGTAGCCGCTCCCGCCGTCGCCCTGAGCCGTGCAGCGCGGCCCGCTGCCGCCTCCGCTGAGGTACTGCACCAGGACATAGCCCGCCAGCGCCAGCAGTACGGCGAGGGCGGCCACGATCCGGAAGAGACGACCGCGGCGTGGCGCGGCAGTGGGCTGGGACACAGGGCACACCGTACTGGAGCGCGGGTTAGGGTCTGTGCCATGTCAGAGACCCCGCTTGACCTCACACTCGACGCCCCGGCCCTGACCGCACAACTGGTCGACTTCCCCTCCGTGAGCGGCACCGAGAAGCCCCTCGCCGATGCGGTCGAGGAGGCGCTGAGGGCGCTGCCGCACCTGACCGTCGACCGGTTCGGCAACAACGTCGTCGCCAGGACGCACCTCGGCCGCGCCGAGCGGGTCGTGCTGGCCGGGCACCTCGACACCGTGCCGATCGCGGACAACGTCCCGTCCCGGCTCGACGAGAACGGCGTCCTGTGGGGCTGCGGCAGCTGTGACATGAAGTCCGGCGTGGCCGTCCAGCTGCGGATCGCGGCGACCGTGCCCGAACCCAACCGGGACCTCACCTTCGTCTTCTACGACAACGAAGAGGTCGCGGCCGAACTCAACGGCCTCAAGCACATCGCCGAGGCGCACCCCGACTGGCTGGCTGCGGACTTCGCGGTCCTGCTCGAATCCTCCGACGGCGATGTCGAAGGCGGCTGCCAGGGCACCCTCCGCGTCATCCTGCGCACCAAGGGCGAGCGCTCGCACTCGGCGCGCAGCTGGATGGGGTCCAACGCGATCCACTCCGCTGCGCCGATCCTGGCCAGGCTGGCCGCGTACGAGCCGCGCAGGCCGGTGATCGACGGACTGGAGTTCCACGAGGGGCTCAACGCCGTACGGATCGAGGGCGGCGTCGCCAACAACGTCATCCCGGACGCCTGCACCGTGGTGGTCAACTTCCGTTACGCGCCCGACCGCAGCGAGGAACAGGCCCTGGCGTACGTCAAGGAGTTCTTCGCGGAGTGCGACGTCGACGAGTTCATCGTCGACGACCACACCGGCGGCGCGCTGCCCGGCCTCTCGCACCCCGCGGCCGCGGCGTTCATGGCGGCGGTCGGCGGCGAGGCCCGCCCGAAGTTCGGCTGGACGGACGTGTCGCGCTTCAGCGCGCTCGGTGTTCCCGCGGTGAACTACGGTCCCGGAAACCCGCTGCTCGCGCACAAGCGGGACGAGCGCGTCGCCATCACGAAGATCTCGCACACCGAGGAACGGCTCCGCGCCTGGCTGACGGCCTGAATTTCCTCATTCGTCACTTGTGCCGACCTAGGCTGTGAGGACACGTACAGCGGAGGGAGCACAACATGGGCAACCCTGAAGGAGCGCCGGCGCCGGAGGAACAGCGGCTCGGCCCGGTGGTGCGCCGCCGGGACCAGGTCCAGTCCGGCACCACCGACCAGCGGCTGCTCGACACCACGGAGAAGGGCCCGGCCGACTGGCTGCACACCGACCCCTGGCGGGTCATGCGCATCCAGTCGGAGTTCGTGGAGGGCTTCGGCGCACTGGCCGAACTGCCCAGCGCGATCAGCGTCTTCGGGTCGGCCCGCACCGCGCCCGGCACACCGGAGTACGAGGCGGGGGTACGGATCGGCCGCGCCCTGGTCGACGTGGGCTTCGCGGTGATCACCGGCGGCGGCCCCGGTGCGATGGAGGCGGCCAACAAGGGCGCCAGAGAGGCCAACGGCGTCTCGGTCGGGCTCGGGATCGAGCTGCCCTTCGAGCAGGGGCTCAACCAGCACGTCGACATCGGCGTCAACTTCCGCTACTTCTTCGTCCGCAAGACGATGTTCGTGAAGTACGCCCAGGGCTTCGTGGTCCTGCCGGGCGGCCTCGGCACCCTGGACGAGCTGTTCGAGGCCCTGACCCTGGTGCAGACCCGGAAGGTGACCCGGTTCCCGATCGTGCTCTTCGGTACGGAGTACTGGGGCGGCCTGGTCGACTGGCTGCGCGGCACGGTGGTGGCGCAGGGCAAGGCGTCGGAGCACGATCTGCTGCTCTTCCACGTCACGGACGACGTGGACGAGGCGGTGGCGCTGGTGACCAAGGAGACGGGGCTGTGACGCACGCCCGGCCTGCTCCGAGCGGAAACTCCTAGGCCAGTCCCCGCCGGGCCACCGCCGGAGCGCGGTGGCCCGCGATCGCCGCCACCATGTCCAGTACCTGCCGGGTCTCGGCCACTTCGTGCACCCGGTAGACCTGGGCCCCCAGCCACGCCGAGACCGCCGTCGTGGCCAGCGTCCCCAGCAGCCGTTCCCTGACCGGCTTGTCGAGCGTCTCGCCCACGAAGTCCTTGTTGGACAGGGAGACGAGGACCGGCCACCCCGTCGCGGTCATCTCGCCCAGTCTGCGGGTCGCCTCCAGCGAGTGCCGGGTGTTCTTCCCGAAGTCGTGGCCGGGGTCGATCATGATGCCGTCCGGCCTGACGCCCAGCGCCACCGCACGCTCCGCGAGGCCGACCGTGACCCGCAGGATGTCGTCCATGACGTCGTCGTACGTGACCCGGTGCGGCCGGGTGCGCGGTTCGGCGCCGCCCGCGTGCGTACAGACCAGACCGGCGCCGAACCGGGCCGCTACCGCGGCCAGTTCGGGATCGACCCCGCCCCACGCGTCGTTCAGCACATCCGCGCCCGCCTCGCACACCGCGGCACCGACGTCGTGGCGCCAGGTGTCGACGCTGATCACCACATCGGGGTGGCGCCGCCGCACCTCGGCGACGAAACCGACCGTGCGCCGCGCCTCCTCATCGGCCGTCACATGCTCGCCGGGGCCCGCCTTGACCCCGCCGATGTCGATGATGGCCGCACCCTCGGAGACCGCCTGTTCCACGCGGGAGAGCGCGGGCTCGTCGCGGAAGGTCGCCCCCTGGTCGTAGAACGAGTCCGGGGTCCGGTTCACGATCGCCATGATCACCGGTTCGTGCGCGTCGAACTCGCGCCGTCCCAACCGCAGCATCCGCCTCTTCCTCTCGCCCTCTGATCCCCACCCGACGGGTCGCCTGCGACCCCGGGGCTCCAACCGGAAGACCCTAACGGTCGGCAACGCATGGCACGATCGGACCCGCACGGTTCCGCTATCCGGGGAGAGACTCACTCGTGTTCTGGTTCTTGCTGATCGCGATGGTCGTGGTGGTCGCTGCGGTCACCCTCGCGGTGATCGGCGGCGGTGACGGCGCCGCACTGTCCGACGCGTCCCCCGAACTGCCCGTCGACCCGCTGCCCGCGGCCCGGCCGGTCGGCCGCGCGGACATCGAGGCGCTGCGGCTGCCCATGGTGGCGCGCGGCTACCGGATGGCCGACGTGGACGACGTACTGGGCAGGCTCGGCGCCGAACTGGCCGAGCGCGACGCCCGGATCGCCGAGCTGGAAGCGGCGCTCGCCGGTGCGCGCGCCGCCGCAGTCCACGACGAGGACCCCCGGGGATGAGCCAGGAGGCGGTCCCGGGGGCCGACGGGAAGCTGCGCTGCCCCTGGGCGGTGTCGACCGCGGACTACGTCGAGTACCACGACGGCGAGTGGGGCCGCCCGGTCCACGGCGACGACGCCCTGTACGAGCGGCTCTGTCTTGAGGCGTTCCAGTCCGGGCTGTCCTGGATCACGATCCTGCGCCGCCGCGCCGGATTCCGTAAGGCGTTCGCCGGCTTCGCCATCGCCGATGTGGCCGCCTTCACCGACGACGACCGGGAGCGGCTGCTCGCCGATCCCGGGATCATCCGCAACCGCGCCAAGATCGACGCGGTCCTCGCCAACGCCCGGGAGCTGGCGGGCTGGGAGCCGGGCAGCCTCACCGCGCTGCTCTGGTCGTACGCCCCCGACCCGGCCGCCCGCCCGGCGCCCCGCAGCGTCGCCGACATCCCCGCCGTCACCCCGGAGTCCACCGCGATGGCCCGGGAACTCAAGAGGCGCGGCCTGCGCTTCACCGGCCCGACCACGGCCTACGCCCTGATGCAGGCGTGCGGCCTGGTCGACGACCACCTGGCGGACTGCTTCGCCCGGCGGGCCCCCACGGGCGTCCGTCCCGGGGCGGCGGGCTGACCCGCGGGGGTGTGGCCGGCGGGGATGTGGTCCCTCAGCGCCCCAGATAGCGCGGCTGGGTCTTGCCGACGAAAGCCTCCACCGCGATGAGATGGTCGTCCGACGCACCCGCGCGCGTCTGGAGTTCGTCCTCCTTCTCCAGCGCATCCCGGAGCGGATGACCCGCCCCGTAGGCGAGGGACTCCTTGATCGCGGCGTACGCGACCGTGGGGCCCGCGGCGAGCGCGCGGGCCACCGCCAGCGCCTCCGCGGCCAGCTCCGCCTCCGGCACCAGCTTGTTGGCGATGCCGAGGTCGTACGCCTCCTGGGCACCGAACGAGCGCGGGAACAGCAGCAGATCGGCGGCGCGGCTCTGGCCGATCAGCCGGGGCAGCGTCCAGGAGACGCCCGAGTCCGCGGTGAGGGCGACACCCGCGAAGGACGTGGTGAATTTCGCGGTGTCGGCCACGACCCGGTAGTCGGCGGCGAGCGCGAACCCGAGGCCCGCTCCCGCTGCCACGCCGTTGATCCCGGCCACGACCGGCTTCGGCATCTCGGTCAGGGCCCGCACGATCGGGTTGTAGTGCTCCCGCACGGTCGACATGGTGCGCCCGGTGCCCGCCTCGCGGTCGGCCGTCAGCGAGGCGATGTGCTCCTTGAGGTCCTGTCCGACGCAGAAGGCGCGCCCGGTGGCGGTGAGCAGTACGGCGCGCACCTCCGAAGCGGCGGCCGCGGTCTGCACCGCGTCGCGCAGGGCCGCCTTCGCCTCGGTGTTCATCGCGTTCATGGAGTCGGGACGGTTGATGGTGACCGTCGCGAGTCCGTCGGTCACCTCGTAGAGCACGGTGTCCGCCATGGGGCCCTCCACTGCTGGGTGTCGGCTGCTGATGGTGCTGATACGTCGTACGCAGCTCAGCATGGCGGAGATCATCGACGGCGGACATGTGACCTGCGTCAAACAATGCCGGCCGGGAATGACGGACGGGGCGGCGCAGTATCGCAGGGGGAACGCCGAATTGAGTGGTTTTGCGGAAGTGCGTTGCGCAAGCGATGCAGACCGATGTTGGTCATCGGGTCCTGGGATGCGGGATAATGGCTGGGAAGCAATATGTTCGATGCCGGTGACACCTGGGTTGTCGGCTGCGATGAGCTGGTTTCAGGAAGGGGAACGAGCATGGCGGCCATGAAGCCGCGGACGGGCGACGGCCCGCTCGAGGTGACCAAGGAGGGGCGGGGCATCGTCATGCGCGTTCCGCTAGAGGGCGGCGGACGACTCGTTGTCGAGCTGACCCCGGACGAGGCCGATGCACTCGGCGACGCGCTGAAGAAGGTCGTCGGCTGACGCGGACGCCCCCACAGTTCTTTCCACCACTGCCCCGGCTCCGGCCGGGGCAGTGGTGTTCCGGGTGCGGGGCGGCTGTCGTTCAGCCCGGGTGCGGGCTGTCGTTCAGCCGAGGCGTACGGCGCAGAGCAGCCCGTCGCCGACCGGGAGGAGCGAGGGCAGCAGCCCCTGGCTCTCGCGCACCGTGCGCAGCAGGTCACGCAGGTGCAGCACTTCCGCGGGCTGTGCGGCGGAGTCGACCGTACGGCCGTCCGCGAAGACCCCCTCGAAGCAGACCAGTCCACCGGGCCGCAGCAGGCGCAACGATTCGGCGAGCACATCCAGCGACTCCAGCCGGTCGCCGTCGCAGAACACCAGGTCGTACCCGCCGTCCGCGAGGCGCGGCAGTACGTCGAGTGCCCGGCCCGGGATGAAGCGCGAACGGTTCGCCGCGAAGCCGGCGGAGCGGAACGCCTGACGGGCGAAGCCCTGGCGCTCGGGCTCCGGGTCGACGGTGGTCAGCACGCCGTCGGGGCGCATGCCCTGGAGCAGATAGATGCCCGATACGCCGGTACCGGTACCGATTTCGGCCACCGCTTTGGCGTCCGTGGTGGCGGCAAGCAGCCGCAGCGCCGCACCGGTGCCGGGCGAGACCGAGGGCAGCCCGGAGTCGCGGGCCCGGTCGCGGGCCCAGCGCAGGGCTTCGTCCTCGGCGACAAAAGCGTCGGCGAAGGCCCAGCTCGTCTGCCGGTTGGCGGTAATGGCCCTCTCCTGTCCCCGTAGTTGGCGCACTCGTGACTGTATCCGCTGCACCCGGGAACCCGCAGATGGGACCGCGCGTTGAAGGAGGGCAGGGGGGATGCGGATGTACGAGGATTCCGGCAATCAGTCTTATCCGGAGCTAACGGGCGAGGTGGCTATGGTAGGGGCTCCACTGGACACCACCAGAGCCGACAGGGGAGGTGCGGCTGCGCCTGTGGATCGGGGAGGAGTGCTGCGGCGCTTTCTCAGGTCGGCGGGTGAGCCGAAATCCGTGACCGACATTGCTGACAGCTCCAGCGCTGCTGACTCCGTACAGACCGCTACTTTCGCCTCAGACGCGGATGCGCAGACCTGGACGCCGCCCTCGTGGGAGGAGATCGTCAGCACGCACAGCGGCCGGGTCTACCGGCTCGCCTACCGCCTGACCGGTAACCAGCACGACGCCGAGGACCTCACCCAGGAAGTCTTCGTCCGTGTCTTCCGCTCGCTGTCGACGTACACCCCGGGCACCTTCGAGGGCTGGCTGCACCGCATCACCACCAACCTCTTCCTGGACATGGTCCGCCGCAAGCAGCGGATCCGTTTCGATGCCCTCGGGGACGACGCCGCCGAGCGGCTGCCGAGCCGTGAGCCGTCGCCGCAGCAGGTCTTCCACGACACCCACTTCGACGCGGACGTCCAGCAGGCGCTGGACACCCTCGCCCCGGAGTTCCGCGCCGCCGTGGTCCTCTGTGACATCGAGGGCCTCTCGTACGAGGAGATCGCCGCCACCCTGGGCGTCAAGCTCGGCACGGTGCGCAGCAGGATCCACCGTGGCCGCTCCCACCTGCGCAAGGCCCTCAAGCACCGTTCGCCCGAGGCCCGCCGCGCCGAGCAGCGCGCGCTGGCCGGGGTGGCACCCGGCCTGGACGGAGAGGATGGGACCGCGTGAGTGGATCCAGTCCGACCCCGGCCGAGCAGCACCTCGGGGACCGGCTCGCCGCACTGGTCGACGGTGAGCTGAAGCACGACGCCCGTGAGCGGGTGCTCGCGCATCTGGCCACCTGTGCGAAGTGCAAGACCGAGGCCGACGCGCAGCGCCGGCTGAAAACCGTCTTCGCCGAGACCGCGCCCCCGCCGCCGTCCGAAGGGCTGCTCGCCCGTCTGCAGGGTCTGCCCGCCGGGCCCGGGGGCGACGATCCCGGTCGGCGCGGACCGTTCGGCGGCCGTTTCGCCGACGAGATCTTCGGATCCGCGGGCGCGTCCGGCGGCCGTTCCTCCGACCCCCGGGTCGACACCTTCGGCTATGTGCCCGCGGGGCCGCACGCCACCACGCTTCCGGACGGCGGTCCGGACAGCGGCTTCCGGATCCACCCGGTGGGCCGGAGCGACCAGGAGCGCTCGGCCTGGCGCGGACGGAGATTCGCGTTCGCCGCCGCCAGCGCGGTCTCGCTGGCCGCCATCGCGCTGGGCGGCACGCTGCCGTTCGACGGCGCGGGCGAATCCCCCGCGCATACGGACGGCCCGCCGAACAACGTGACACCGATGAGCGCCACGGACCCGGTGGGTGTCGGCGTGGACCCGCACCGCAGCCGCACCGGCGACGGCGCCCGGCTCGCCCACGGCGGGCGGGCCCCGGTTCTGCCCACTGCCTTCGCCGGACACCACGCGTCGCCCGCGCCGGACGCCCGCCCGGCCCGTCAGCCGCTGTACTCGCTGACGACCCCCCTGGTCACCGTCTCCTCGCTCTCCGCCTCCGCCGTACGTCCCCCGCTGGCGGCCGCCACCCCGCCCGCCGAGCCCGCGCAGCCGAGCCCGGGTGTCACACCGCCACCGGTCCCGCTCGCCGCACCGGGAGCCTCGGGGCTTCCGGCCACCGCCCAGCACTGAGCGGGGCTTCCGGCCCCTGGAAACCTGGTTGAATCCCTGAAAGGCTGCCCGCCACAGGGCATGCGGAGCATGGGGCAGGTGCGGGGAGAGCATGGACGACGGGAAGCCCACCGGGCCGGACGCCGCATGGTGGAGCACACCGGCCCGCCCCGCGCCGGACAGCCCCATGCCGGACCACCTCGCACCGGACCGTCCCTTGCCGGACCTTCCCGTGCCGGGCCGCCCCGCACCGGACCTTCCCTTGGCGGGCCGCCCCGCATCGGACCGTCCCTCGCCGGACCTTCCCGCGCCGGGCCACCCCGCACCGGACCGTCCCGTACTGGATCATCCCGAGCCTGGGCCGATATCTGGGCGGGTACCGTCCCTGCGCGAACCGCTGCCTCCGCTCCAGCCAGTACCGGCAGGAGCACCGGCACCCGCGCCTCAGCCCCAGCCACAGTCCCGGCCGCTGCCCGAGGCGGCACCTCGGCCCGGATCACAGTCCCGGCCACTGCCTGACCCGGTGTCTCACCCGGAGCCGGTGTCCCACCCCGGTCCGGCGCCCCGCCCCGAGCGGCTGTCCCGGCCCCTGCACGACCCCGACCCCTACGGCACCCCGCCCTATGGCGGTCCGGGCCCCTGGGCCCCCGCCCCGCCCGTTCAGCTGCCCGCTCCCACGCCCGCCGAAGGCACCCACGTCCCACCGGCCTACACGGGCGCCGTGCAGCCACCGCAACGCCACGTACCGCACAGGCATCACCAGCCTCTCCCGCCCCAGCAGCCGCACCACCAGCAACACCTGCCGGCTCCACCCCAGCCTCAGCCGCACCACCAGCAACACCTGCCGGCTCCACCCCAGCCCCAGCCCCAACCGCACCACCAACCGCTGCCGTATCCGTACCCGTACCAACTCCAGCAGTCCCCGCAGTGGAGCCGCTACGACCCGTGGAGCGCTCCGCCGTCAGCGCCCCCGCCCCCCAGCGGGGAGCCCGGCGGGGAGAAGCCCGGCGGGCAGAAGAGGCGTCGCCGGGGAGCGGTCGTGGCCATGGTGGTGGCCGCGCTGGTCGCCGGGGCCGTCGGCGGCGGCATCGGCGCGTACGTCGAGCTGAACGGTTCACTGTCGGGCGTCCGGCTCTCGCAGGCCGGCCCGGAGAGCCCCGCCCGTGCGCCCGGCACCACGGCCGGTATCGCCGCGAGCGCGCTGCCCGGGGTGGTCACCCTGCATGTCAGGGGGAGCGAAGAGGCGGGCACCGGCACCGGCTTCGTCCTCGACCGCGAGGGGCACATCCTCACCAACAACCACGTAGTCCAACCGGCCGGATCCGCTGGTGAGATCACCGTCACGTTCAGCGGCGGTGAGAGCGCCAGGGCCCGGGTCGTCGGCCGGGACAGGGGCTACGACCTGGCCGTCGTCAAGGTCACCGGAGTCTCCGGGCTCACCCCGCTGCCGCTGGGCAACTCCGACAATGTGCGGGTCGGCGACCCGGTCGTGGCCATCGGCGCCCCCTTCGACCTCGCCAACACGGTGACCTCCGGCATCATCAGCGCCAAGGACCGCCCGATCACATCGAGCGGCACGTCGAGCGGCGGGGAGGGCGACGGCAGCGACGTCAGCTATGTCGACGCGCTCCAGACCGACGCCCCGATCAACCCGGGCAATTCGGGCGGCCCGCTGGTCGACTCCAAGGCCCGGGTCATCGGCGTCAACAGCGCCATCCGAGCCGCCGGCAACAGCTCGGACTCCGAGGGCGGCCAGGGCGGCCAGGACGGCCAGGAGAGCCAGGGCGGCTCGATCGGCCTCGGCTTCGCCATCCCCATCAACCAGGCGAAGCGCGTAGCCGAGGAGCTCATCAACAACGGCAGGGCCGTCCATCCCGTGATCGGTGTCACACTCGACATGAAGTACGCGGGTGACGGCGCCCGGGTGGCCGACCGGGCGACCGACGGCGGTCCGGCGGTGGCGCCGGGGGGAGCCGGAGCCGGTGCGCGGATCGAGCCGGGGGACATCGTCACAGGTGTGGACGGTGAACCGGTGCACAGCGCCCAGGAGCTGATCGTCCGGATCCGCGCGCACCAGCCGGGCGACAGACTGGCCCTCACGGTCCGCCGGAAGGGCCGCGACCGGCCTGTGACCTTGACTCTTGGATCGGCCGGCGGCACATGAAAGACCGGGGGAAGGTACCGTCCGGGCAGCTTCGCCGGGTACCGTGGTCGGGGCCCGGACCACACCCCGACCTGCGGGCCGCGGAGAACACCAGGAGCAAAAAGTGTTCAATGACGTAGGCCCCCTTGAGATCGTGACGCTCGTGGTGCTCGCCGTGATGGTGTTCGGCCCGGACAAGCTGCCGAAGGTCATCCAGGACGTCACCCGCACGATCCGGAAGATCCGGGAGTTCTCCGAGAGCGCCAAGGAGGACATCCGTACCGAACTCGGCCCGGAGTTCAAGGACTTCGAGTTCGAGGACCTGAACCCGAAGACCTTCGTGCGCAAGCAGCTCATGGACGGCAGCGACGAGCTGGGTCTCAAGGAGATCCGCAGCAGCTTCGACCTGAAGAAGGAGATCTCCGAGATCACCGACGTGGTGAACGGCAGGTCCGTCGTCGACGACAGTGACACGGAGGCCGCGGCCGAGATCGCCCCGAGTAGCGCCAATGGCTCATCGACAGGTCCTGACCTGCTGAAGAAGAGCGGCCCTGACCTGCAGAAGAAGAGTGTGACGGTCGACACCGACGAGCGGCCGCCGTTCGACGCCGACGCCACCTGAGTATTCTCCCTCTGTCCGGCAGTGAGGGCGCCCGTGGGGGTGGGCCGCTTCGGACGCTGAGGAGCGAGGAGGCGGCCGGCACATGGAGACGACGAGTCGGACAGGGGCCCACGCGGTCGACGACTATCTGAGGGCGCCGTTTTCGTGGTACGGGCTGGACGAGGCGTTCACCGGCACACGGCGCCTGATGCAGGTGGGCGTCGCGGCGGACGGTACGGTCCAGCACGGCTCGCTGGGACACGGTGACGAGCCCGCCGTGAGACCCGACGCGCAACCGGAGAAGGACCACTTCGCCGCCGTGGTGACCATCGCGTCCAGCCCGGTGCGGCGCAGCGGGGACGGTACGGGTGTACTGGAGGCCACCACGGTCTCATCGGCGGCCTGGCTCGCCGGTTCGGGACTGCTGGCCTGCACCTGGCCCGCGCAGCTCGACCACGCTCTGCGCGACGACTGGGTCGACCAGCAGACCGAGGCCGCTTTCGAGCTGGCCGACGACCTGTCGGGCCCGGAGTGGTCGGAGCTGACCCTGCCGGTCGACGGGGTGCCGACGTCCTTCTCGTACCGCGAGACGGAGTTCGGCTGGGTGCTGGCCGGTGCCACCGAGACCGGTGTCCACCTGGGGGCCTACGGGCGCGGGATGAGCGCGTACGGGCTGGGATTCGCCGTGGCCAAGGACATCACCGTGTACGTCTGACACACGGGCCGCATCGCACAGGAGCCCGGGGGCCGACCGCCCCCGGGCTCCTGTGCGGGCCCGCCGCCTAGAACTTGTTGCGCGGAGTGACCCCGAGCGACATGCCCGCGAGCCCCCGCTGACGGCTGCTCAGCTTGCCCGCGATGGCGCGCAGCGCGGTGCCCGCGGGGGAGTCCGGGTCGGTCAGCACGACGGGCTTGCCCTCGTCGCCGCCCTCGCGCAGCCGTACGTCGATCGGGATGGAGCCCAGCACCGGCACGGTCGCTCCGGTGGTCTTGGTGAGACCTTCGGCGACCTTCTGCCCGCCGCCCGTACCGAAGACGTCGACCATCTCGTCGCAGTGCGGGCAGGGCAGGCCCGACATGTTCTCGACGACCCCGACGATCTTCTGGTGTGTCTGTACGGCGATGGAGCCGGCCCGCTCGGCCACCTCGGCGGCGGCCTGCTGCGGGGTGGTGACCACCAGGATCTCGGCGTTCGGCACGAGCTGCGCCACCGAGATCGCGATGTCCCCGGTGCCCGGCGGCAGGTCGAGCAGGAGCACATCGAGGTCGCCCCAGAAGACATCCGCCAGGAACTGCTGGAGCGCGCGGTGCAGCATCGGGCCGCGCCACACCACCGGGGCGTTGCCCGGCGTGAACATACCGATCGAGATGACCTTCACGCCGTTCGCGGATGGCGGCATGATCATGTTCTCGACCTGGGTGGGCTTGCCGTACGCGCCGAGCATCCGCGGCACGCTGTGCCCGTAGATGTCCGCGTCGACCACGCCGACCTTCAGCCCGTCGGCGGCGAGCGCGGCGGCCAGGTTGACCGTGACCGACGACTTGCCGACGCCGCCCTTGCCGGACGCGACCGCGTACACCCGGGTCAGCGAGCCGGGCTTGGCGAAGGGGACCTCGCGCTCCGCGGTGCCGCCGCGCAGCGAGGCGGCCAGCTCCTTGCGCTGCTCGTCGCTCATCACGTCCAGCTCGACGCTGACCGCCGTCACCCCTTCGACGCGGGCGACCGCGTCGGTGACGTTGGTGGTGATGGTCTCGCGCATCGGGCAGCCGGAGACGGTGAGGTAGACCGTGACAGCGACCGCCCCGTCCGCTCCGATGTCGACCGATTTGACCATGCCGAGTTCGGTGATCGGACGGTGGATCTCGGGGTCGTTCACTGTCGCCAGTGCTTCACGCACCGCGTCTTCCATAGCCATGCGTCGATGGTACGGCGCCCACCGATATCCCGGGAAAGAGCGGTCAGTGGTCGGCTTCGTCACTTTCCCGCGGGAATACCTGGGGCCGTTCCGCCAGGTCTCTGACGAGGTCCTGGAGTTCAGACCTGATCCAGTCACGGGTGGCCACCTCGCCGAGACCCATCCGGAGCGCGGCGATCTCCCGGGTGAGGTACTCGGTGTCGGCGATGGAGCGTTCGTTCTGATTGCGGTCCTGCTCCAGGTTGACCCGGTCCCTGTCGTCCTGGCGGTTCTGCGCGAGGAGGATCAGCGGGGCCGCGTACGACGCCTGGAGCGAGAGCACCAGGGTCAGGAAGATGAAGGGGAACGGGTCGAAGCGCAGGGCGTGCGGGGCCCAGGTGTTCCACACCACCCAGATGACGATCACGACCGTCATCCAGACGATGAACCGCCCGGTCCCCAGGAACCGGGCGACCCGCTCCGACATGCGGCCGAAGGACTCCGGGTCGTACTCGGGAAGCCAGCGCCGCCGCGGTGCGAGCGGCTGGTCGAGACGGCCCCTGGACGTCTGCTCAGCGGTCATCGGCGGCCTCCGCTGGGCGGTCGTCGTCGCGGTCGTCGTCGTCCGGGCCCGCGCCGTCGGCCGGACCGGGCCCGTCGTCCGGGCCCGCGCTGCCGTCCAGCGGCGGGCGGCCGTCGTCCTCCGCCGGCCGGTCGTCGTCCGGCTGCCGGCCACCGGGCGCGCCGGAATCCTGGTGGAAGTCGGTCTCGCGCCAGTCGCTCGGCAGCAGGTGGTCGAGTACGTCGTCGACGGTGACCACCCCGAGCAGCGAGCCGCTCGCATCCACGACAGGCGCCGCCAGCAGGTTGTACGCGGCGAGATAGCTGGTCAGCACCGGCAGCGTGGCCTGCGGCGGCAGCGGCGGGAGGTCGCTGTCGACGATCGCGCCGACCAGGGTGAACGGCGGATCGCGCAGCAGCCGCTGGAAGTGCACGGCGCCCAGATACTTCCCGGTCGGTGTCTCGTCCGGCGGCCTGCACACGTACACCTGCGCGGCCAGGGCGGGGGAGAGGTCCTCCTTGCGGATCCGGGCGAGCGCGTCGGCGATCGTCGCGTCCGGGCGCAGCACGATCGGCTCGGTCGTCATCAGACCGCCCGCGGTCCGCTCCTCGTACGAGAGCAGCCGCCGTACGTCGGCCGCGTCGTCCGGCCGCATCAGCGTCAGCAGCCGCTCCTTGTCCTCCTCGGGCAGCTCGCTCAGCAGGTCGGCGGCGTCGTCCGGGTCCATCGCCTCCAGGACGTCGGCCGCGCGCTCCTCCTGGAGCTTGCCGAGGATCTCCACCTGGTCGTCCCCGGGCAGCTCCTCCAGTACGTCGGCGAGCCGGTCGTCGTCGAGAGCGGCGGCCACCTCGGCCCGGCGCTTGGGCGACAGATGGTGCAGCACGTTGGCGAGGTCGGCCGGGCGCAGTTCCTCGAAGGTGGCGACCAGGCTCTCCGCGCCCTGGCTCTCCTCCTCCAGGGAGAAACCGGTGACCCCGGACCACTCGACGGTCAGCGTCTCGCCCTTGCGCCGCAGCGCGCCGCCCTTCCCCTTCCGTACGAAGACCTTGTCGATCTCCCAGTCCCGGCGGGCCGGGAGCTGCTGCACGGAGACGTCCAGGACGGTCGCCTGCTCGTCCGTCCCGGTCAGCCGCACCCGCCGGTCCAGCAGCTCACCGAGGACCAGCCGCTCGGTGGGGCGCTGTTCGAAGCGGCGGACGTTGACCACTCCGGTGGTGATGACCTGTCCCGACTCGATACCGGTGACCCGGGTCATCGGCAGGAAGATCCGGCGGCGCCCGACCACCTCGACGACCAGTCCGAGCAGCCGGGGCGGACGGCTGCCGACCCGCAACATCGCGACCAGGTCGCGGACCCGGCCCACCTGGTCGCCGTTGGGGTCGAAGACGGAGACCCCCGCGAGGTGCGAGACGAAGATCCGGGGGGCGCCTGCCGCCATCCGCCGCCTCCTCCTCGTACGCTCCGTGCCCTGGTCCTGGAGGCGTACCGCCGTGCCCGTTTCATGCCACTGCGGTGCCTTCTTCGGGCTTCACGTTAGCCCGTCCCCTTCCGCGCCGCCCCGGCAGCGGGTCCGGATGGCTTCCTGCCGGTTCGCACGGGCGGCACAGGTACGCTGCGGTCTCCTGGTGAGGACACTCGTATGAGAGGCAGTGCGTACGTGGCTGCATTTCCCCCGGCCGCCCGAGCCCGCAGGGCAGGACTCGCGGGCGCGCTCTGCGCCGCTCTGGCGGTGTCGCTCGCGGCCTGCTCGGGCGACCCGGACGCGGGGACCAACGGCGTCGGCAAGCTCTCCGCCAAGGAGATCGAGTCGAAGGCGCGCACCGTGGCGGACAGCGCCAGGGCGGTGGCGCTCTCCGGCACGCTGATCGGCAAGGGCGGCTCGTACCAGCTGGACATGCGGCTCAACACGGACGGCGGCACCGGCTCCGTCACCTCGAAGAGCAGTACGTTCACGCTGCTGCGGATCGGTGACGCGCTCTATGTGAAGGCCGGGGCCGGCTTCTGGAAGCAGACCGACGGCAAGAACGGCGCCGACGCGGCGGGCAAGCTCGACGACAAGTACGTCAAGGTGCCGCAGCGGGACCCGGCGTACCAGCGCTTCCGCGGGTTCACCGACATGCACGCGCTGCTCGGCGGGCTGCTGGGGCTGCAGGGCACGCTGGGCAAGGGCGACCGGACCAAGGTGGGCGGCGTCCCGGCGATCCGGGTCACCGGGGGCGGCGGCAAGGGCGGCACCCTCGATGTGTCGCTGAAGGGAAAGCCCTATCCGCTCCGGTTCGAACGGGCGGGCGGCGCGGGCACGGTCCAGCTGACGCAGTGGAACAGCGACGTCACGCTGGTGCCGCCGGGCAGGGGCGACACGGTGGACTACGGGCGCGATCTGCCCAAGTCGTGAGCGGGGGGCGGGAGTTCGGCCGGAATCGGTGGTTCGGCGCGGGCCCGGTGTCTCGGTGCGGGCCGGGTCTTCGGCGCTGACCGGGGCCTCGGTCCGGGTGGGGCGTCGGTCCGGGTGGGGCGTCGCGGCGGGACCCGTACTGGTTCCGGGCGACGCGTCGGCGGGAACCGTGCCGCTTCCGCCGAGGGCCCGCGTCGGCGGGAGCCACGCGGGCTCCCGGGCCGCCGTTACCGGCGGCGTTTGCGTCGGAGGAGCAGTTTCGGGAGGCCGGCCGGGATCTCCTGACGGGTCGTCGCGGGTGTCGCGGGGGGAGCGGCGGCGAGCGACCCGTCGGGCAGTTCCGTACGGGCCTCGTGCGGTACGAGCCGTACCACCCGGCATTCCCGCGCCCAGCGCTCCACCATCGCCTCGCCGTCCGGAGCGTTCAGCCGCTTGCCCTTCAGCTCGGCGACAGCGGCCTCCCAGGCATCCGAGCGGGGCGCGAGCTCAGCCGTCACCGCGCTCCAGGCGACCAGCCTGCCGCCCTTGTCCTTGCTGCGCACCGTGACCTCGGCCGGAGCCCCGTCGGCCAGCCCCGGCAGCGGCTGCTCCCCGGGGCCGTCCCCGACGAGCAGCGCGGCGCCGTCGTGCCAGACATGCCAGAGCGCCCGCACCGGGCCGGTGCCCCGCACCCAGATGAGGCCGGACTTCTTGGTGGCCTCCTCGACGAGGGCCCGCTCCAGGAAGGTCTGTGTCATGCGCCCAGGGTAAGGGCCGCGCCGCGCCCGCAGGCGGGGCAGGTCCGGAGCCCGGGCCGGCCCGGCGGACCCGCCGAAGCCCTCCGGGACCTGTGGTTGCTCCCGGGGGCCCGCGGCGGCCCGCTCAGAGCCAGCCGTTCCGCTTCAGGGTGCGGTGGATGCCCACACACAGGGCCAGGATCCCGACCATCACCATCGGGTAGCCGTACCGCCAGCGGAGTTCGGGCATGTGCTCGAAGTTCATGCCGTACACGCCCGTGATCATCGTCGGTACGGCGATGATGGCCGCCCACGCGGTGATCTTGCGCATGTCCTCGTTCTGGGCGACCGTCGCCTGCGCCAGGTTCGCCTGGAGGATCGAGTTGAGCAGGTCGTCGAAGCCGACCACCTGCTCCTGGACGCGTGCCAGGTGGTCGGCGACATCGCGGAAGTACTTCTGGATGTCCGGGTCGACCAGCCGCATCGGGCGCTCGCTGAGCTGCTGCATCGGGCGCAGCAGCGGCGAGACCGCCCGCTTGAACTCCAGCACCTCACGCTTCAGCTGGTAGATCCGGCCCGCGTCGGTGCCGCGCGAAGAGCCCTTCGCGGGCTCCGAGAAGACATCGATCTCGACCTCGTCGATGTCGTCCTGCACGGCGGACGCGACCGCCAGATAGCCGTCGACCACCTGGTCGGCGATGGCGTGCAGCACGGCCGAAGGGCCCTTGGCGAGCAGTTCGGCGTCCTCCTGGAGCCGGTGGCGCAGCGCGCGCAGGGAGCCCTGGCCGCCGTGCCGGACGGTGATGACGAAGTCCCGTCCGGTGAAGCACATCACCTCGCCGGTCTCGACCACCTCGCTGGTGGAGGTGAGTTCGGCGTGCTCGACGTAGTGGATGGTCTTGAAGACGGTGAAGAGGGTGTCGTCGTACCGCTCCAGCTTCGGCCGCTGGTGTGCGTGCACCGCGTCCTCGACCGCGAGCGGGTGCAGTCCGAACTCGGCCGCGATACCGGAGAACTCCTCCTCGGTCGGCTCATGGAGGCCGATCCAGGTGAATCCGCCGGACTCATGGGCCTGCTTCAGTGCCTCACGCGGCGTCAGGCACTTCTTGCCCGCCACCCGTACGCCGTCCCGGTAGACCGCGCAGTCCACGACCGCGCTGCTGGCCGACGGGTCGCGGGTGGGGTCGTAATTGCTGTGCGTGGAGCTGCTCTTGCGCAGGGAGGGACGGACCGCTGCGCGCAGGTCACGGATCATCGACATGGCGGGGCTCCTTCACGGAGAGGCCGTCGGCGGGCGTGGCACTGCCCGGAATGGGGGCGTATCGAGGTGAAACTCTCATACGTCCGCAAAGCGGGCGGAACCGCGGCGTCGCGTGACGGCGTTCGCTACAGACACGGATCAGACAGAAGCGGGGTGCTCTTCCGGCGTGCGAAATACCATGAGACTCAGGAGGTTTCCCGGTGTGGCGGCCGGGTATGCAGGGTCTCGGGTCACAGAGAACACGAACAGTGCACGGAAGAGCGGCTTGTACTGCACGGTCGACTCGGATCTCGATCCATCGCAGTCCCACCTCCTCCGGCCGGTCCCCCGTAGGGGACAATGATGCTGCCCTGACCAGCGGCCAAGACTATCAGCCGGCTGAAGCGTCAAGCCCCCACTTTGCCTGTTCGATACGCGTTCTATGCTCGGGCCCATGGCAGATGTTCTCGCTCTGGTCGAAGCCCGGCTGCGCTCAGCGCTGGGCGAGCCGGACGCCCGTGCGGCCGTGACATTCCTCGGCACGGACCGGATCGAGGTGCTGCGCTTCGTGGACGCCGGGGACCCGGCCGTCGTCCGCTACGCCACGCTCGGGATGTCCGCGTACCCCATGGCCGACCCGGCCGGCCCCTCACCCGACCACCGCCCCTCGACGAGCCGCTTCGCGGCGCCCCCGTCGGTCTCGTTCGCCGACCCGGTGCAGGGTCCGCGCGCGGAACTGGTGCTCTCGGTACGCGCCGGGCTCGCCGACACCGACAAGGTGCTCAGGCCACTCGCCGTACTGGCCGCTTCGCCCCAGGTGGAAGGGCTCGTGGTGGCCCCGGGGGCCTCGCTCGACCTCGGTGAACCGCTGTGGGGCGGCGCGCCGTTCAGCTCGGTCCTGGTCGCCGAACCCGGGGGACTCGTCGAGGACCTGGAGCTGGACGCGCCGCTGGACCCGGTCCGCTTCCTGCCGCTGCTGCCCATGACGGACAACGAGGCGGCGTGGAAGCGGGTGCACGGGGCCGGGGAGCTCCAGGAGCGCTGGCTGGCACGCGGAACGGACCTGCGCGATCCGCTGCGCAGGTCCGTTCCGCTGGACTGACCGGCTGACCGGCTGACCGGCTGACCGGCTGACCGGCTGACCGGTCCGGTTCACGTGGCGGGACGCGTTCAGTTCACGAAGACCGAAACGCCGTCCTCCGTGGCGTGCGCCGGCTCCAGCTCCTCCGCCTCGTGGGTCAGCGCCCTGCGCCGTACCCACACGACCAGCGCGCCGAGCACCGCGGCGGCGGCGGCCACCACGAAGGGGATGTGGATGTCGGTCCAGCCCTCGATGTGCGGGGCGAGGAAGGGCGCGGCTGCCGCCGCGAACCAGCGGACGAAGTTGTAGCCCGCGCTCGCCACCGGGCGCGGCGCGTCCGAGACGCCGAGCGCCAGCTCCGTGTAGACGGTGTTGTTGAGGCCGATGAAGGCACCGGACAGGATCGTGCAGACGATGGCCGTCGAGTGGCTGCCGTAGCCGAGCACCACCAGGTCGGCGGCGAGCAGCACCAGGGAGACACCCAGCACCTTGAGGGTGCCGAAGCGCTTCTGGAGCCGGGGCGCCACCAGTACGGAGAACACCGCGAGCAGCAGGCCCCAGCCGAAGAAGACCGCCCCCGACTTGTACGGCGTCATGTTCAGCACGAACGGTGTGAAGGCCAGCACCGTGAAGAACGCGTAGTTGTAGAAGAAGGCCGATCCCGCCACCGAGGCGAGCCCGCCGTGGCCGAGCGCCCTGATGGGGTCGAGCAGGGAGGTCTTCCTGGCCGGCTTGGGCTGTTCCTTGAGCAGGAACGAGATGCAGATGAAGCCGATGGCCATCAGGGCCGCGGTGCCGAAGAACGGGTAGCGCCAGCTGGCGTTGCCGAGCAGCGCGCCGACCAGGGGCCCGCAGGCCATACCGAGGCCGAGCGCGGATTCGTACAGCAGGATCGCCGCGGCGCTGCCGCCCGCCGCGGCGCCGACGATGACGGCGAGTGCGGTGGAGACGAAGAGCGCGTTGCCGAGGCCCCAGCCGGCCCGGAAGCCGACCAGCTCGCCGACAGAGCCCGATGTGCCGGAGAGGGCGGCGAAGACCACGACCAGGGCGAGACCCGCCAACAGGGTCTTCTTGCCGCCGATCCGGCTGGAGACCCAGCCGGTGACCAGCATCGCGACGGCCGTGATCAGGAAGTAGGAGGTGAAGAGCAGCGAGACCTGGCTCGGGGTCGCCTGCAGGCCCTTGGCGATGGACGGCAGGATCGGGTCGACGAGCCCGATCCCCATGAAGGCCACGACCGAAGCTCCCGCCGTGGCCCAGACGGCCATCGGCTGGCGCAGGATGCTTCCGGCCCCTTCGTCGAACGGATCCTTTCCTGGCATGGGACGCCCTCACTCTCGGTTGGATCGTGGCGCCGGATCGCCGCGCCAGATCGTTGTGTTATACACATAATAAGTTAGTGAGGCTAATGAGTGCAACATGCATCTAGTTTCCGCACGGGTGCACGGCGGACGGGTGATCGTCCTTGACGTGGTGACGGCCGGGGAGGACCGTTGGGAGGTATGAGGGGCGAACCCAGTTGCCCGAAGTGCGGCGGCCGGGTCAGGGCACCCGGCCTCTTCGCCGACGCGTGGCAGTGCGACGTGCACGGCGTGGTCCATCCGCTGCAGCCGGCGATACCGCCCAGCGTCGAAGCGCTGGAGGTGATCGCCCACCGCGCGCGAGTGCCCGTCTGGATGCCGTGGCCGCTCCCCGTCGGCTGGCTCTTCACCGGAGTGGTCAGCGCGGGCGACGACCGCAGCGGCGGCCGCGCCACCGCCGTCGCCTGCTCGGGCCCCGGCCCGCTGGAAGGCCCGGGGGAACTGCTGCTGGTGGCGGAGGAGCTGGGTGTCGGGCTCGGCGCGCGGTACGCGGGTGTCGAGGGCCCGGACCCCGGCCGGTACATCGACACCGGCAAACCCCCGCAGGCCAAGGTGCTCGCCGCGGGCCGTCCCACTCCGCTCTGGCGCATCGAGTCCCCCACCGACCGGGCGGTCTTCGCAGGCGAGGCGCGCGGGCTCTGGCTGTGGGCGATCCTCTGGCCCGAGCAGTCGGGGCTGCTGATGTACGACGAACTGGTCCTGACCGACCTGCGGGAGGTCGGCACGGAAGTGGAACTGCTGCCGTGCGGCGCGCTCTCGCCGCGCATCCTGGGCTGAGGGCGGGCACCGGGCCGGAACCGGAGGCGGACGGGCAGTGCGCCCCCGGCGGACCGGAGGCGGACGGCGGGGCGCCCGCGGCGGACCGGAGGGGTGAGCCGCCCGGAGACCGGTCCGGCCAGGACAGCTCCGTATGCCGGTTACCCTTGAGCGTCCCCTGGTGGATGGACCGTCCTACGTCACCGAGCTCCGGAGTCCCGCGTCGTGCGCATCGACCTGCACACCCACTCCACGGCATCGGACGGTACGGACACCCCGGCCGAGCTGGTGCGTCACGCGGCAGCCGCCGGACTCGACGTCGTCGCGCTCACCGATCACGACTCCACCCGCGGCCACGCGGAAGCCCGTGCGGCGCTGCCCGCCGGGCTGACCCTGGTCACCGGTGCCGAGCTCTCCTGCCGCTTCGGTGGCGCCGACGGGGTCGGTATGCACCTGCTCGCGTATCTCTTCGACCCCGAGGAGCCGGAGCTGCTGCGCGAGCGCGAACTCGTACGGGACGACCGCGTCCCGCGGGCCCGCACCATGGTCCGCAAGCTCCAGGAGCTGGGTGTCCCGGTCACCTGGGAGCAGGTGGAGCGCATCGCGGGGGACGCATCCCTGGGCCGTCCGCACATCGCGACCGCCCTGGTCGAGCTGGGTGTCGTCGAGACCGTGTCCGATGCCTTCACCGCCGAGTGGCTGGCCGACGGCGGACGCGCGTACGCCGAGAAGCACGAACTCGACCCCTTCACCGCGATCCGGCTGGTCAAGCAGGCAGGCGGCGTCACGGTCATCGCCCACCCGCGGGCCGTCAAGCGGGGCAGGGTGGTGCCCGAGTCCGCGATAGCGGAGCTGGCCGCCTGCGGTCTCGACGGCATCGAGGCCGATCACATGGACCACGACGAGCCCACCCGCGCCCGGCTGCGCGGGCTCGCCGGTGAGCTGGGGCTGCTCGTCACGGGCTCCAGCGACTACCACGGCAGCCGGAAGACCGTGCAGCTCGGAGCGTGTACGACCCACCCCGAGGTGTACGGCGAGATCACCCGGCGCGCGACCGGGGCCTTCCCGGTGCCGGGCGCCGGCGGACCCGCCGTATAGGGCCTCCGCCCGGACCACGCCGGACCCGTACGGGTCCGGGGCCCGGTGCCGCCCGCCCCTCCTCCACTGCGCCGCCTTCCGGTGTGCCGCCGTGCCGCGCTCCGCGCGCACTCCGCGGTGCCACCCTCCGGCGCCGGGCCGCTTCCGCGCGCCGGCGCCGCTTCCCCCGCTCACTCTCTCCACGCAAGCAAGGCTCACTGTGTTCGACGTCGCCGTTTTCGGATCCCTCTTTGTCACGCTTTTCGTGATCATGGACCCCCCGGGGATCACCCCGATCTTCCTCGCCCTCACCGCGGGCCGCCCCGCCAAGGTCCAGCGCCGGATGGCCGGACAGGCGGTGGCGGTGGCCTTCGGGGTGATCACCGTCTTCGGTCTGCTGGGCCAGCAGATCCTGGACTACCTGCATGTCTCCGTACCGGCGCTGATGATCGCCGGCGGGCTGCTCCTGCTGCTCATCGCGCTCGACCTGCTCACCGGCAAGACCGACGAGCCGACGCAGACGAAGGACGTCAATGTGGCGCTGGTGCCACTGGGTATGCCGCTGCTCGCGGGGCCCGGTGCGATCGTCTCGGTGATCCTCGCGGTGCAGCACGCGTCCACCGCGACCCAGCAGGTGTCCGTGTGGGCCGCCATCGTCGCCATGCATGTCGTCCTCTGGCTGACCATGCGGTACTCGCTGCTGATCATCAGGGTGATCAAGGACGGCGGTGTGGTGCTGGTGACCCGGCTCGCCGGGATGATGCTGTCCGCGATCGCCGTGCAGCAGATCATCAACGGCGTCACCCAGGTCATCAAGGCCGGATGAGCGCACCCGGCCCGGCTGCTGGGCCGCCCCGGCCGCCGGGACGCACAGCGCCCCCGTGCATCTGCACGGGGGCGCTTCCTCTGAACATTCTTACGGTGTTACGAGGCCGAGGTGTCGGCCGGCCGGATGTAGATGCGCTGGCCGATTGCGGCGGCCTGCTGCACGATCCGGTTGACGGAGGCGGCGTCTACGACGGTGCTGTCCATGGCGGAGCCATCGACGTCGTCGAGTCGCATGATTTCGAAGCGCAAGGCTTCTCCCTTCGTCTGATCCTCCTGCAGGAGAACTACTGGTGCGGGCTCTGAACAGTCTTGTCCCGCGTTGATTCCGGACGATTCCCCGTCCGTTAAGAGGTGATTGCGTCGTGCGTGTGCAACACGTTCCGTAGGACCTAACGAGTTGCCACCGGCAAACATTCCCTACGCTAAAGAAAATTTTCGCGAGCCTAACGACCGATGGGTCGGGCCGCCGGTTGTGCTGACTCCGGGACGCCACGGAGAATGAACCCCGTATGAACGATCCAGATATCAGTGCCCAGCTGGAGCGCACCAACGCGCTCCTCCAGCGCGTGCTCTCCGAGGTGTCCAAGACACCCTCCACGCACGCGATCTTCGTCGATGCCGGATATGTGTACGCCGCCGCCGGGCTGCTGGTCACCGGCAACGAGGACCGCAGATCGTTCGACCTCGACACGGAGGGCCTGATCGAGGCGTTCATCGACAAGGCGCGGACCATCTTCGCGGACAGCAGGCTGCTCCGGCTGTACTGGTACGACGGTGCCCGGCGCCGTATCCACACCCCCGAGCAGCAGTCCATCGCCGAACTGCCGGACGTCAAGGTCAGACTCGGCAATCTGAACGCCAACAACCAGCAGAAGGGCGTCGACTCACTGATCCGCACGGATCTGGAGTCACTCGCCCGGCACCGCGCGATCAGCGACGCCGTGCTGGTCGGCGGGGACGAGGACCTGGTCTCGGCGGTCGAGTCGGCCCAGGGGTACGGGGCGCGGGTCCATCTCTGGGGCATCGAGGCGGGGGAGGGCCGCAACCAGGCGGAACCGCTGCTCTGGGAGGTCGACAGTCAGCGCACCTTCGACCTGGACTTCTGGAAGCCGTACGTGGGACGGCGCCCCGTCACGGTCTACGAGGAGGGGACGCCCCCGCCGTCCCGCGATGACGTCCGCTTCGTCGGTGCGCAGATCGCCGCGACCTGGCTCGCCGAACGCGGCCGCCAGACCCTGGCCGAACTGCTGCCGGGGCGGCCCTATCTGCCGGGTCCGGTGGACCAGGATCTGCTGGTCGACGCGGAACGGCTGCTCCAGCGGTCCCTGCGCGGCCACGGCGATCTGCGACGGGCGCTGCGCGACGGCTTCTGGAACCATCTCCAGTCGCAGTACTGATCCGTGGCCGTCCGCCGGGGTTTCAGCCCTGCGCGTCCCAGAAAGCGGTCAGCGCCTCGGCCGTCCGCTCGGGCCGGTCGGTGTTGGGAGAGTGTTCGGCGCCCTCGATCACGCTCCGCACTGCCCCGAGCCGTACGGCCATCTCGTCCAGCAGCGGCACCGGCCAGGTGTCGTCGCTCTCGCCGGAGACGACATGCCGGGCAAGCGGGAGCGCGGCCAGCTCGTCCACCCGGTCCGGCTCGGTCGCCAACTGCCGCCCCGTGGCTATGAGCTGGGCCGGATTGTGCATCAACCAGCGCCTGCGCAGGGCCGGTTCGTCACCGTCCTCGGCGTCCTCGGCGTCCTGCGGCGGACCCATCGCGCGCATCGCGTCCCACACCTGCTCCATGCTCAGCCGGGCGAGCGCGTCGGTCAGCAGCCTGATCTTCTGCTGCTGGACGTCGGCGACCTCGGCCGGGCCGGACGAGATCAGCGTGAGCGACGCGAAGGGCGCCGGGTCCAGCAGCACCGCCGCGCGGGCGATCTGACCGCCGAGCGAGTGCCCGACCAGATGTACGGGGGCGCCGACGGCCGCTGCCTGGGCCAGTACATCCCGGGCCAACTCGGCCTGGGAGTAGGCGTCTTGGTCGTCCGGGCCGGGCGTCTCGTACTGTCCCCGCCCGTCGACCGCGACCACGCGGTAACCCGCTGCGGCGAGCGGCGGGAGCATCGCGCTGAAGTCCTCCTTGCTCCCGGTGAACCCGGGGAGCAGCAGCGCGGCGGGCCTGGCCCCGGGGGCCGGGGACCCGGCGGCGGGGGCCACCAGTGAGGCGAAGGTGCCGCGGGAGGTCCGCAGGGGGCCGGAGTGCGTGCCGGGCGGTGGCGCGAAGGTAAGAGGCCTGCTCATGCCATGAGGCTAGCGCCTCGGCGACCGGCGTTCGCCCCTGGTGTACGCCCTGCTGCGGTACCGGCACGGCAAACGTCGCGGCACTCGTCGGGGCGCCCCTTGCGGCGCTCGCTGTGGCACCCGTCATGACGCCCCGGCCCGGCACCCGCCGCCCCCTCCGAATGCACAAGTCCGTTCGGAGGGACGGGATTCCGGCCGGAGGGACGGGATTCCGGCCGGACCGCCGAGGGGGCGCACCGGGATCCGCCCCGGCCGGGGTGACCGGCCGGCTGCCCCGTCGCCCGTCCCGGCGTCACCGGTGTCTGCGGCGGCTGCGCTCCGGGGAGGCGGTTACGGGCGGGCCGGACAGACCGATGGCCCGGCCCCCGTCGACAGGGGGCCGGGCCATCATCGGTCGTCGCCGGTCTCAGCTCTCGGGCTGGGCCGCCTTCGGCGTCCTCGTGCGGTGGCGCCTCGGCTTCGCTTCGGCGGTCTCCGCACCGGCCGCCGGAGCGTCGGCCGTCTTGGCACCGGTTGTCTTGGCGGCGGCCACCGGTGCCTCCGCCTCGGCCGACTCCGTGGTGGCCTTGGCCGTCCGGGTCCTGGTCCGCTTCGGCTTGACCGCAGGTGCCTCCTGCTCGGGAGCGGCCGGAGCCACCACCGCGGCCTCGGCCACCGCGGTCTGCGCGTCCGCGGCGCTGCTCGACCGCGTACGGCGGCGGCGGCGCGGAGCGCGTACCTCGTCGGTGCCGTCCGCCGGGGCGGCCTGGCCGGTCACGGCCTGTGCCGCGGGTGCGGCGGCGCCGGTCTCCGCGAGCGGTGTGCCGCCGCGGGTGCGCCTGCGCTGGCGGGGCGTACGCGGAGCGCGCTCCTCCTTCACGGCGGGCGCCGGCGCGGACGCCCTGCGGCCGCGGCCGCCCGTCTCGCCCAGGTCCTCGACCGCTTCCGCACCGAGCCCGGCGCGGGTGCGCTCCGCGCGCGGCAGGACGCCCTTCGTACCGGCGGGGATCCCCAGCAGCTCATAGAGGTGCGCCGAGGTCGAGTAGGTCTCCTCCGGCTCGTCGAACGGCAGGTCCAGCGCCTTGTTGATCACCTTCCAGCGCGGGATGTCGTCCCAGTCGACCAGGGTGATCGCGGTACCCGACTTGCCCGCGCGGCCGGTGCGGCCGATGCGGTGCAGATACGTCTTCTCGTCCTCGGGGGACTGGTAGTTGATGACGTGGGTCACATCGTCCACATCGATACCGCGGGCCGCGACATCGGTGCAGACGAGGACGTCGACCTTGCCGTTGCGGAAAGCGCGGAGCGCCTGTTCGCGGGCGCCCTGGCCGAGGTCGCCGTGGACCGCGCCGGAGGCGAAACCGCGGCTTGAGAGCTGTTCGGCGATGTCGGCAGCCGTCCGCTTCGTACGGCAGAAGATCATCGCGAGCCCGCGGCCGTCCGCCTGGAGGATGCGCGAGACCAGCTCGGGCTTGTCCATGGAGTGGGCGCGGAAGATGTGCTGCGTGATGTTCGCCACCGTCTGGCCCTCGCCGTCCGGCGAGGTCGCGCGGATGTGCGTGGGCTGCGACATGTAGCGGCGGGCCAGGCTGATGACCGCGCCGGGCATGGTCGCCGAGAACAGCATGGTCTGGCGCCGGGTCGGCAGCATGCTCATGATGCGCTCGACGTCGGGGAGGAAGCCCAGGTCTAGCATCTCGTCGGCCTCGTCCAGGACGAGCGCACGGATGTGACCGAGGTTGAGCTTCTTCTGACCTGCCAGGTCGAGCAGCCGGCCCGGGGTGCCGACGATGATGTCGACGCCCTTCTTCAACGCCTCGACCTGCGGCTCGTAGGCCCGGCCGCCGTAGATGGCGAGCACCCGGACGTTACGGACCTTGCCCGCGGTCTGCAGATCGTTGGTGACCTGCTGGCACAGCTCACGGGTGGGAACGACGACGAGCGCCTGGGGAGCGTCGGTCAGCTGGTCGGGCTTGGCCCGGCCCGCCTCGACGTCGGCGGGGACGGTGACGCGCTCAAGGAGCGGCAGTCCGAAGCCGAGCGTCTTGCCGGTGCCGGTCTTGGCCTGGCCGATGACGTCGGAGCCGGAGAGCGCGACGGGGAGCGTCATCTCCTGGATGGGGAAGGGGGACGTGATGCCGACGGCCTCAAGGGCTTCGGCGGTCTCGGTGAGAATACCGAGGTCTCGGAACGTAGTCAGGGTGCTGCCTCTTCTGTGAGACGCGGACCGAGGCGAACAAGGGGGTCGTACCGTGCCGACCGGCACGGGACCACTGCCATCGCTCAAGCGCTCGTGCCGCTGAGGGGGCCCCTCACATCGGATCGGTGAGGGCGGTCAAGTGGAGCCGATCGGGCCACCGACCGGGCATCCTCATTCGGATGGCATGCCGAACATGCTGAACATTCGGCAGGCGCATTACCACTGTACCCCCAAATCGCGCAGGTGCGTGGGGTGAATTCATCAGGAGACCAAGGCCACATCGGTCGTCCGCGCCCGCAGGGGCCTCTTTCGGCACCTCTTTTTCTGCTCTCTTTCCGCCGGTCGCAGGGGCACCGCAGGGTCTTCGCACGCTTCCCACCAGGGGTGTACGTACGCCCCTCCCGCCCCGCACCCGCGGGGAGCCGGGGCCGCGCTCGGCAATTCGCCCGCGGCGGCCGGAGCGCTATTGTGCCGTCCATGCAGACGCCTGACACCGCCAAGGAACAGACCGGTATCGCCGCGCAGAACTGGGACACGGCGTCGGCCGACCCGCAATACCACGCCGCGGTCGTGGACCTGCTCGGGGCACTCGCGTACGGCGAGCTGGCGGCCTTCGAGCGCCTCGCCGAGGACGCCAAGCTCGCGCCGACACTGGGTGACAAGGCGGCGCTGGCGAAGATGGCGTCCGCCGAGTTCTCCCACTTCGAGCGGCTGTCCGACCGGCTGGCCGCGATCGACGTGGAGCCGACCGCGTCGATGGAGCCGTTCGCGCAGGCCCTGGACGACTTCCACCGCCAGACCGCGCCGTCGGACTGGCTGGAGGGACTGGTCAAGGCGTACGTCGGCGACTCGATCGCGAGTGACTTCTACCGCGAGGTCGCGGCCCGCCTCGACTCCGACACCCGGGAGCTGGTGCTCGGCGTGCTCGACGACACGGGCCACGGCAACTTCGCCGTCGAGAAGGTACGCGCGGCGATCGAGGCGGAGCCGCGGGTCGGCGGACGCCTGGCGCTGTGGGCGCGGCGGCTGATGGGCGAGGCCCTGAGCCAGGCCCAGCGGGTGGTGGCCGACCGGGACGCGCTCTCCACGATGCTGGTGGGCGGCGTGGCGGACGGCTTCGACCTCGCGGAGGTGGGCCGGATGTTCACCAGGATCACCGAGGCCCACACCAAGCGGATGGCGGCCCTGGGCCTGGCGGCCTGACGGACAGCACCCCACCGAAGAGCACCCCACGCGGACAGCGGCCCCGGGCCTGACGGACAGCGGCCCCGGCCCGGTCGCGTACGGACTTCCCGGCCGCGACCGGGCCTCCCGGCCCGGACGTGACCGGCGCGCTCCGGGCCTACACCGCAGCCGAGCGGCGGATGCGGTGGACCGGGCGGACCAGCAGGGAGAGCACCACCGCTGCGATCACCACCGCGCCCAGCAGCACCAGCGGCGCGTGGCCGGGGCCGAGTGCCGAGCGGGTGAGGAAGGCGCCGAAGAGGGCGCCGACCGGGCCGGTGGCCAGGACCACGTGCCGGGACGGCAGGCGGGTGGGCAGCTTGCGGATCGCGCACCAGGCCAGGGCCAGGCCGAGCAGTACTGATGCGAAGGCTTCCCAGAGCATGTCTTCCCTTCCGGCGCGCCAGTGGTGGATCAGCCGTGAGCTGACAGAACCTTTACTGATCTCGGTCTTACCCGGTGCCCGCGGAACGCAATCCCGGCCGCTGCCGGACCACACGCACGGGGACGGCCCGGCGGTCGTGTTGACCGCCGGGCCGTCCCCGTCGTCCGTTCTGCTGTGCCGCCTGGGCGGCGCCGCCCAGGGAAGCGCTGTCTACAGGGCGCCGAACCCGACCCTGCGGGCCGCGGGCTCACCGAGCTCCACGTAGGCGATGCGGTCGGCAGGCACCAGGACCTTGCGGCCCTTGTCGTCCGTGAGGCTGAGCAGCTGCGCCTTGCCGGCCAGCGCGTCGGCAACCGAGCGCTCGACCTCCTCGGCGGACTGCCCGCTCTCCAGAACGATCTCCCGGGGTGCGTGCTGAACCCCGATCTTGACCTCCACGGCTATGTCCCTCCGACGGTCGTGCGATGCGCGGTGCGCGGTGAGCCGCGCCGTACGCAGCACACATTAGCCGGGCCCGGCGCTCCGCAGGACGTCAGCACCGCACGCCCGCAGCGAACACGGCGGTACCGGACCGGGCGGGCCGGGTCAGCCCTGGTCGCTGCCGTGCAGCGGGAAACCCGCGATACCGCGCCAGGCGAGTGAGGTGAGCAGCTGCACCGCGGTGTCGCGCGGGATGCCGGACTCGCTGGAGAGCCAGTACCGGGCCACCACCTGCGAGACACCGCCGAGACCCACGGCCAGCAGCATGGACTCGTCCTTGGAGAGCCCGGTGTCGCCCGCGATGACGTCCGAGATCGCCTCGGCGCACTGGAGCGACACCCGGTCGACGCGCTCGCGCACGGCGGGCTCGTTCGTCAGGTCGGACTCGAAGACCAGCCGGAACGCGCCGCCCTCGTCCTGGACGTACGCGAAGTAGGCGTCCATCGTCGCCGCCACGCGCTGTTTGTTGTCCGTGGTCGACGCCAGGGCCGTGCGGACCGCCTGGAGCAGCGACTCGCAGTGCTGGTCCAGCAGGGCCAGATAGAGGTCGAGCTTGCCCGGGAAGTGCTGGTAGAGCACGGGCTTGCTGACACCGGCGCGCTCGGCGATGTCGTCCATCGCGGCAGAGTGGTACCCCTGCGCGACAAAGACCTCCTGGGCGGCGCCCAGCAGCTGATTCCGTCGTGCGCGGCGCGGCAGCCGCGTACCCCGCGGACGCGCTGCCTCGGTCTGCTCGATGGCTGTCACGCCGCCTCCCAATGTCTGAACAAGCTCTGTTGAACAAGCACACGCTGGTGCGTCGCTGCCCGCCATCGTACTTTTGGGTAACCCGGCTGTGTGTGGTGCGGAGGCAGAATTTCACGGACCGGGCGGCGGGGGGAAGCGCGCTCAGCGGTAGTCGTCCTCGTCCACCGGGACCACTCTGGCCTGCTCGCTGGCGTCGGCCTCGTTGGTCTTCGCCGGGTCGATGCCGGTCAGCGGGTCGTCCTCCTGCGGAGTGAGGTCCTGCCGCTGCTCCGCGCTGTCGGCCGGGTCGGCCTCCCTGGGCCGGGCCTCCTCGTCCGTCCCGTTCGCACCGGCGTTCCCAGCGGCGGGCGCGGGGTCGTCCGCGGTCCCGGTGTGCCCGGTACCGGTCCCGGGGTGGCGGGGGTCCTCGCGGTCGCTCGGCTCGGTCGGCATGGCTGCTCCCCTTCCCTCTCTACCGAGGGTAGGAGCCCCCGGCCCTGAGCGCGATGTGTCTGTGACAGCGAACACACGGATACCCGCGTGATCGTCTCGTAACATCGCCTTATGTCTTCGACCGAGCTGCCGGGAATCGCGGCCGCCGTTCCGGCCACCGGGGCGAGCACCGTACGGATCGCGGCGGGAGAGGCACTGCGGACCGTCACGCTCCCCGGGCTGACGCTGACCGTGCGCTCCCGGCCGCCGGCCAGGACCGGACTGCCGCCCGCGCTCTTCGTGCACGGGCTCGGCGGCTCCTCGCAGAACTGGTCGGCGCTGATGCCCCTCCTCGACGACGTCGTGGACAGCGAGGCGGTCGACCTGCCCGGTTTCGGCGACTCGCCGCCGCCGGACGACGGGAACTACTCGGTCACCGGCCACGCCCGTGCCGTGATCCGGATGCTCGACGCGGGCGGCCGCGGCCCGGTCCACCTCTTCGGGAACTCGATGGGCGGCGCCGTCACCACCCGGGTCGCGGCGCTCCGCCCCGATCTGGTGCGCACCCTCACCCTGATCTCACCGGCCCTGCCCGATCTGCGGGTTCAGCGCACGGCGGCGCCCACCGCGCTGCTCGCGGTGCCCGGTGTCGCCGGTCTGTTCCGCAGGCTCACCCGGGACTGGACGCCCGAGATGCGCACCCGCGGGATGCTCGGGCTCTGTTACGGGGACCCGTCGCGGGTCAGCGAGGAGGGCGTGCGCAACGCGGTCGACGAGATGCGGCGCCGTCTGGAACTGCCGTATTTCTGGGATGCGATGACCCGGTCGGCGCGTGGCATCGTCGATGCGTACACACTGGGCGGGCAGCATGGACTGTGGCGTCAGGCGCAGCGGGTGCTTGCCCCTACGCTGCTGGTGTACGGAGTGCGGGACCAGCTTGTCTCGTACCGTATGGCCCGCAAGGCGGCCGCCGCTTTCCGCGGTTCCCGGCTGCTGTCGCTGCCCGACGCCGGGCATGTGGCGATGATGGAGTACCCGGAGCTGGTCGCGACCGCCTTCCGGGAGTTGCTGGACGACAACAGGTCGCTGGACGACAACAACAGCAGTGGGAGCTGATCAGGGGAGTGGGACGTCACAGCCGTCGGGACGATGCGCCGCAGCGCGTGGACGAGACCTCCGGCTCCACCGCCGGTGACGGCGCGGACACTGGTGCCCAGGAGCGGCCCGGGGCGGGGACCGGACGCCGCAGGCGGGCCTCCGCCGGGACGGCGTCGCCGCAGGTACGCGGCGGCCACCCCCAGCAGCCCGAGTGGGACACCCCGGGGCCCGAGCGGTACGGGCCCTGGCAGGGCGGGCAGCGGAGCCCCCGGGCCTCCGGGCCGCAGGTGTCAGGGCCCCAAGTGGCCGGACCCCAAGTACCCGGACCCCAAGTACCCGGACCCCAAGTACCCGGCCCCCGCAAGGAGTTCGTCGACGCCTTCACGGATCTGCCCGGCGGGAACCGGGGCACCGCGGTCAGTTCCGGCACCCTGAGCGTCCCGGACACCGAGGAGACCCCGGCCCTGCCCGGCTCCAAACGGGGCGGTACGGGCGGTATGGGCGGTTCAGCCGCTTCAGGCGCCGCGGGCACATCGGATGCGCCGAAGGGGCCGAGTGGTTCGGACGGACCGGGCGGATCGGATACGCCGGGCGGTACGGGCACCCCGGGCGGTGCGGGCCGTACCGACGGCTCGGGCGACGCGGAGGCCGGGAGCGGCAAGAACGGCAAGGGCCGTACCTTCGCCGGGATCGCCGCCGCCGCTGTGACCACCGTGCTCGCGGTCGTGGTCGCGGGTCAGGTCGCCGGCGGGGGCGACAGCCGCGGCGACGCCAGCGCCGCGGGCCGGACCGCGCGGGCGACCGGCGAAGGGGCCGCCTCGCGCGGCGACACCCGGGTGACGCCCAAGGCCGCCCCGCTGCCCCTGACGTACACACAGAAGATGTCCAAGCTCTATCCGCTCGCCCCGAAACTCAAGGCGTCCGGGGATTTCTCGGTGGTCCCGGGATCCGCCAAGGCGCCGGGGCACGGACGTAAATACCGCTACCGGGTGGATATCGAGAAGGGAATGGGGCTCGACGGCACGCTGTTCGCCGACGCGGTCCAGAAGACCCTGAACGACAAACGGAGTTGGGCCCACAACGGGGTCAAGACATTCGAGCGCGTCTCATCCGGGCACCCGGATTTCGTGATTACGCTGGCAAGTCCCGTCACCACCGCCGACTGGTGTGCCAAATCCGGTCTGGACACGCTCGAAGAGAATGTGTCCTGTGATTCGGCGGCGACCGACCGGGTCATGATCAATGCCTACCGCTGGGCCCAGGGGTCGCCCACCTACGGGGACAGCAAGATCTACCCGTACCGCCAGATGCTGATCAACCACGAGGTCGGCCACCGGCTGGGCCACAACCATGTGAGCTGCCGCACCCCCGGTGCGCTGGCGCCGGTCATGCAGCAGCAGACCAAGTCGCTGGACATCGACGGGATCAAGTGCCGGGCCAACCCCTGGGTCTATCCCACCGGCTGAGACGGCTGTCTCAGCCGGGCGTCCACCCGCGTTGACATCGGTCGGCGTGTCGTTCATATTTCTCGGCATGCCGCGCTGCCCCGAGTCCTCCGATCACACCGCCTTTGAGCTGGTGCTGTTCGGCGTGACCGAGCACTGCGTCGCCGACATTCTCTGTCGCTGACACCGCCTGCCCCGGCGCGTGTCGGACTTCTCCCTGCCGCGCCCGGGTCTCTTTCTTCCACCCGCGGGCGCGGCAATTCCTTTCTCCCCGGTGCTCCCCTCCGGCGCTGCTGCCTGCGCGGACCGTTGTCACACTCCCCGGTTCACTTCCCCGGTCGCATTCCGGGTCACATTCCGCGTTCAGCACACCGAGAGGTGCATTTCCGATGCGTCAACTGTCCCCACGCACAGCGTCCGTGGCGGCCGCGAGTCTGGTCCTGGCCCTGGGCGCTGCCGCCTGCGCCGGGCCCAAGGACAGCGGCGACGCCACGTCCGGAGCCCAGGGAAAGCCCCACAAGGGCGGCACGCTCACCGTCCTCAACAGCCAGCCGCAGACGGACTTCGACCCCGCGCGCCTCTACACATCCGGCGGCGGCAACGTCCCCTCGCTGGTCTTCCGTACGCTCACCACCCGCCACCGCGCCAATGGCGCCGCCGGTGCGAAGGTCGTCCCCGACCTCGCGACCGATACCGGCAGACCCAGCAAGGACGCCACCGTCTGGACGTACACCCTCAAGAAGGGGCTGCGTTACGAGGACGGCACCCCCATCACGTCGGGCGACATCAAGTACGGCATCGAGCGGTCCTTCGCCGCCGAACTCTCCGGCGGAGCGCCGTATCTGCGGGACTGGCTGATCGGCGGAGCCCGGTACCAGGGCCCGTACAAGGCGGGAGCCGACGGCAAGAAGGGCAAGGGCCTCGACTCCATCGAGACGCCCGACGACCGGACCATCGTCTTCCATCTGAACAAGCCCGAGGGGGAGTTCCCCTATCTGGCGACGCAGACCCAGACCACGCCCGTGCCGAAGGCCAAGGACACCGGCACCAAGTACGAGGAACACCCGCTCTCGTCCGGGCCGTACAAGGTCGTCAGGAACGAGAACGACGGCGAGCGGATCACGCTGGCGCGCAACACCCAGTGGTCGGCGAAGACCGACAGTGAGCGCAAGGCCTACCCCGACACCATCGACGTACGCTCCGGGCTCGACTCCTCGGTCATCAACCAGCGGCTCGCCAGTTCCCAGGGCGCGGACGCCGCCGCCGTGACCACCGACACCAACCTCGGCCCGGCCGAACTGGCCAAGGTCACCGGCGACAAGAAGCTCGCGGCCCGCGTCGGCACCGGGCACTTCGGCTACACGAACTACCTTGCCTTCAACCCGAAGGTGAAGCCCTTCGACAATCCGAAGGTCCGCGAGGCCGTCTCGTACGCGGTCGACCGCTCGTCGGTGATCAACGCGGCGGGCGGCTCCGCGCTCGCCGAGCCCGCCACCACCTATCTGCCCGACCAGAAATCCTTCGGCTACACGCCCTACGACCACTTCCCGGCGGGCGCCACCGGCAACCCGGCCAAGGCGAAGGCACTGCTGAAGCAGGCCGGTTACGCCAAGGGTCTGACGGTCACGCTGACGCACTCCAACGCCAAGGACTTCGAGACCAGCCCGGAGATCGCCACCGCACTCCAGGAGTCCCTCAAGAAGGCCGGGATCACCGTCAGGCTCCACGGCCTGGAGGACAACGACTACAAGGACAAGACCAAGAACGCCAAGACCGAGCCGGGCCTCTTCCTCGCCCACTGGGGCGCCGACTGGCCCTCCGGCGGCCCCTTCCTCGCCCCGATCTTCGACGGCCGGCAGATCGTCAGGGACGGCGCCAACTTCAACACCGGTTTCCTGGACGACCCTTCGGTCAACAAGGAAATCGACGCGATCAACAAGCTCACCGACCTGAACGCCGCCGCCCGCCGCTGGGGCGCGCTCGACAAGAAGATCGGTGCGCGGGCGCTGACGGTGCCGCTCTTCCACCCGGTCTACAAGCGGCTCTACGGCGAGGACATCAAGAACGTCGTCATCAGCGACTGGACTGGTGTGCTCGACATCTCGCAGGCAGCGGTCAAGTAGCGATGTCTGAAGCCCTGTTGGCCGAAGGAACGGGGGCCGTGGTCGCGGCCCCCGTCTCCGGGGCCCGTCAGTTCTGGCGGCGGCTGCGCGGACAGCGCGCCGCCACCGCGGCGGCGGTCGTCGTCGCGCTGCTCGTCCTGGTCGCGCTCGCCGCGCCGCTGCTCACCGCCCTGGAGGGCCAGGGCCCCAACGCCTACCACCCCGGCCTCATCGACTCGGCGCGCGGCGGCGTCCCCACCGGGCCGCTCGGCGGTATCAGCGCGGGCCACTGGCTCGGCATCGAACCGCAGACCGGCCGCGACCTCTTCGCCCGGCTGGTCTACGGCGCCCGGGTCTCGCTCTCCGTCGCGTTCGCCGCGACGCTCGTCCAGGTGCTGCTCGGTGTCGTCGTCGGGGTCGCCGCGGGGCTCGGCAACAGGCTCCTCGACAACGTCCTCAGCCGGATCACCGACGTCGTCGTGGCGATGCCGCTGATGGTGCTGTCGCTCGCGCTGATGGCGATCGTCCCCGACACCTTCCCGCGCCCGGTGCTGGTCTCGCTCGTCATCGGGCTCATCGCCTGGGGCGGTACGGCGAAGATCGTCCGGGCCGCGACACTGAGCCTCAAGTCGCTCGACCATGTTGCTGCGGCCCGGCTCAGCGGCTGGAACCAGTGGCAGATCGCCCGCCGCGAGCTGCTGCCGTCGCTGGCCGCGCCCGTCATCACGTACGCCGCGCTGCTCTTCCCCTCCAACATCTCGGCCGAAGCGGCGCTGTCCTTCCTCGGCGTGGGAGTCAAACCGCCCACCCCGTCCTGGGGGCAGATGCTCACATCGGCCGATGTCTGGTACCAGGCCGCGCCGCAGTATCTGCTGCTCCCCGCCGGGATGCTCTTCCTCACCGTCGTCTCGCTCACGGTGTTGGGCGACGGCGTGCGGACCGCCCTCGACCCGCGCGCCGCCTCCCGGCTGCGCATCGGCACCGGACGCAGGCGCGAGAAGGGGGCGACCACATGAACCTGGCCGGCTTCCTGCTGCGGCGCCTCGTCGGCGCCGCCGTCACCCTCCTGGCGATCTCCGTGATCATCTACGTGGTCTTCTATGTCGCACCCGGCGACGTCGCACAGATCACCTGCGGCCCGCGCTGCTCACCGGTCCAGGTGCACCAGGTCAGCGAGCAACTGCACCTCGGCGACCCCCTGTACGTGCAGTACGGGCACTTCCTCCAGGGCGTCTTCGCCGGGCGGGACTTCTCCACCGGCACCTCGGTACTGCACTGCGAGGCGCCCTGCCTCGGCCTCTCGTACCGCACCGACCAGCAGGTCACCCAGCTGATCCTCACCAAGCTGCCGGTCACCGCATCCCTCACACTCGGCGCGATGGTGATGTGGCTGGTCCTCGGGGTCGGCACCGGAGTGCTCTCCGCCTGGCGGCGCGGGCGCCCCACCGAGCGGCTGCTCACCGGGATCACCCTGGCCGGCAGCGCGACCCCCGTCTTCGTCATCGGTCTGGTGATGATGATCCTGGTGTGCGGGACGCTGGGCTGGCTGCCGTATCCGCAGTACGTACCGTTCTCCGACGACCCGCAGCAGTGGGCGTGGAACCTGCTGCTGCCCTGGCTCTCGCTCGCCCTGATCGAATCCGCCAAGTACGCCCGGCTGACCCGGGCCTCGATGCTGGAGACGCTGGCCGAGGACCATGTGCGGACCTTCCGCGCGTACGGGGTCGGCGAGCGGCGCATCATCGGACGGCATGCGCTGCGCGGTGCGCTCGCTCCCGTCATCGCGCTCAACGCCAACGACTTCGGCTCGATGTTCGGGGGCGCCCTGCTGACCGAGTCGCTCTTCGGCATCCCCGGGCTCGGGCGCGAACTGGTCCACGCGGTCGCCGTGGTGGACCTGCCGGTGGTGGTCGGCATGGTGCTGGTCACCGGCTTCTTCGTCGTGCTCGCCAACGCCGCGGCGGATGTGCTGTACGCGGTGGCCGACCGACGGGTGGTCCTGACATGAGAAGTGGTCCCGACATGAGTACGGGTGGTCCCGGCATCAGTACGGATGGCCCCGGCATCGGCACGGATGGTCCTGGCATGAGGCTGGTCGACGTCCGGGACCTCTCGGTCTCCTTCGACGGATCCGTACGGGCCGTCGACGGCCTGTCGTTCACGCTGGAGGCGGGCGGCGCGCTCGGCGTCGTCGGCGAGTCCGGCTCCGGCAAGAGCGCGTCGGCGTACGCCCTGCTCGGACTGCACCGGGGGAGCGGCGCCCGGGTCACCGGCTCGGTGACGGTCGCCGGGGTGGATGTGGGGAACGCGACCGACGCCGAGCTGCGCGGGCTGCGCGGCGGCAAGGCCGCGATGGTCTTCCAGGATCCGCTCTCCTCGCTCGACCCGTACTACGCGGTCGGCGACCAGATCGCCGAGGTGTACCGGGTCCATGTGAAGTCCTCCCGCCGGGCCGCCCGCGCGCGGGCGGTCGAGGTGCTCGACCGGGTGGGCATCCCGGACGCCGCCCGGCGCGCCAGGTCACGGCCGCACGAGTTCAGCGGCGGGATGCGCCAGCGGGCGCTGATCGCGATGGCGCTGGCCTGCGAACCGCAGCTGCTGATCGCGGACGAGCCGACGACCGCGCTGGATGTCACCGTGCAGGCGCAGATCCTCGATCTGCTGCACGGGCTGCGCCACGAGACGGGGATGGGGCTGCTCCTCGTCACCCATGACGTGGGCGTCGCGGCCGAGTCGGTGGACGAGGTGCTGGTGATGAAGGAGGGGCGGGCGGTGGAGCGCGGGCCGGTCGCCGGGGTGCTCGGCGCACCGCGCGATCCGTACACCCGCGCGCTGCTCGCGGCGGTGCCACGGGTGGAGGCACCGCGCGCCGGGGCGCCGGGGGCGGCGCTCTCCGGGGTGTCGCGTACGGAGTTGCCGGGCACCCGGGCGCCGGGCACGCGGTCGCCGCTCTCCCGGGTGCCGCGCGCCGACGGAGCGCCTGCCGTCGCGGAGGATGTTCCGCGGCCGGCGGCGCCCGGTGCCGGAGGCTCGCCGCTGGTCGAAGCCGTCGGCGTACGGCGGGTGTTCGGCCGGGGCAGGTCCGCGCTCGCAGCGGTGGACGGGGTGTCCCTCGCCGTCCACCGGGGCGAGACCCTGGGCATCGTCGGCGAGAGCGGCAGCGGCAAGACCACGCTCGGGCGGATGCTCGTCGGGCTTCTGGAGCCCACATCCGGCCGGCTGCACCGGGACGCCCGGGTGCAGATGGTCTTCCAGGACCCGGTGTCCTCGCTCAACCCACGCCGCTCCGTTGGCGAGTCCGTGGCGGACCCGCTACGGGCGCGCGGCGACCGGGACGAGGCGCTGATCCGGGACCGGGTCCGCGATCTGCTGGGCCGGGTCGGCCTGGACCCGGCCCAGTACGACCGCTATCCGCACGAGTTCAGCGGCGGCCAGCGCCAGCGGGTCGGCATCGCGCGGGCGCTCGCGGCCGAGCCCGAGCTGATCGTCTGTGACGAGGCGGTCTCCGCGCTCGATGTGACGACCCAGGCCCAGGTCACCGCCCTGCTCGGCGAGTTGCAGCGGGAGCTGGGGCTCGCCCTGGTCTTCATCGCGCACGACCTCGCGGTGGTACGGCAGGTCAGCGACCGGGTCGCGGTGATGCGGCAGGGCCGGATCGTCGAGGAGGGCGAAGCGGACACCGTGTACGGCGCCCCGCAGGATCCGTACACCCGGCAGCTGCTGGCCGCCGTCCCCACACTCGATCCGGTGCTCGCCGCGGCGCGCCGCGCGGCCCGGACCGATCTCGCGGTGGTCTGACGGGGCTCGGGGTGGTCCGGCCGGCCGGTCCCGGGGACGCCCCCCGGACATGGCCGGGTGACGGAAAGGCACCGTAGCGCCACAGAACGCGACGGGTGCGAGAAAGTTACGACTGTTCACCCCTTCCGGTGGCGCGATGGACAACCGTCCATCGCGCCACCTCTCTGTCCGCTTACGGTCGTCCCGCTGCGAGTCGCCGTCACCCACGGCGACTGCCTGAAGGGAGACCGGGGGTGTGCTCATGCGGACAGGACTGCTTACGGACGGTGGCTATCCGTATGCGACAGGTGAGTCGCGGCTCTGGTGCGACCGGCTGGTGCGCGGTCTCGGCCGGCACGAGTTCGACGTCTACGCACTGAGCCGCAGCGCCCACCAGGAGGCATCCGGCCGAGTGGAACTGCCGCCCCAGGTACGGCGGGTGCGCACCGCGCCGCTCTGGACCGCGCCCCCGGCGGGCCGCTCCTACGGGCGCCGCGACCGGCGCCGCTTCGCCGCGCACTTCGGCGCGCTCGCGGCGGCCGTCTGCGGCGGCGGGCCGGACTTCGCCGACGGCCTCTACGGCCTGGCCGAACTGGCCAGGGAGCGCGGCGGGCTGCAGACGGCGCTCCGCTCCGAGACCGCCGTACGCGCCCTGGAGTCCGCCTGCCGCGCGCCCGGCGCGAGCCGCACCGTGCAGGCCGCCGGGCTCCCCGACCACCTGGCCTTCACCGACCTCCTCGAACGCGCGCTGCGGCCGCTCTCCCTCGACTGGTACACCGACGACACCTTGGGGGCCGCCGACCTCTGCCACGCCACGGCGGGCGGCACGGCCGCGCTGCCCGGGCTGCTGGCCAAACGCTTTTTCGGGGTGCCGCTGCTGGTCACCGAGTACGGCGTCCAGATCCGCTCGCACTTCCTCGCGGGCGGCGGCCGGAGCGCGCCGGTGCGGGCACTGCTCGCCGCCTTCCACCGCGCGCTCGCCGCCGAGGTGTACGGACAGGCCGCGGTGATCACCCCGGGCAATACGCACGCCCGCCGCTGGCAGGAGAAGTGCGGCGCCGACCCGGCGCGGCTGCGCACGGTCTACCCCGGCATGGAGGCCGCACGCTTCGCCGCCGTGGGGGACGGCGCGGACACCGGCGATCCGGCGACGCTGGTCTGGGTCGGGCGCATCGAGCCCGCCAAGGACCTGGTCTCGCTGCTGCACGCCTTCGCCGAGGTGCGCAGGGAGGAACCGGACGCGGTGCTGCGGATCGTCGGGGCGCCCGCCGACGGCCCCGAGGGCGCGGCCTATCTCGCCCACTGCCGGGCGCTGGCCGCCCAGTTGTTCCCGGACGAGGCGCCCGGTGCGCACGCCGTCGGCTGCAACCCCGTGGCCTTCGAGGGGATCGGGGGCCCCGGCGCCCCCGAACTCGCCGACGCCTATGCGGGGGGCGGGGTGGTGGTGCTCTCCAGCGTGGTGGAGGGGTTCCCGGTGAGCCTGGTGGAGGCGATGTTCTGCGGCCGGGCGACGGTCTCCACGGATGTCGGGGCCGTGGTCGAGGTCATCGGCGGCACCGGACTCGTGGTGCCACCGCGCAACCCCAGGGCGCTCGCCCATGCCTGCCTCGCGCTGCTGCGTGATCCCGCGCGCCGGGAGCGGCTGGGTGCGGCGGCGCGTGCGCGGGCGCTCGAACTGTTCACGGTCGAGCAGAACCTCGCGGCATTTCACAGCATTTACCTCGATCTGATCTCCCACTCGCCGGTCCGGCGTACGCCGGAGCACGACACCGGGACTCCCCGGCCCTTCGCCCATCCGGCCGAGTCGCACGTCCGGGGCAGCTGGGCGGCCGGGAGCGGCGCCGGCCCCACCGCGTTCCGTACCCCGAGCTGGGTGGAGCCGGAGTGCGCCCCCGGTAGGGGCCCGGCCTCCGGCACGGCCGGGGCGCGGGAGGAGGACGTACCGGCGGGAGACGTACCCGCGGAGCAGGTACCGGCGGACGGGGCGCCGGGGCCGCGGGCTGCCGGTGTGGTGGCCGCGATGGGGGAGGGCGGCCGATGAACGGGCCCCGTCCACAGCCCGGCGCCGACGCGTGGGGCGACCGCTCGGAAGCCGTACTCGGTGACGCGGGGCTGCCGGAACCCCCCGCGCGCAAGGGCGTACGCGGTCCCGCCGACCCCGTGAGGGCGTTGATGCACCGCCACCGCGAGCTGTGCGAGCAGGCCGTCGACCCGCTGGAGATCGCCGCCGGTCTCGAAGCGCACGGGATCACCGACCGGACCGCGGCCCGCTTCCGGCACCGCGACGTCTTCTCGCTCGCCGACGAGCTGTACGCCCGGATCCCCCGGGACACGGAGGCCGACGGCGCGGGACCGGAGCGGGGGCGGGCCGCCGTTCCCCGTGCTCCCTTCGACGGGCTGCTGCCCGGCGCCTGCGCCGTCGCGACCGTCACCGGGGCCGGACTGGTCCACGGCGGCGGCAGGCTCGCGGTCATGGCGGCGGGCGCGGCCCTCACCGGGCTCGCCCTCGCCGTCACCCTGCGCCGGGGCCCGCTGCGCGCCAGGGGGCGCACCATCCCCGCCGCGCGCCTGTACGTCTGCTGGCTGATCGGCTACGCGCTCTGCGGCGACGGGCTGCTCGACCAGTTCCAGCGCGGCGGCCCGGACGGGCCGTGGCCGCTCTCCGGCACCGCGGTGGCGGGTCTCGCCGTGGCCGTCGCACCCGCCGCCTGGTGTGTCCGGCTCTTCGCGCAGCTCGCCGGGCGGAAGCTCGCGACCAGCCGGGGCACCGCGGAGTTCACGGCCCGCACCCGGCCGCTGGTGGCCGCGGTCACCCTGCTGTACGCGGCCGTGCCCGCCGCCCTGTTGCTCGTGCCGGGCTTCAGCGCGGGAGCGGCGGCGCTCGCCGTCCTGCTCCTCCTCTCCCGGCTGCTCACCGTCCACGGACGCCCCGACGGCGCCGCCGCCGCGCTCGCCACCGCCTGTGCGGGGGAGGCGCTCGCCCTGGCCTCCGTCCTCATCGGCCGCCTCCCCGGCTGCCGCTTCGTCGCCGGGCCCGTCGACACCCTGGGCCCGGCGGCCGTGTCCGCCGTCGTCTGCGGAACGGCGGCGCTCGCCCTGCTGGTGCACGCCACGGCCGCACTCTCCCGCGCATCGGCGCACACCTGAACCGGCGGCCGGCCACGAGCCGGACCGCCCCACCGAACTCCCGCGGAGCCGACGCCGCGGGCCGGCCACCCCGCAACACCGGTCACACCTCACCCCGTAACACCTCAGAAGGAGAACGAATAATGAGCCCCGAACCCTCAGCCCCGACCCGTCGGTACCGAGAGGCGGCCGCGCGATGAGGGTGCTGCTGCTCGGAGCCAACGGATACCTCGGCCGCTATGTGGCCGACCGCCTGCTCGCCGACCCCGCCGTGCACCTCACGGCCCTCGGACGCGGCGACGACGCCGACGTCCGCTTCGACCTCGCCAGCGGCAGTCCGGGAGCGCTCACCCGCTTCCTGGACGCCGTCCACCCCGGGGTCGTCATCAACTGCGCCGGTGCCACCCGCGGCGGTGCCCGCGATCTGACCCGGCACAACACGGTCGCCGTCGCGTCCGTCTGCGAGGCGCTGCGCCGCAGCACCTGCAACGCCCGGATGGTGCAGCTCGGTTGCGCCGCCGAGTACGGGCCGAGCCAGCCCGGCTCGTCCACCGCCGAGGACGCGGTCCCGCGCCCCGGCGGCCCGTACGGGGTCTCCAAGCTGGCCGCCAGCGAGCTGGTGCTCAACTCGGGCCTCGACGCGATCGTCCTGCGGGTCTTCTCACCGGTCGGCCCCGGCACCCCCGCGGGCTCCCCGCTGGGCAGGCTCGCCGAGGCGATGCGCCGGGCGATGCAGGCAGGGGACAAGGAGCTGAAACTCTCCGGGCTCGGTGTCCAGCGGGACTTCGTCGACGTACGGGATGTGGCGCGCGCCGTCCACGCGGCCTCGCTCTCCGCCGCCCAGGGCATCGTCAACATCGGCACCGGCCATGCGGTGAAGCTGCGCGACGCCGCCGCCGTCCTGGCCAGGGTCGCCGGATTCGGCGGCCAGCTCCACGAGTTGGACGCGCCCCAGCACCGCCACGCGGGCCTGGTCGCACCCCGGCCGTCCGAACCGGTCATGGAACATCTGGCCGCGCCCTCCCCGTATCCGGACGGCTGCGGCGGCTGGCAGCAGGCGGACGTACGGACCGCGCGCGACCGGCTCGGCTGGCGCCCGCGCATCAATCTGGAGGAGTCGCTCGCGGACATCTGGATGGAGGCGGCATGCCGTATCTGACCCCGGCCGCGACCCTCTCCGCCGAACTGGGCTTCGGTGTACCGGGGTACGCGCATCCGCTGGTCGCACCGGTCGAATGGGCCGAACTCACCCGCCCGGGAACGCCGTTGCACTGGGTCGTGCTCAATGTCGCGGGCGGTCCCGGCGCCCGGCCCGACCCGCACTGCCTGGCGGCGGCGGGCCGGCTCCGGAACGCGGGGACCCGGGTGCTCGGCCATCTCGACATGGCCCACGGCGCCCGCCCCTTCGGCGAGCTGATCGCGGAGGCCCACCGCTTCACCGACTGGTACCGCACCGAGGGGTTCTTCCTCGACCGGGCCCCGGCCGGGCGGTCCGATCTGCCCGAGACCCGGCGGATCACGGACGCGCTCAGGTCGGTGACCGGCTCCGGCGGCCGTCTCGTGCTCGGGCACGGCGTCCACCCGTACCCCGGATACGCCGAGACCGCCGACCAGTTGGTCACCTTCAGCGGGCCCTGGACGGAGTACCGCTGGTCGCAGGTGGCGGAGTGGACCGCGGAGTACGACCCTTCGCGGTTCGCCCACTTCGTGCACGGCGTCCCGCGCACCCATCTGGAGGAGGCCGTCCGGATCGCCCGCTGGCAGGGAGCGGGGACGATCTTCTTCACCGACAGGACCGACCCGGCCGACAGGACCGGCACGACCGAAAGCTCCGAGAACGCGCCGTTCGAGGCGCTGCCCGGCTACTGGGACGAAATCGTCTCGCGGATCGGACCTGGTGTCTCGGAATGAGAAGGGGCGTGGCAGTGTTACGGAAGAACCATCGTACGTAGATACCGACCAACGGAGTCCCCGTGTCGCTGCCACCCCTGGTCGAGCCAGCTGCTGAACTCACCGTCGATGAGGTCCGCAGGTACTCCCGCCACCTGATCATCCCCGACGTGGGGATGGACGGGCAGAAGCGGCTGAAGAACGCCAAGGTGCTCGCCGTGGGCGCGGGCGGCCTCGGCTCGCCCGCCCTCATGTACCTGGCCGCGGCCGGGGTGGGCACGCTGGGCATTGTGGAGTTCGACGAGGTCGACGAGTCGAACCTGCAGCGCCAGATCATTCACAGCCAGGCCGACATCGGCCGCTCCAAGGCCGAGTCGGCCAAGGACACGGTCCTCGGGATCAACCCCCTGGTGAACGTGGTCCTTCACCAGGAGCGGCTTGAGGCCGAGAACGTGATGGACATCTTCTCCCAGTACGACCTGATCGTGGACGGCACGGACAACTTCGCCACCCGCTACCTGGTCAACGACGCGTGCGTGCTGCTCAACAAGCCGTACGTCTGGGGCTCGATCTACCGCTTCGACGGCCAGGCGTCGGTCTTCTGGTCCGAGCACGGCCCCTGCTACCGCTGCCTCTACCCGGAGCCGCCGCCCCCCGGCATGGTCCCCTCCTGCGCCGAGGGCGGCGTGCTCGGCGTGCTCTGCGCGTCGATCGGCTCCATCCAGGTCAACGAGGCGATCAAGCTGCTCGCGGGCATCGGTGACCCGCTGGTCGGCCGGCTGATGATCTACGACGCCCTGGAGATGCAGTACCGCCAGGTCAAGGTCCGCAAGGACCCCGACTGCGCGGTCTGCGGTGAGAACCCGACCGTCACCGAGCTCATCGACTACGAGGCCTTCTGCGGTGTCGTGTCCGAGGAGGCCCAGGAGGCGGCGGCCGGTTCGACGATCACTCCCAAGCAGCTCAAGGAGTGGATCGACGCCGATGAGAAGATCGAGATCATCGATGTCCGCGAGCCGAACGAGTACGAGATCGTCTCGATCCCGGGCGCGAAGCTGATCCCGAAGAACGAGTTCATCATGGGCACCGCCCTGTCGGACCTTCCGCAGGACAAGAAGATCGTCCTGCACTGCAAGACGGGCGTCCGCTCGGCCGAGGTGCTGGCCGTGCTGAAGTCCGCGGGCTTCGCGGACGCCGTCCATGTGGGCGGCGGCGTGATCGGCTGGGTCAACCAGATCGAGCCCGAGAAGCCGGTCTACTAGGCCGGTCCGCCAGGAACCTATTTCCGCCGCAGGGGGCGGCCCGCACATCCGTGCGAGCCGCCCCCTGCGGCGTGCCCGGCGGGCCGTGGAGCTGCCGCTGTGCCGTCGCCGGGTCGGCGCTACTGTGTCGGAGAGGGAGACAAAAGCCGCATATCCGCCAGATAGGACCTCTCCATGCCGCTCGCCCGCACCCTGTCGCGTGTGCTCGTGGAGCGGAACACCACGCGCGGGGAGCGCGCCGTGTTTCTCGGGTTCCTGCTCCTCGTGCTGGCCGCGATCGTCTCGGTGGAGTCCGTCACCCCGGGTGACCTGCGAGTGGTGCTGTTCGCGGGCCTGGTCCCGCTCGTCGGAGCCTTGGTGCTGAGTGTCCTGACCACCGCCGCGCTGGCCACCCTCGCCGGTGTCTGTATCGCGGTCTCGTATCCGCTCTTCGCACCGCACGAGCGTGACCCCGGACAGATGGCCGTCGTGCTGGCCGCGACCTGGACGGTCGGGATGCTCGCGCTCCTCATCGCGCGGCTCGGCTCCCAGCGCCAGTCCCTGCTGGAGCACACCCGGGGTGCCGCCGAGGCTGTCCAGCTCGCACTGCTGCGGCCGTTCCCGCTGCGGACCAGGGACTTCGTGGCGTACGGGGTGTACCTCGCGGCGGACGAGTACGCACGGGTGGGCGGCGACCTGTACGAGGTGATCGAGTCGCCCTTCGGGACCCGGGTGCTCGTCGCCGACGTGCGCGGCAAGGGCCTCGACGCCATCAACGCGGGGGCGGCCGTGCTCAGCGCCTTCCGGGTGGCGGGGTACGAGGAGCCGGGCCTCTCGGACCTGACCCGGCGCATGGAGAACATACTCGACCGCTACAACGAGTACGCCGAGACCATCGGCCAGGAACCGCGCCATGTCACGGCGCTCCTGGTGGAGTTCGCCCCGGACCGGCAGCGGATGCGGCTGGTGAACTGCGGGCATCTGGAGCCGTACGCCGTCCGCAGGGCCGGTGCGCGGCAGATCGGTCTGGGGGAGGCGGGGCTGCCGCTGGGGCTTGGGTTCCTGGTCCCCGAGGAGGAACGGACGCGCGCCGTCGTGGAGACACGGCTGCCCTACGGGGCCCGGCTGCTGCTGTTCACGGACGGGGTCACGGAGGCGCGGGACCGGCGGGGGGATTTCTACCCGCTGGCCGGGCGGCTGGAGAACTGGGCCGGTCTTGAGCCGGCCGCCCTGGTGCGGGAGATCGAGCAGGACCTCCACCGGTACGTCGGCGGACGGCTCCACGACGACGCGGCGATCCTGGTGATCACGGCCCGCTGAGCGGGCGGCCGGCGCACGGGACATTTGTCCTGCCGGAGTGCGGACGGTTCGCTCTGCCGGCCGGGGCGCCCGGCGCGGGAAGCTTCTCAGGTCGGAAACGAAGCCTCAGGGGGAGCCGGACATGACCGCAGTGAGCACGGAGCAGATCACCGCACAGACCACAGCACAGACCACGGCGCAGACCACGGCGCAGGCCACGGCGCAGACCACGGCGCAGACCACAGCGCAGACCACAGCGCAGGCCACGGCGCAGACCACGGCGCAGACCACAGCGCAGACCACAGCGCAGACCACTGCCCGGGGCACTGCGCCCGGCACGGAGCAGAACCCCGTCAAGCCGCTGCCCGCCTGGTACTTCCCGATCGTCGGCACCTTCGCGGGCATCTTCGACATCGCGCGGGCCTACCCGGCCGCGTACTGGCTGATCCCGGTCGTCGCCGCGGTGAACCTGACGCTCTCGCTCACGGTCCTGCGGACCCGGATGCGCTTCATGAGGGCGCTGTGGAAGAACAAGCGCACCCGGCTGCTGGCCGTCGGCCTCGTCGCGCTGCGGTTCGCGGTCCGCGGGGTGCTGGGGCTCGCCGGACTCGCCGTGGGGGAGGCCGTCGGCAGCGTACTGATCGGTGTGGTGATGGCCGTACTGGGCACCGCGATGGCCTGGGGCGACCAGTGGCTGATCCTGCGGACGCTGGAGCGCAGCCGGGCGCAGGGCGCCTGACCGGCCGCGGGTGCCGCTGGCCCTGACGGACCAGCACCCGTACGTACTCCTAGAGCGCCCCTCTGCGGGTCAGATAGTTGAAGCAGAGCCAGCCGGGCAGCACCGGCAGCCAGAACGTCAGCAGCCGGAAGAGCAGGACGGCGGCGGCCGCGGTCCCCGGGTCGACGCGGGCGATGATCAGCGCACCGGTCAGCGCCGTCTCGACGGCCCCCACCCCGCCGGGGGTCGGCACGGCGGACCCCACCGCGTTGCCGGTCAGGAAGACCACCGCGATGCTCGCGTAACTTATGGTCGAACCGCCGCCGAAGGCCCGGATCGAAGCGTCGAGGCACATCACGAACGCGCCGGTCAGCAGCAGCATCCCGCCGATACCGGTGAGCAGCTTGCGGGGCTGCTGGAGTACGTCGAGCATGCGTGGCACCACACCGGCGAACAGCGAACGCACCCGCGTGACAACGAACTTGCGCAGGAACGGCACCGCCGTCACCACCAGGGCCAGCACCGCGGCCGTCAGCAGACCGGCGATGACCGTACGGGACGGGGTCAGCGACGGGGTCTGCTCGGTGCCCGTCACATAGCCGAAGACCATCAGCAGCAGGATGTGGCTGCCGAGCCCGAAGAGCTGCGAGGCGCCGACACTGGCCACCGCGAGCCCCGGGCGCACGCCCGCGCGCTGCAGGAAACGGGTGTTGAGCGCCACCCCGCCGACCGCCGCGGGCGCCACCAGCTTCACGAAGGACCCGGCGACCTGCGCCGAAACGGCCCGCAGGAACGGCACCTTCTCCGGCACGAAGCCGAGCAGGCTCATCGCCGCCGCCACGTAACTCAGCGCGGAGAACAGCACCGCGATCGCGACCCAGCCCCATCGGGTGGTGGTGATCAGCTGGTGGTAGGGGATGTTCGCGAGCTGTGAGAGCAGGAAGTACGCGGCGACGGACCCGGCGATGACCGTGAACAGGGTGCGGAGCTTGACGCGTTCGAGCCGTACCGGTTCGGCGTGCGCCTGCGGCCGGATCAGCAGCACCTGGTGGCGGATCTGCGAGAGCAGGTCCTCCTCGCGTGCCCCGTCCAGCGCGTCGTCGATGGCCTCCTTCTCGGCCTTCTTCTCGGCGCGGGCGGCCTTGCGGCTGTCGCCCGGCGCCGCGTCGGCCCCGGCCTTCGCCCGCTTCGCCGTCTCCGACGCCTCGATCATGGCTTCCCGTTCGCGCTGTGCCCGCTCGCGGGCCAGCTGACGCAGGGTCGCCCGGGTCGACCTGCTCAGCGCCAGCGGCTGGAGCAGCGGCAGGCTGTCGGCCACCTTGTCGGGGCCGATGACCGCGACGGCGGACGTGACCGAGCGCTCGGCCCCGGCCCGCAGCCCCAGCGTGGTGAGCAGCTGCGCGATGTCCATCCGCAGCACGATGTCGCTCGCCGCGATCTCGCCGCCGCGCAGATCGGTGAGTATCACCCGGCCCGCCCGGTCCACCAGGATCGCGTCCCCGACGAGCCTGCGGTGGGCGATACGCCGGGACTGCAGCGCCTGCATCTGCCGCCAGGTGTTCTGCATCAGCTCGTCGGTGATCTCCTCGTCGGGCAGCGAGTCGAGGGAGCGGCCGCCGGTGTGCTCGTACACGAGCATCACCGCGTCGGGGCCCAGCTCGGACGTGGCGATCAGCTTCGGCGCGTTCGCCCCGGCCGCGATGGCCGCGTACGCGAGGAGCGCCTCCTGCTCCAGGGCCTGGCGCAGCGACTGGATGGAGCGGCCGGTGGAGATGGACCGCAGCGTGAGGCGGCGCCACACCCGGTAGAAGAAGCCCTGGGCCTGCTGCTCCCGGTCGACGACCGTGACGTCGAGCGGCCCGCCGTCCTCCAGCGTGACGAAGTAGCGCCGGCCCCGGTCGCCCTGTTCGGCGGAGTCGGGGATGTCCTCGGCGCGCATCGCGCTGACCGGGTTGAAGCCGACGTGCCGGAGCCCGGCGAGCAGCTGGCGGCCGGTGGGGCGGACGTTGGGCGAGCCGACCGCGTACAGCGTGCCGTAGGCGACGGTCCAGCCCAGCAGGATCGTCACGATGATCGAGAAGGGCGTGGTCTGCCTTCCGACCAGCACGGCGAAGGAGTTGACGAGGAGCACCACCCAGAGCGCCACCCGCCAGCGCGGTCTGCGGGCCATGCCGACGGCCGTCATATAGGCGATGACCGGGGCGAGATAGCCGTGCACTGGGTCGGTGAGCGTGCCGTTGGTGAGGGGCTGGGTGAGCGCCTCGGTGATCGACTTGGGTGCGGCCTTGGCGACCCAGAGGTCGGTGGCGAGCGCCGCTCCGTGGGCGAGTACGGCGGCCAGCACCCCGTCCGCGATCCGCAGACCGTCCCGTTTGACCAGCCGTTCGATCGCGAAGGCGACCGGCAGGATCAGTATGGCGATGGACGAGAAGAGCCCGGCGAGCTTGAGGAGCAGATCGGGTGTCTGGACGGTGCCGTTGTGGATGTCCTGGGCGAGACCCGATGTGGTGCCGTGGGCGAAGGCGGCGATGGCGAGGACCAGCGCGATGGCCAGGATGCCGGTGAGCAGGCGCAGCAGATCGGACGGGCGGTGCACCCGGGCGGCGAGCAGCGGCTCGTCCCCGGAGACCCGGTCGATGGGTGTCGCCCCACCGAACTCGGGGGGCGCGCCGGGGCCGGGGTGCGGTCCGGTGCCGGGGGGCGGTTCCGTACCGTCGCCCGAGCCCGAGCCCGAGCCCGAGCCCGAGCCCGAGCCCGTCCCGTCGCCCGAGCCCGGTTCCGTACCGTTGCCCGGGCCGGGGCCCGTCCCCGGCCGGGCCGGGGTGCCGACCCGCTCCGGCCGCGGTCCTGTCTCCGGCTTCGGCCCCGTCCCCGGCTCGCCCGGAGGAGTCTCGGAGTCGGGGGCGTTCGCCGCCTCCGGTGGCTCCTGCACGCCTGGCCCCTCCGTCGGTTCCTTCTCGTCTCGTATCACCGCGTTCCACCTCGGGGTGCTGGACCCGTGGGCGGAGCGGTGGGGCGCTGTGCGCGGGATACCCGGCCACCGCCCGGACGATGGTGGCATGTCCGGGCGGTGCGGGCAGGCATCAGGGCCCCTTTGCGGGAAATGGCCCGCTCTGCGGCGGGCCCGGCGCGTTGTCGGCGCTGTGGTGCAGGATGGGCCGGGTGAGTGCTGAGCTGCCGGAGTACGCGGAACGGGTGCTGGACGTCGCGGAGCTGATCCCGTCCGGCCGCGTCATGACGTACGGGGACATCGCCGAATGGCTGGGGGAGGGCGGCCCGCGCCAGGTGGGCCGGGTGATGGCCCTCTACGGCGGCGCAGCCCCGTGGTGGCGTGTGGTGCGCGCGGACGGTGCGCTGCTCGCGGGCCATGAGCTGCGTGCACTGGAGCACTACCGGGCGGAGTCGACCCCGCTGCGGGACGCCCCGCGGGCCGCACGGGAGGCGGAGGGCCATCTGCCGCGCCTGGACATGCGGCGGGCGCGGTGGGACGGCGGCGACGGGGCTCATGTCTGACAGCTTCCGCCATTCGGCCCTCCCGCGGGTGGTCCGGAACCCGTACGGAGTACACAGGGGGCCGAGACCCCTGGCACCGGGGCGCCCCGGCCCGGCCGCGTAGCGTCGGCCGAGCACCATGCTCCCCCACCCGCCCCGAACCCCCGATTCTCCCGCCCGCACATCCACGCACCCTTCCCAGGACCGGCGATCCACGTGAGCACCTCCACTTCCCACCGGGTACGGCAACGGGCCCCGGGCCCGTACCGGCTGGTGCGCACCCCGCCGGGCGCGGTGGATCCTCCCGTACTGGACGCACGGCAGCGTGCGGTGGTTGATCACCGCACCGGACCGCTGCTCGTGCTGGCCGGGCCTGGCACCGGCAAATCCACCACGCTGGTGGAGGCGGTGGCGCGGCGCATCGCCGAAGGGACGGACCCCGAACGGATTCTCGTCCTCACCTTCAGCCGCCGGGCCGCCGTGGAGCTGCGCGACCGGATGGCCGTACGGATCCAGGGCGGCGGGCCCCTCCCCGGCGAGCCGGGACCGTTCGCCGGCGGAGACCCGGGCGGCGCCGGTTCCAGGACCGGTACGTACGGACCGCAGGCGACCACTTTCCACTCCTTCTGCTACGCGCTGGTCCGCGCCCACCAGGACGCCGACCTCTTCGCCGAACCGCTGCGGCTGCTGTCGGGACCCGAGCAGGACGTCACGGTGCGGGAGCTGCTGGCCGGCCAGCTCGACCTGGGACGGATCCGCTGGCCCGACGAGCTGCGGGCCTGTCTGACGACCCGCGGCTTCGCCGACGAGGTGCGCGCCGTGCTCGCGCGCAGCCGGGAGCTGGGGCTCGGACCGGAGACCCTGGCCGCGTTCGCGGAGCGCACGGGCCGCCCCGACTGGCGTGCGGCGGCCGGATTCCTCGCCGAGTACCTGGACGTCCTCGACGCGCAGGGCGTGATCGACTACGCGGAGCTGGTGCACCGCGCGGTGCCGCTGGCCGAGCGGGCCGACCTCCGTTACGACGCGGTCTTCGTGGACGAGTACCAGGACACCGACCCGGCGCAGGTCCGGCTGTTGCGGGCGCTGGCGGGCGGCGGCCGGACCCTGGTCGCGTTCGGCGATCCGGACCAGTCGATCTACGCGTTCCGCGGCGCCGACGTGAACGGCATCCTGGACTTCCCCGACACCTTCGCCCGTACGGACGGCCGCCCGGCCCCCGTCGAGGTGCTGACCACCTCACGCCGCTCGGGCGCCGCCCTGCTCACGGCGACCCGGCTGCTCACCCAGCGCATGCCGCTGCCCCGGCTGCCCGCCGCGCAGGTCCGCGCCCACCGGGAACTCTCCGCGGTACGGGCCGGTGGCCGGACCGAGGCGTACACCTACCCGACGGCCGGCACCGAGCTGGACAACATCGCGGACATCCTGCGCCGGGCCCATCTGGAGGAGGGCGTGCCGTGGAACGAGATGGCGGTCCTGGTCCGTGCGGGCGGCCGTTCCATCCCGGCGGTGCGCCGCGCGCTGACCTCGGCCGGGGTCCCGCTGGACATCGCGGGCGACGACATGGCACTGCGCCACGAGCCCGCGGTGACCCCGCTGCTGACGGCGCTGCGGGCGGTGGCGGAAGCGGCGCTGGACAGCAGCGGTACGGGGGCGGGGCGCCCGGCGGGCGGTGGAGACGTCAGCGCGGACGGTGAACCGGCGGCAGGCGGGGACGTCAGCGCGGACGATGAACCGGCGGGCGGTGGAGACGTCAGCGCGGACGGTGAACCGGCGGCAGGTGGAGACGGCGTACCGGCAGGCGAACCGGCAGCCGGTGGAGACGGCGTACCGGCAGGCGGGGACGGCGTACCGGCCCGTGGTGAGGAGGACGGCCCGGCCCCCGGGCCCCCCGCCGCCCGGCTCTCCACCGCGACGGCCCTCACCCTGCTCACCTCACCCCTCGGCGGCATGGACGCCGCCGATCTGCGCCGGCTCGGCCGTGCCCTGCGCGACGAGGAACGGGCGGGCGGGAACCGGCTGCCCGCTCCCTCCGACGAACTGCTCGCCCGCGCACTCGCCGAGCCGGGACGGCTGATCGCGCACGACCCCGCGTACGCCAGGGGCGCCCAGCAGCTGGGCAAGCTCCTGAGCAGAACGCGCGCCCTCCTGGAGAACGGCGGCACCGCCGAACAGGCCCTGTGGGAGCTGTGGAGCGGCACCGGCTGGCCCCGGCGCCTGGAGCGCGCGGCCCTGCGGGGCGGAGCCGCCGGGCGCAACGCCGACCGTGACCTGGACGCCGTCTGCGCGCTCTTCGACACCGCGGCCCGCGCCGAGGACCGTACCGGCGGGCGCGGCGCGCTGAACTTCCTCGAAGAGGTGGACGCCCAGGACATCGCCGCCGACACCCTCTCCAAGCGGACCGTGCGCCCCGAGGCGGTCCAGCTCATGACCGCGCACCGCGCCAAGGGCCTGGAGTGGGGACTCGTCATTGTCGCCGGGGTGCAGGAAGGGCTGTGGCCCGATCTCAGGCGGCGCGGATCGCTCCTGGAGGCGGACCGGATCGGACGGGACGGGCTGGCCGAACCGCTCAGCCCCGGCGCGCTCCTCGCCGAGGAGCGCAGGCTCTTCTACGTCGCGGCGACCCGGGCCCGCGACCGGCTCGTGGTGACCGCGGTGAAGGCACCGGCCGACGACGGGGACCAGCCGTCGCGCTTCCTCACCGAGCTGGGGGTGGAGCCGAAGGACGTCACGGGCCGCCCCCGGCGCCCCCTCGCGGTGGCCCCGCTGGTCGCGGAGTTGCGCGCCACGACCGTCGACCCGAAGGCCTCCCCCGGACTGCGCGAGGCCGCCGCCCACCGGCTCGCCCGGCTGGCCGCCCTCACCGACGAGGAGGGCCAGCCGCTGGTGCCCGCGGCGCACCCGTACCGCTGGTGGGGGCTGTACGAGCCGACGCACTCCGCCGCCCCGGTACGCGACCCCGGGCAGCCGGTCGCGCTCTCCGGCAGCGCGCTGGAGCAGCTGGCCCGCACCTGTTCGCTCCAGTGGTTCCTGGGCCGCGAGGTGAAGGCCGACGCGCCCGCCACCGCCGCCCAGGGGTTCGGCAATGTGGTGCATGTCCTGGCGGACGAGGTGGCGTCCGGGCGTACCCCTGCCGACCTGGCCGTCCTGATGGAACGCCTCGACTCGGTCTGGAACTCGCTCGCCTTCGACGCGCCCTGGAAGTCCGGCCAGGAGAAGGAGAACGCCCGCGCGGCGCTGGAACGCTTCCTGCGCTGGCACGTCATGGACCGTGCGGGCCGCACCCCGGCCGCCACCGAGCACCCCTTCGACGTGACGCTGGAGGCCGGCGAGTACCAGGTGCGGATCCGGGGCTCCATGGACCGGGTCGAGCGGGACACCGAAGGCCGTGCGTACGTGGTCGACTTCAAGACCGGCAAGCAGGCGCCGACCAAGGACGAGGTGGCCCGCCATCCGCAGCTCGCCGTCTACCAGCTCGCCGTCCGCGAGGGCGCGGTGGACGAGGTCTTCGGCGGGCGGCGCCCCGAAGCGGGCGGCGCCGAACTCGTACAGCTGCGACAGGCCGCCCCCCGCAAGGAGGGCGGCGACGCGCTGCCCAGGGTCCAGTCGCAGGAACCGCTCGCGGGGGAGTGGGTCGGGGAGCTGCTGGCGACCGCCGCCGGGAAGGTGCTGGACGAGCGGTTCACCCCGACGACCGGCAGCCACTGCACCCACTGTGCGTTCCGGGCCTCCTGCAGTGCGCTGCCCGAGGGCACCCACATCGTGGAGTGACGGCTGTCCGTGAGCGGTGAGCGGTGAGCGGTCCCGGCGGGACTCGGGCGGGAATGTCACAGGGCGCCGTTAGCCTCTCTGAGGTGACCCCGCGCATCACCGACCCCGAGCAGCTCAAGGAGCTTCTCGGCATTCCCTTCACCCCGGAGCAGACGGCCTGCATCACAGCGCCGCCCGCCCCGCAGGTCATCGTGGCCGGAGCCGGTTCCGGGAAGACCACGGTGATGGCCGCGCGGGTGGTGTGGCTGGTGGGGACCGGGCAGGTCGCGCCCGAGCAGGTGCTCGGGCTGACCTTCACCAACAAGGCGGCGGGCGAGCTGGCCGAGCGCGTCCGCAAGGCCCTGGTCCGGGCCGGGGTGACCGACCCGGACGCCCCCGGACCGTCCCCGGCACCGGGCCCCCGCCCCTCGGCGCCTGCCGTGAGCACCGACCCGGCGGCCGGGAGCGCCGATCCGTACTACTCGCCGGGCGAGCCGCGCATCTCGACGTACCACGCCTTCGCCGGACAGCTGCTCACCGACCACGGTCTGCGGATCGGTCTTGAACCGTCCTCCCGGCTGCTCGCCGACGCCACCCGCTACCAGCTGGCCGCCCGGGTGCTCAAGGAGGCCCCCGGCCCCTATCCGGCGCTGACGAAGTCCTTCTCCTCACTGGTCAGCGATCTGCTGGCGCTGGACGGCGAGCTGGCCGAGCATCTGGTGACCCCGGAGGCGCTGCGTGCGTACGACACCGGGCTGCTGGACAGCCTGGAGAGCGCCCGGCTCTCCAACGCCGAGCTGCGCAAGGTCCCGGAGGCCGCGTGGGCCCGCCGTGAACTGCTCGATCTGGTGAGCCGGTACCGCGCGGCCAAACACAGCCGTGACCTGCTCGACTTCGGCGACCAGATCGCCCTCTCCGCCGAGCTGGCGCTGACCAGGCCCGAGGTGGGGACCCTGCTGCGGGACGAGTTCCGGGTGGTCCTGCTCGACGAGTACCAGGACACATCCGTCGCCCAGCGGCTGCTGCTCTCCGGCCTCTTCGGGGCAGGCAGCGGCCACGCGGTGACCGCCGTGGGCGACCCCTGCCAGGCGATCTACGGCTGGCGCGGCGCGTCCGTCGCCAACCTGGACGACTTCCCCGAGCACTTCCCGTACGCGGACGGGAGCCCCGCCACCCGCTTCTCGCTGAGCGAGAACCGGCGCAGCGGCGGCCGTCTCCTCGACCTGGCCAACGGTCTGGCGGCCCCGCTGCGCGCGATGCACGCGGGCGTCGAAGCACTGCGTCCCGCGCCGGGCGCCGAGCGGGACGGCATGGTGCGGTGCGCCCTGCTCCGTACACACGAGGAGGAGATCGGCTGGCTCGCCGACTCGCTCGCGCATCTGGTGCGCACCGGCAAGGACCCGGGCGAGATCGCGGTGCTCTGCCGCACCGCCGGGGACTTCGCGCAGATCCAGGGCGCGCTGGTGGCCCGGGACGTGCCGGTCGAGGTGGTCGGCCTCTCGGGGCTGCTGCACCTGCCCGAAGTCGCCGATCTGGTGGCGGTCTGCGAGGTGCTCCAGGACCCGGGGGCCAACGCCTCGCTGGTCCGGCTGCTGACCGGGCCGCGCTGGCGGATCGGCCCGCGCGACCTGGCGCTGCTGGGCCGCAGGGCGCGGCTTCTCGTACGGCACGGCGGCGCGGCGGGCGACGACGGGGCTGACGCGGACCAGCGGCTCGCGGAGGCCGTCGAGGGGGTCGACCCGGCCGAGGTGGTCTCGCTGGCGGACGCGCTGGACACGTTCCTGACGGCCGGCGGCGGGGTCCCGGACGGGGGGCCCGCGGACGGGAGCCCTGCGGACTGGGGCGGCGGGCAGGGGGACGGGACGGGCGCCGGGCTTGCGGACGGGGGGCGTGGCGGGCGTCCGGACGGGGTGCGGGGCGGGCGTACGGACGACGGGCTTCCGTTCTCGGCCGATGCCCGGGTGAGGTTCGCCCGGCTCGCCGCCGAACTGCGCGATCTCCGGCGCTCGCTGGCCGACCCCCTGATGGACGTACTGCACCGGGTGCTCGCCACCACGGGTCTTGAGGTCGAGCTGTCGGCCTCCCCGCACGCGCTGGCCGCCCGCCGCCGCGAGACCCTCTCGCAGTTCCTGGACATAGCGGCGGGCTTCGCCTCGCTGGACGGCGAGGCGAGCCTGCTGGCCTTCCTGGCCTTTCTGCGGACGGCGGCCCAGTACGAGAAGGGCCTGGACAACGCACTGCCCGGCGGCGAGAACACCGTGAAGGTCCTCACCGCTCACAAGTCCAAAGGCCTCGAATGGGATGTGGTCGCCGTCCCTGGCCTGGTGACCGGACAGTTCCCGAGCGGGCAGTCCCGCGAGGTGTGGACCGCGCAGCCGAAGGTGCTGCCGCACGCCCTGCGCGGCGACGCGGCGACGCTTCCCGGGGTCGGCGCGTGGGACGCGAAGGGACTGGCCGCCTTCAAGGCGGCGATGAAGTCCCACCAGCACACGGAGGAACTCCGCCTGGGGTACGTCACCTTCACCCGCCCCCGCTCGCTGCTCCTCGGCTCGGCCCACTGGTGGGGTCCGAGCCAGAAGCGCCCGCGCGGTCCTTCGGACTTCCTGCTCGCGCTGCAGGAGCACTGCGCCGCGGGGTACGGCGAGACGGAGATCTGGGCGGACGCCCCGGAGGAGGACGAGGAGAACCCGGCGCTGCGGGACGCGGCGGCGGACCACGCCTGGCCCCTGCCGCTGGACGAGACGTCACTGCGCCGCCGCAGGGCGGCGGCGGAACTGGTGCTGGACAAGCTCAGCGAGCTGAACGGGCAGGACGAGCCGACCGACCCGACAGACCAGACCGGGCAGCACGAGCCGACCGACCCGACCGGGCAGGACGAGCTACACGAGCAGGACGAGCTGACCGAGCCGACCGGGCAGGACGAGGACCGGGGCCCGGGACAGCACCCCGGGCCAACGGCCCCGCACGACGACCCCGCCCCGCACGGCACCCGGGCCCCCGCCCCGCACGACGCCCCCGCCCCGCCCGGCACCCCCGCCCCTCCGCACGTGCCCCATGCCCGGACCCCCCTCACCCCCGAGGACGCCCGCACGCTCACCTCCTGGGACCGTGATCTCGACGCGCTCACGGCCGAACTGCTCCGCGCCAGAAGCACCGTGCGCGACGTCCCCGTGCCCCGCACCCTCACCGCGACCCAGCTGCTGCGCCTCGCCGAGGACCCCGACGCGTTCGCGCAGGAGCTGGCCCGGCCCATGCCCCGCCCGCCGCAGCCCGCCGCCCGCCGCGGCACCCGCTTCCACGCCTGGGTCGAGTCGCGTTTCGACGAGCTGCCGCTGCCCATGCTCGGACCCGACGAGCTGCCCGGCGGTGACGACGACGAACCGGTGATCGCCGACGAGCGGGAGCTGGCCGAACTGAAGGACGCCTTCGAGCGCACCCCGTACGCCGGGCGTACGCCCCACCGGGTCGAGGCCCCCTTCACGCTCACCCTCGCGGGACGGGTGATCCGCGGCCGGATGGACGCCGTCTACCGCACCGGCCGCGACACCTACGAGATCGTCGACTGGAAGACCCACCGGGCCCACACCGCCGACCCGCTCCAGCTGGCCGTCTACCGGCTGGCCTGGGCCGAGCAGCACCACATCCCGCTCACCTCGGTCTCGGCCGTGTTCCTCTACGTACGGACCGGAGAAGTGGTCCGGCCCGCGCGGCTGCCGGGCCGGGCCGGTCTTGAGCGGATCCTGCTGGGCGATCCGGCGGACCCCGCTCCAGCCCCACCGGCGGATCCGCCGGGCGAGCCACCCCGACCGGCCCGTTAGGCTCGATGGCATGAGCGACACCCCGGACAGCGCTGTCCGCACGTACCTGGACCAGCACCGCGGGTCCTTCCTCGCCGACCTGGCCGACTGGCTGCGCATCCCCTCCGTCTCCGCGCAGCCGGAGCACGCGGCCGATGTACGCCGCAGCGCCGACTGGCTGGCCGCCGCACTCCGCGAGACCGGCTTCCCGGTCACCGAGATCCTCGATACGCCCGGCGCCCCCGCGGTGTTCGCCGAGTGGCCTTCGGGCGACCCCCAGGCGCCGACCGTCCTCGTCTACGGCCACCACGACGTCCAGCCCGCCGCGGTCGACGACGGCTGGCACACCGACCCCTTCGAGCCGGTCGTCAGGGACGGCCGGATGTACGGCAGGGGCGCGGCGGACGACAAGGGCCAGGTGTTCTTCCACACACTCGGGGTCCGCGCGCACCTCGCCGCCACCGGCCGCACGGCCCCCGCCGTCAACCTCAAACTTCTGGTGGAGGGCGAGGAGGAGTCCGGCTCCCCGCACTTCAGGGAGCTGGTCGAGCAGCACGCCGAGCGGTTCGCAGCCGATGTGGTGATCGTCTCGGACACCGGGATGTGGTCCGGGACGACGCCGACCGTCTGCACCGGTATGCGCGGCCTCGCCGAGTGCGAGATCACCTTCGAAGGCCCCGAGCAGGACATCCACTCGGGCTCCTTCGGCGGCGCCGTCCCGAACCCGGCCACCGCGGCCGCCCGGCTGGTGGCCGCACTGCACGACGCCGATGGACGGGTCACCGTCCCCGGTTTCTACGACGGTGTCGCGGAGCTCACGGACGCCGAGCGCGAGCTCTTCGCCGAGCTGCCTTTCGACGAGGCCGAGTGGCTGCGGACCGCCAAGTCCCGGGCGGCGGCCGGTGAGCGCGGCCACACCACGCTGGAGCGGATCTGGGCCCGCCCGACCGCCGAGGTCAACGGCATCGGCGGCGGCTACCAGGGCACCGGTGGCAAGACCGTCGTCCCGTCGTCCGCCATGGTGAAGCTGTCGTTCCGGCTGGTGGCGGGCCAGGACCCGGTGCGGATCGAGCGGCTGGTCACCGAGTGGGCGGCCGGCCGGGCGGAGCCCGGGATCCGCCAGCAGGTCATATTCAGCGCAGGTACCCGGCCGTGTCTGACCCCGCTTGACCACCCGGCGCTCCAGTCCGTCGTACGGGCGATGGGCCGGGCGTTCGGCGAGAAGATCCGCTTCACCCGGGAGGGCGGCTCGGGCCCCGCCGCCGATCTCCAGGACGTCCTCGGTGCCCCGGTGCTCTTCCTGGGCATCTCCGTGCCGTCCGACGGCTGGCACGCACCGAACGAGAAGGTCGAACTCGACCTGCTGTTCAAGGGTGTGGAGACCACCGCCTATCTGTGGGGCGACATGGCCGCCGCCCTGCGCTGAGAACGCCGAACCGAACCACCAGTACACGAGGGGGAGTTGGAAGCACCTGTGAGCAACTTCAGCAATGCCACCGAAGGTCACGCGAGCCAGGGCGGGACCGCTGACGACCGGGCCGCCGCCGGTGCCGCCGGGACCGTCACCGGTACGGATCCGCACCGGCCGATCGGTCTGACCGCCCCGAGCGGCATCGACCGGGCCGCCCACCACCGCCTCGACGAGGCATGGCTGGCCGCGGCCTGGAGCCACCCGACGACCCGGGTGTTCGTGGTCTCCGGCGGCCAGGCGCTGATCGACGAGACACCGGACGGCCGGACCGAACTGCTCAAGACCCCGTCGTTCGAGGCCCCCCTCACCGAGGAGCACCGCTACTTCCTGGGCACGGACGCGGACGGAGTGCGCTACTTCGCGCTCCAGAAGGACACCCTCCCCGGCCGGATGGACCAGTCCGCCAGGCCCGCCGGGCTGCGTGAGGCGGGGCTGCTGCTCTCGCCGCTCGACGCCGGGCTTCTGGTGCACGCGGTGGCGCTGGAGAACTGGCAGCGGCTGCACCGCTTCTGCTCCCGCTGCGGCGAGCGCACCGTCATCGCCGCCGCCGGCCACATCCGGCGCTGTCAGGCGTGCGGGGCCGAGCACTACCCGCGTACCGACCCGGCGGTGATCATGCTCGTCACCGACGAACACGACAGGGCGCTGCTCGGCCGGCAGGTGCACTGGCCGGAGGGCCGGTTCTCCACGCTCGCCGGTTTCGTCGAGCCGGGCGAGTCCATCGAGGCCGCGGTGGCGCGTGAGGTGTTCGAGGAGGCGGGCGTCACGGTCGGCACCGTGCAGTACGTCGCCAGCCAGCCCTGGCCCTTCCCGTCCAGCCTGATGCTCGGCTTCATGGCGCAGGCCACGTCATCCGAGATCACCGTGGACGGCGAGGAGATCAGCGAGGCCCGCTGGTTCTCGCGGGAGGACCTGCGCTCCGCGATCGAGGCCGGGGATGTGCTGCCCCCTTCCGGTATCTCGATCGCGGCAAGACTGGTGGAGCTCTGGTACGGCAAGCCGCTGCCGAAGCCGGCGGCCTGACCGGCCGAGCGCGGTGACTGCGGTGACTGCGATTGATGTGCCGGCGAGGGTGCCCGGGGAAGTGGTCACCGGCTGCCCCTGTCCGCCCTCGCCGGGTGTGGTGTGTCGTCGGGCTCGAACGCTCGCGCTGTTGCTCTCCAACTCGCGCTGTTGCTCTTCAAGGGGACATCGATGGAACTCGCCCAGGTCCGCCTCCTGGTCACGGACTTCTCCAGCTGCTACCGCTTCTACCGGGACGTACTGGGGCTGAAGCCGCAGTTCGACGCGGAGGACGGCCCGTACGCGAAATTCACGCCCGAAGGCGGCACCGCGGGCATCGCCCTGCAGGAACGCGCGCACATGGCGCAGGTCCTGGGCGAACTCGCCGCGGAGCCGACGGGCTACCGGTCCCTGGTCGTCCTGCGGGTCGACGACATCGACCGCTACTGCGAGGAGATCACCTCGCGGGGCGCCGTACTCACCCACGGCCCTGCCCCCATGGGGGACCGTATGCGCGTCGCCCACCTCATGGACCCGGAGGGAAACCTCGTGGAACTCCAGGAGTGGCTCGCCCTGCGCGGGTGATGAACCGCGACCCGCCACACACCGCACCCGGGGCTGTCGCCACGACAGGCGCAGCGCAAGACCCCCGTACCGGTTCGGCACGAGGGTCTGTCCGTGTGGAGCGGGGAGGGCGGGGTGGGGTCAGGCGGCCATGGCCTGCTTGACCTGCGCGAGCGAAGGGTTCGTCAGCACCGACTCACTGCCGGAGTCGGAGACCACCTGAACCGTGGGCACGGTCTGGTTGCCGCCGTTCGCCTTCTCCACGAAGGCCGCGGAATCGGCGTCGTGCTCGATGTTCACCTCGGTGTACGCGATGCCCTCACGGTCCATCTGGCCCTTCAGCCGACGGCAGTAGCCGCACCACGTGGTGCTGTACATCGTCACAGTGCCCGGCATGTCTCGCGCTCCTCTGTTGCTGCTTCGCCCGCAGCCTTCTGTACTGCTTCGTCCGATACATGGGGATTTCCTAGGGGCGACCCCGGGAAATCACATGCCGGTAGAACGTACGTGACCGGCCAGCCATTCCCGTTCCCCGGAGGGGCCCGGCGGACGGCCGGCGGCGGCCAGGACGGCCGGGACCAGGTCGGCCGAGAGCACGACGGCCGCGACCGGTACGACTGCGGTACGCGACCGGTACTACTATGGTCCGGTCCCTGTGGACAACGGATCCATCGGGTGCGGGAGACCTGGCAGCATGGCGGGGTGACTGCAGCAACGCACGCCTCTCTCTTCCCGCAGGTCCCGGACTCCGCCGACGCGGTGCTCGACGGGCTCGACCCCGAGCAGCGCGAGGTCGCGACCGCCCTGCACGGTCCGGTGTGCGTGCTGGCCGGAGCGGGCACGGGCAAGACCCGCGCGATCACGCACCGCATCGCCTACGGGGTGCGCGCAGGGATTCTGCAGCCCTCCACGGTGCTCGCCGTGACCTTCACCAACCGCGCGGCCGGAGAGATGCGCGGGCGGCTGCGCCAGCTCGGCGCGGGCGGTGTCCAGGCGCGCACGTTCCACTCGGCGGCGCTGCGCCAGCTCCAGTTCTTCTGGCCCAAGGCGGTCGGCGGCGAGGTGCCCAGGCTCGTCGAGCGCAAGGTCCAGCTGGTCGCGGAGGCCGCCGCGCGCTGCGGTGTCCGGCTCGACCGGAACGAGCTGCGGGACGTGACGGGGGAGATCGAGTGGTCCAAGGTCACCCAGACCGTGCCCGCCGACTACCCGGCCGCCATCGCGAAATCGGCGCGCGATGCGCCCCGGGGCCCGGCCGAGATCTCCCAGATCTACGCGATGTACGAGCAGCTCAAGCGCGACCGCGGAGTGATCGACTTCGAGGACGTACTGCTGCTGACCGTCGGAATCCTGCAGGACCGGCACGACATCGCCGACCGGATCCGCAGCCAGTACCAGCACTTCGTGGTCGACGAGTACCAGGACGTCAGCCCGCTCCAGCAGCGGCTACTCGAACTGTGGGTGGGGGACAGGGAGGACCTCTGCGTCGTCGGCGACGCCGGCCAGACCATCTACTCCTTCACTGGCGCCACCCCCGACCACCTGCTCAACTTCCGGGTCCGCCATCCGCAGGCCACAGTGGTGAAGCTGGTCCGGGACTACCGCTCGACACCCCAGGTCGTCCACCTGGCCAACGGGCTGCTGGCACAGGCGCGCGGCCGGGCCGCCGAGCACCGCCTTGAACTGATCTCGCAGCGCTCGCCGGGGCCCGAGCCCGTCTACAAGGAGTACGGGGACGAGCCCACGGAGGCCGAGGGGACCGCGCGCCGGATCCGGGACCTGATCGCAGCGGGCGTCCCCGCTTCCGAGATCGCCGTGCTGTACCGGATCAACGCCCAGTCCGAGGTCTACGAGCAGGCGCTGGCCGACGCGGGCGTGCCCTACCAGCTGCGCGGAGCCGAGCGGTTCTTCGAACGGCCCGAGGTCCGGGAGGCCGGGGTAGCGCTGCGCGGAGCCGCCCGTGCAGGGGGCAACGACCCGCTGCTCGACGACGCGGTGGATCTGCCGTCCCAGGTGCGTGCGGTGCTCGGCACCAAGGGATGGCGGGCGGAGGCCCCCGCAGGATCCGGTGCGGTCCGGGACCGCTGGGAGTCACTGGCGGCGCTGGTGCGCCTGGCCGAGGACTTCGCCAGGGCCAGGGAGGGGGCGACCCTCTCGGATCTGGTCGCCGAGCTGGACGAGCGGGCGGCGGCGCAGCATGCCCCGACCATCGAGGGCGTCACCCTGGCCTCGCTGCACTCGGCGAAGGGGCTGGAGTGGGACGCGGTGTTCCTGGTCGGTCTCACCGAAGGCATGATGCCGATCACCTACGCCAAGACCGACGCCCAGGTCGAGGAGGAGCGCCGGCTGCTCTATGTGGGCATCACCCGTGCCCGGCTGCACCTCACACTCTCCTGGGCACTGTCCCGGTCTCCCGGGGGGAGGGCCTCCCGCCGGGCCAGCCGCTTCCTCAGCGGGCTGCGGCCGGGTTCGGCTGCCACCGCCGGGCTGCGCGGCGCCGACGGTGGTGCGGGCGGGATCGAGCGGGGGACGGCGGTCCGCCGGAAGCACCGCGGGCCCGTGCGGTGCCGGGTCTGCGGAAAGACGCTGACCGACGGCGGCGAGATGAAGCTGATGCGCTGCGAGGAGTGCCCGTCCGACATGGACGAGGCGCTCTACGAGCGGCTGCACGAGTGGCGTTCCGTCCAGGCCCAGGAGACGGGGCAGCCCGCGTTCTGCGTGTTCACCGACAAGACCCTGATGGCCATCGCCGAGGCCGTGCCGTCGAGCGAGAGCGAGCTGACGCGGATCGCCGGTGTCCCGGCCCGGAAGATCGCGCGGTTCGGGGCCGATGTGCTGAAGATCTGTGCAGGCCAGGAGCTTGCGGGCGAGGACGGGGAAGACTGACCGAAACTCGTCGAGAAAATAGTTTGCGCACGCCCCGGGAACCCCCTTAGGTTCTTAACCACGGGAACAGCGACTTCTCTGAAGCCCTGGTTCCGTGCTGTACTTGATCCACAGCTTTACGTGACCTATACGAATGGGACGCGGCCCCCGGGCCCCAGCTCCCCGAGACGCCGAGAGGAGGCGAGACCAGTGGCAACCACGACGAAGACCAAAATGACTGACCGCTCGGTCGTCGCCACCTGCCTGCTCGGCTCCTCCTTCCGTGGGATCGGTCTGTCCGGCTTCTCTGCCGTCAGCCCTGTTTCCCCCGTGGGCCTTCCCGTTCGGGACCGTAATGAGCGACCGACCCAGGCACCGGAAGCAGCAGTAGCAATCGCGGGGATTCCGTCCTATGCGTTTGCGGCAGCCGGTGCCGAGTTCGGCCAGCAGGCAACGCAGCATCACACGATGTGGGCCTTCCGTGGGCTCGAACCCTGGAGTGATCCAGTCTGATCCAGCATCAGGCAGGCGCCTTCAGGGCCGCGGAACCCCACCCGGGATCCGCGGCCCTTTTGTTTGTACTGGGCCACCAGACGACCTTCGGTCAAACAGACCGGAACGACCAGACGAGGAATGAAACCACCGTGCAAATCGAAGCGCACGCCCCGTCCGTACCGCCCTCACAGACGCTCTCGCCCCCTGTTGCCCCGGAGGATCCCACCGTGTTCCCGCTCACCGCGCTGACCGTTCTCGACGACGCCATCGAGAACCTCGACGCGCCCGTACCCTGCCGCGCCTACGACCCGGAGGTCTTCTTCGCCGAGACCCCGGCGGACGTCGAGTACGCCAAGTCGCTCTGCCGCACCTGCCCGCTGGTCGAGGCCTGCCTCGCAGGCGCCAAGGAGCGTCGGGAGCCCTGGGGTGTCTGGGGCGGTGAGCTCTTCGTCCAGGGCGTCGTCGTCGCCCGCAAGAGGCCGCGTGGTCGTCCGCGCAAGAACCCGGTCGCGGCATGAAACTCAACGGCCCCGGAACGATCGACCGTCCCCAGAAGCACGATCCCCAGAAGCAGGACCCGATGACCTCCTCCACCAGCGAGCCGTCCGGCTCCGCAACCCCAGTCGTCACCACCACCGGCGCGACCGCCTCGCGTCAGAACAGGACCCGTGAGATGCAACTCATCCCAGAAGCCATGGCTCGTGCTCATATGCACGAGCGCCACAGGGAGGCCCATATCGAACGCCAGGCTCTGCGCCTGGTGGCCGCCCGCCGTATGCAACGCCGCGCCGAACGCGTGTCGTTGCGCGCCCGCCGCGCGCTCGCCATGGCGGTCATGCAGTAACAGCCTTGGTAAAGCAGCGAAGTCGCAGCGGATCGGATCAGACCAGACTGACCGGACCGGACCGGACCGGACCGGACCAGTGCGGCAACGCGGTAGAGCGATAACGCGGTAACACGAAAGACGCGCCCAGAGCGCGAAGGACAGCGGGGGCCGGTCGGATGCGACCGGCCCCCTGGCGTGTCCAGACCGGGCGTGTCCAGGCTGGGCATGTCCCGACCGTGCACGTCCAGAACCGGCATGGGGGCCTGGGGTGTTCCGGGCCGGCATGTTCCGGAGCCGTCGGTAGCGGGCCGGTCAGGCGCGCGCCTGGGCGGGAGGGAGCCCCTGCTCCGGGACAGCGTCCGCGCCCTGTTCCGTACCGTCGTCCGAGTCGAGGTCCGCGCCGGGCTCGGTCTCCTTCTCCGCGTCCTCCCCCGAGCTCTTCTCCGCGCTGTTCCCTGTGCTCTTCTCCGTGCTCTTCTCCGTGGCCTGTGCCGGGAGTTGGTCGAGGTCCTGCTCCGGGAGTCCGGTCTCCACGGTCTCCGGAAGGAACCCCGGCATCCAGTCTTCGAGCTCGCCCCGGAGCCGCACGGTCGCACCCAGCTGGCAGAGCACTCCGATGGTGCTCAGTGTCACCCGGTGGATCAGCAGATAGGACGGCGGCAGATTGAGCTGCTTGCCCAACTGATGGGCGGGGGAACGGGGATCGGCGATCCTCGCCGCCTGGGCCCGCATCCAGCCCCGGCTGAACGTGAACTCCTCAGCCTGCACCGGCTCGATGATCGGTACCAGATACTCCAGAACCGCTTCCGGATCGAGCTCGATGGACTCCTTGACGAACCCCTCCTCGCAGAGCATCTCGTAGACGGCCGACGCCTCTCCCTCGATCGTCATCCGCAGAGCCTGGCCGATCGTGGCCGGGAGCCCGCCCGGCAGCCGGTCCACCGTCCCGAAGTCGAGCACCCCCAGCCGCCACCGTGCCGCGGCCCCCTCGGCGGCGGTACCGTCCGCGGGGCCGCCGTCCTCCGCCGGCCGGCCGGCCGTGTCCCCGGCCTCATCTCCGCGCCCGCCCTCATCTGCGGGCAGCAGTCGGAAGTTGCCCGGATGCGGGTCGGCGTGCAGCAGCCCGGTGCGGGCCGGGCCGGAGAAGAGGAAACGGGCGAGCAGCTGCCCCGCCCGGTCACGCTGTTCCTCCGTGCCGTCCGAGATCACATCGGCCAGCGGGATCCCGTCGATCCACTCGGTCACCAGCACCTGGTCGCTCTGGTGCACCACACCGGGCACCACCACGTCCGGATCCCCGGCGAACTCCTCCGCGTGCTCCCGCTGCGCGTCCGCCTCCAGCTCGTAGTCCAGTTCCTCGGACACGCGGTCCCGCAGTTCGGCGATGAGCGGCTTGATGTCCATGCCGGGAATCAGCGGTCCGAGGAGCCGCGCGAACCGGCTCAGCTGGCTGAGATCCGACAGCAGTGCCTCACCGGCCCCCGGATACTGCACCTTGACCGCCACCGCCCGCCCGTCGTGCCACACCGCGCGGTGCACCTGGCCGATGGAAGCGGCGGCCGACGGCTTGTCGTCGAACTCGACGAACAGCTCACGCCACTCCGTACCCAGCTGAGCCTCCAGCACGGCATGCACCGTCTGCACCGGCATGGGCGGGGCGGATTCCTGGAGCTTGGTCAGCGCCGCCCGGTAGGGGCCTGCGATCTCCTCGGGCAGGGCGGACTCGAAGACCGAGAGTGCCTGCCCCATCTTCATGGCCCCGCCCTTCAGCTCGCCCAGGACCTTGAAGAGCTGCTCGGCCGTGCGCTGCTGCACCTCACGTGCCACGATCTCCGCGGACCTGCCGCCGATCCGCTTGCCCAGGCCCCAGGTGGCGCGGCCGGCGAAACCGAGTGGGAGCGACGCCAGCTTGGCGGTACGTGTGACCGCTTTCCGGGGAAGATCAGACATGCGCCCCTCCAAATCCCAGACTGCCGTGGAGCGTACGGCGGTTACCCGGCCATTGTGTCGTGCGGAGCCTCGGCCTCCGAGGCATGCACCCCCTCAGTGTGCCCACCCGCACCGCAGCTGCAGTCGGGGTGGGGTGTGATACGGGCCGCTCGCCAGTCGAGCAGCGGCAGCGACGCTTCCCACCGCGAGCCTGTGGAAGCGGGCAGCTCCCCGTCGAGGAACGTCAGTGCGTGGGCGGTCACCAGTCCCGCGACCGCCGTGGCCAGACCGAGATCGCAGGCCGGGACGGAGCCGCGTCGGCCCGAGCGCCACTGCGCGACCATCCGGGGCCAGCCAGGATCACGCTCGGCCCGGCGCAGGGCCAGGCAGCCCGAGCACGCCGTGCCTCCCGGCAGGACCAGCGGCCCGACCACTCCGGTGCCTTCGAGCACACCCCCGTAGAGATGAGGTGTGCCCGACGCGATCCACTCCGCGGAGACCGCCGGATCCGGCACATAGGCGTCGAGTCCGTCCCGCGGGGCGACGACGACCAGGGACAGCCCGGGCCCGCAGTCCCCGCCCGGTGCGGCAGCCGAAGCCCGTGATGGCGGGCCGGGCGCGGCGCGCCGGACCAGCCGGCGGGCCGCCGTGTCCCGCCGCTCCCCGACGGCCTCGGCCGGGAAACCGCCCGGCGCCACATCCCCGGGGGTGACGGCTCCGCCGTCGAGCACTTCGATCAGGCCCACCCCGGAGGCCGAGAGCAGCGCCGCCACCATGGCCCCGACCCGGCCGGCACCACGGACCTGGACCCGTATGGCCCGCCGCGCCGCGAGCCGGGCCGCGCCGCCGCCCGGCTCCGGATGGACCAGTGAGAGCGATGCCAGGTCGGGGCGGAGCCGGTCCAGGGTGCCGGGCCGGTTCCGTAACGCCTCGACCGCCGCGCCTCCGGCCCGCGCATCGTCGATCAGCCCCGCCTTCGCCAGCCGGGCGACCAGCTTGTCCACCTGGCCGTCCGGCAGCCGCATGGCCCGCGCCTCCTCCCGCAGCAGCTCCATCCCGCGGGTGCCGTCCAGCAGCCCGATGAGACAGCCGGTCGCCGGGTCCACCGGGCCGAGCACCACCGCCTGGGCGGGCGTCACCCCGAACTGCACGGCCTGCCGGTCCCGCCATGCGCGCCGCAGCGCGGGCTTCACCATTGGATGCATCGCACGCCCCCGTTCACAGTCCGCTGGGCTGTCCCAGCGGCTCTGTCGCCAGAATGCCCTCAGGTCATGGACGGTGCGGAGAGTTATCCACAGGCGCGGTGTGCTGATACTTCGAATGCTGCACTCTATGGAATGGATCAAGGTTCAACCGCCATGGGCGCGGGACTTCCCCCACTGACAGCGGGTAACGTCGAGACGTGCCCGTCGATCCCCTGCACACCGCCGGAAACCCCTCGCGCAGCGCGAAGACCCCGCCGCCCTGCGCCCCGGCGACGAGCCCGGTCGAGGTCCGCAGGAGCGCCCGTCGGAACAGAACGGTCTCCGCGTACCGCGAGGGCGACCGCACCATCGTGCTCATCCCGGCCCGGATGTCGGACGCGGAGGAACGGCGCTGGGTGACCGTGATGCTCGACAAACTCGCGGCCCAGGAGAGCAAGCGCGTCCTCGGCGACACCGGGCTCGCCGAGCGCGCGGCGCGGCTGTCCGAGCAGTACTTCGAGGGCAGGGCACGTCCCGATTCGGTGCGCTGGGTGACCAACCAGAACACCCGGTGGGGTTCCTGCACCCCGGCGGAGGGCAGCATCCGGCTGTCGCACCGGCTCCAGGGCATGCCGGAGTACGTCGTCGACTATGTGCTGCTCCACGAGCTCGCCCATCTCCTGGTGCCCGGCCACGGCCCGCGCTTCTGGCGGCTCCTCGATGCGTATCCGCGCACCGAGCGGGCCCGGGGCTACCTCGAAGGGGTGGTCTCCGCCGAGCGGCTGCCCCATCTGCCCGCGGCCCGGGGCGAGTGACGGCTCCACCGTTCCTGCGGTCCTGACGCGGAGTGCGGTGGACGGCCCCGGCGCCCCCGACCTCCGGTGCGGCAGACGGCTCCGGCGTCCCTGGCCTCCGGTGCCGCACGCCCCCCCCGGCGATTCTGTACCGGCTGCGTACCGGGTCCGTCCCGGCTTGGCCGGATGTCGGTGCCAGCCGTTAGCCTGACGCGACGGAAACACACTCGGGATGGGGGACGGTCGTTACGTATGGCCAGGCAATTCCAACGCGGCCACAAGGCCCGGATCAGTGACCTGACAGCGGGCACGGACCTGTACGTGGGTGTACAGATCGCGGGCGCCGGACTGACCTTCGACATCAGCTGCTTCGGACTCGACGCGGATGAACAGCTCTCGGACGACCGGTACTTCATCTTCTTCAACCAGCCCAAGTCGCCCGAGGAGTCCATCCAGCTCCTCGGCGCGCAGGCCGGTGACACCGAATCCTTCCGTGTCACGCTCGACCGCATCCCCGCGACCGTCCAGAAGCTCTCGTTCACCGCGACGATCGACGGCGGCGGCCAGATGTCACAGATCGGGCCCGGGTACATCCGTATCGTCGCCGGCGGCGAAGAGGTCGTCAGATACGCCTTCACCGGCTCCGAGTTCAGCACCGAGCGCGCCGTCATGCTGGGCGACTTCTATCTGAAGGACGTCTGGCGGTTCGCCGCAGTCGGCCAGGGCTTCGACGGGGGACTCGAAGCGCTGCTGAAGAACTTCGGCGGTGAAGTGGCCGACGAGGAGCCCGAAGTTCCGCAGCAGGCCGCCCCGCCGGCCTTCGGCGCTCCCGCCTTCGCTCCCCCCGCCGCTCCCGAGCCCGCCCCCGCTTTCGGCGCGCCGGCTGCCCAGCCCCAGACCGTCCAGCCCCAGACCGCCACGCCCCAGGCCCCGCCTGCCCCGCAGCCGCAGCCCGCGCCCGGGGGAGCGGCGGCCCCGCCTCCACCCCCGGGGCCCACTCCGCCTCCACCCCCGGCGCCCGCTCCGCCGCCCCTGCACTCGGCGCCCACCATGGCCGCGCCGATGCATATGCAGGGCGGCGTCACCCCGCCGCCCGCTCCTGCTCCTTACGCGCCACAGCCGCCGCCGCTTCCCCAGCAGCAACAGCCGCCCCAGTTCGGTCAGTTCCCGGGCCAGGCTCAGCCGCCGGGCGCCCCCGCCCCGTACGGAGACGCCCAGGGCGGGCCGGGCCCCTACGGTCAGCAGCCGTCTCCCGGGCAGCCCGCTCCGTACGGACAGCCCGCCCCCTACGGTCAGCATCAGCCGACCGTGGCGGTCCCCGGGCTGCAGGCCGCCTTCCAGAAGTACCGGGAAACGGACACCGGCCAGCGCTGGACACCGCAGAACAAGTACCTGATGAGGGCTGATCTGACCATCAGTGACACCCCTGTACTCGCCCGCCAGGGCAGCATGGTGATGTACCAGGGCAAGGTCGACTTCAGCTACAAGGGAGCCGGATTCGCCGGGCGGATCGTGGGCCATGCCACCGGCCAGGAGATGCAGCTGATGCGCTGCACCGGCCGTGGACAGGTCTTCTTCGCCGAGAACAGCACCCATCTGCACCCCATTGAGCTGCAGGGCGACGGTATCTGCGTCTCCGCGGAGAACGTGCTCGCCTTCGACGAGACCCTGCAGTACGAGGTCCGCAGGATCGAGGGCCATGGGATCCCCGGCGGGGCCCTGTTCACCATGCAGTTCCAGGGCACCGGCACAGTGATCGTCAAGACCCACGGGGCGCCGGTCGTCCTGCCCGTCACCCCGACCACCTTCGCCGACTGCAATGCGGTCGTCGCCTGGTCGTCGGCCTCGCAGGTGATCGTCGCCAGCCAGGTGCGACTGCGGCACAACGCCTACGCGGGCGACAGCGGCGAGAGCGTGAACCTCCAGTTCCGGGGCGCCCCCGGGAACTTCATCATCGTCCAGCCGTACGAGGTCTGAGGGAGCCCGTCATGAACCAGCAGCTCGCGGGTTACGCCCCGACCCCCGTCACGGCCCGCATGGAGAACCACGGCAGCAAGATGCTGAAGGTCGCCATGCAGACAGGCCAGGACCTGCTCGCACGCACCGGATCGATGGTCGCGTACGAGGGCTTCGTGCAGTACGAGCCGAATCCGCCCGCCGTCCGTCAGATCGCCCGTGACTGGATCACCGGTGAGGGCGCCCCGCTCATGAAGTGCTCGGGCGACGGCCTGCTCTACCTCGCCGACTACGGCGCGGACATCGTCGTCATCAACCTCGACAACGACGCGCTGTCGGTCAACGGCAGCAATCTGCTCGCCTACGACGCGAGCCTCACCTGGGGCGTGGAACGAGTCAAGGGCATGGCCAAGTTCGCCGGCCAGGGGCTGTGGAACATCCAGGTGTCCGGCAGCGGCTGGGTCGCCATCACCTCGCGGGGCACACCGATCGTCGTCGACTGCGGCAGCGGCGAGGACGAGACATATGTCGACCCGGACGCCCTGGTCGCCTGGTCACCGAATCTGAAGGTGAAGGGCAAGCGCAGCTTCAAGGCCGGTTCGCTGATCGGGCGCGGCAGTGGTGAGGCGTACCAGATGGCCTTCTCCGGGCAGGGCATCGTCGTCGTACAGCCGAGCGAGGACAGTACCGACCGTCTGCGGATCCGGAACTGAGGGGAGTCAGAACACCATGCAGAGCCCGCTTTTCAGCTATACGGAGCAGCAGACCCAGGACCGGTACACGGTGCAGAACCCGCAGTTGCTGCGGGTCGCGCTGACCGGACACGACGACGTACTCGCCCGCAAGGGCGCCATGGTCGCGTACCAGGGGATGATCGAATTCGACGGGGAGTACCAGTCGAACCAGCAGCGGCGCGCCCGGGCTCACACGGGCGAGGGGCTCGACCTGATGCGCTGCCACGGACAGGGCACGGTCTACTTCGCCAATCTGGCGCAGCATGTGCACATGGTGGAGGTCGACCAGGACGGTCTGACGGTGGACAGCGCCTATGTCCTGGCGATGGACTCCAGCCTGAACCACACGGTCGTCGCCGTCGACAGCCAGTACGGCATCTCGGGATCCGGCAAGTACCAGCTGCACATCACCGGCCGGGGCCAGGTGGCCCTGATGACCTCGGGGCAGCCGCTGATGATGCAGGTCACGCCGGACAAGTACATCAACGCCGATGCGGACGCGGTGGTCGCCTGGTCGTCCGGTCTGCGGGTGCAGATGCAGGCGCAGACACACTCATCGGGGGTGCGGCGGCGGCGCGGCAGTACCGGTGAGGGCTGGGAACTCAGCTTCCTGGGACAGGGGTTCGCCCTCGTCCAGCCGAGCGAGGTGATGCCGCCGCAGCACGCGAACATCGGCGACGGGGTGCTGGCGCAGTTCGGCGTGGGACAGCAGGGCGCGCACGGCCGGAACCAGGGCAACGTCTGGAACTGACGAGGACGTCCGGACAGACGAGGACGAGGCGGCGGCCTCCTGATCAGCTGCGGGAGGCCCGCCGCCTACTCGTACGGAGGCCCGCCGCCTACTCGTACGGGAGCCCGCAGCCGACTCCTGCGGAACGCCGCACCTCACCTCAGCCGGACGGTTGCCCGGCCAGCGCTGTGCGGGCGGCGTCCACCAGGTGCCGGACGGACGCGTCGGCCACGTCTGCCACCTCGTCGTAGGCGAACCACCGCAGATCCAGCGACTCGTCACTGATCAGCTCCACGGCTCCCGGCGGGACCAGAGCCGCGTACTGCACATCGAAGTGCTGGGTGCACGGCCCCGGAATCGGATGCCGGTCAAGCCGCAGCGGGTCGCCGGGCAGCAGCGTCAGCCCCTCGATGCCGGACTCCTCGGTCGCCTCACGCAGGGCGGCACCCGCCACCGTGCTGTCGCCCGGTTCGCAGTGTCCGCCCATCTGGAGCCACATCCGCAGCTTCCTGTGCAGGGTGAGCAGCACCTGACCGCGTTCCGGGGCCAGGACCAGAGCGCTCGCGGTGAGATGCCCGGACCCGCAGGACTTCCACATCCCGTCCGGGTGGGCCGAGAGATGGTCCAGATACCTCTGGCGCAGCTCGCCCTGGCCCTGGTGGCCCATGAGTACGCGGACCGCGTCGTCCCGCAGGGTGCCCTCGTGCGTCACTGGCCGGAGTCGTCCTTCTTGTCATCGTTCTCGTCGTTCTTGCTGTCCGGCCCGTGCTTGCCGTCGGATTCGGCGCTCCCGCCGGGCTCGTCGCCCTCGCCGGTCCGCGCCGGGCCGGCGTCCGTGTCGCCGCCCTTGGTCAGGTCGGCCTTGCCGGTGCCGGTCCTGTCGCCGCCCGCGGCCTCGCCGAGCATCTTGTCCAGCTCGGAGAAGTCCAGGTGCTCGTGGTGGACGAAACCGTCCGGGTCGTCCAGGTCGGAAGCGGTCGGCAGCATGTCCGGGTGCTCCCACAGGCCGTCCCGGCCGTCGACGCCCCGTGCGTCCGTGAGCGAGGCCCACAGCCGGGAAGCGTCCCGCAGCCGGCGCGGACGGAGCTCCAGGCCGATCAGGGTGGCGAAGGTCTGCTCGGCCGGACCGCCCGACGCCCGGCGCCTGCGCAGCGTCTCGCGCAGTGCGTCCGCCGAGGTCAGACGGGTCTTCGCGGCCTCGTGCACCACGGCGTCCACCCAGCCTTCGACCAGCGCGAGCGCCGTCTCCAGACGGGCCAGTGCGGCCTTCTGCTCCGGGGTGTCCTCCGGCTGGAACATGCCCTGCTGGAGGGCTTCCTGCAACTGCTCGGGATGCGAGGGGTCGAGCTGGCCGACGACGTCCTCCAGCTTCGATGTGTCGACCTTGATGCCGCGGGCGTACCCCTCCACCGCGCCGAACAGATGCGAGCGCAGCCACGGCACATGGGCGAAGAGCCGCTGGTGGGCGGCCTCGCGCAGCGCCAGATAGAGCCGCACCTCGTTCTTGTCGATGCCCAGGTCCTTGCCGAAGGCCTCGATGTTCAGCGGGAGCAGCGCCGCCTTGCCGGCCGGGCCGAGCGGCAGGCCGATGTCGCTGGAGCCGACGACCTCGCCCGCCAGGACGCCGACCGCCTGGCCGATCTGCTGGCCGAACATGGCTCCGCCCATGGACCGCATCATGCCGAGCAGCGGGCCCGCCATGGCCTGCATCTCCTCGGGCAGCACCCCGCCCATGGCCGCTCCGACACGCTCCGCGACCGGGTCGACGAGCTCCTTCCACACCGGCAGGGTCGCCTCGACCCACTCGGCGCGGCTCCAGGCGACAGCCGTACCGGCCCCTGAGGGCAGCGAGGTCGCGCCGTCCAGCCACAGATCGGCCAGGCGCACGGCCTCCTCGACCGCCGACCGCTCGGCCGGGCCCACGCTGGTGTCCTTGGTGCCGTCGGACGTGCCCTGGGCGACCGTCTGCCGGGCGATGTCCTTCGCCATGTCCCAGTTGACCGGGCCGCCCTCGTAGCTCAGCATCTGGCCGAGCTGCTGGAACGCGGCGCCCAGGTCGTTCGGGTTCATCGAACCGAACATCGCGGCGAACGGATTGTCGCCGCCGCTGCCGGGGCCGAACCCGAGTGGATTCTGCGGGGAGCTTCCGCCGCCCTGGCTGCCCTTGCTCTTGCCCTCGTCGCCGTCCTCCGGCTCCTCCGGCGGAAGGCCGAATCCGAATGGAGTGTCACTCACGGGTTTCCTCGGCTCGTAGGGCCGTCGGCCGACTGGCCGACAGCGATTGCCCGACAACACCACCCAGGGTAGAGGGTGACCGCCCGGTCAGGCCGGGTCCGACCGGGCGGCTCCGCACAGACACCGGTGCCCGATGAGGGCTCAGTGCTTGGCTGACGCATGGGCTGCGGCAGGATGGACGCCACCTGGTCCGTACGTGTCAGTTCGCGTACGTACTGAAGACAACCTCTGGAGACGCCCGGTGAGTTCCCCAGATCCGCAGGTTCGCGCAGCGCGAAACCTCTCAACCAAGCCCTCCCGAGGACCCGTCGTCGCGGTCACCGGAGCCGCCTCCGGTATCGGTGCCCTGCTGACCCGGCAGCTGGCCGGGTCCGACGAGGTCAAGCAGGTCGTGGCCATGGACGAGCGGCGCGGTGACGTGGCCGATGCGCAGTGGCACATCCTCGACGTGCGCGACCCGGCGATCGCCGAGAAGCTGCGCGGCGCAGACGTCGTGGTGCATCTCGCGCTCGACCTCGATCTGGAGACCGATGCGTCAGCCCGCTCGGCGTACAACGTCCGCGGCACCCAGACGGTCCTGACGGCCGCCGCTGCCGCCGGGGTCCACCGCGTCGTGCTCTGCACATCGGCCATGGTCTACGGGGCGCTGCCGGACAACGACATCCCGCTCTCGGAGGACGCCGAACTGCGGGCGACCGCCGAGGCCACCGGCGTCGGTGACCTCCTGGAGATCGAGCGGCTGGGCCGCCGCGCCCCGCGGGCCCATCCCGGTCTGAACGTCACCGTGGTCAGGCCGACGGTCCTGGTGGGCGGCACGGACACCGCGCTGACCCGCTACTTCGAGTCCCCGCGCCTGCTGGTGGTCGCCGGCACCCGCCCCACCTGGCAGTTCTGCCATGTGGACGACCTGGTCAGCGCACTGGAGTACGCCGCGCTCGAAAAGGTCGACGGAGAGTTCGCGGTCGGCTGCGACGGCTGGCTCGAACAGGACCAGGTCGAGGAGCTCAGCGGAATCCGGCGGATGGAACTGCCGTCCGCTGTGGCGCTCGGCGCCGCGGCCCGGCTGCACCGGATCGGCCTCACCCCGTCGCCCGCCGGGGACCTGGCGTACACGATGCACCCCTGGGTGGTCAGTGTCGGCAGACTGCACGACGCGGGCTGGCGGCCCCGATGGACCAACGAGGACGTGCTCGCCGAACTTCTCGAAGAGGTCGCGGGACGGCACACCGTCGCGGGCCGCAGGCTCGGCCGCAAGGACGCCACAGCCGCGGGTGCGGCCGGTGCGACGGTCGCGCTGCTCGGTACGGCGGCGCTGGTGCGCCGGGCACGCCGGGCGCGGCGCGGGCGTATCTGAGCTCTGCCCGTCAGGTCACGAGCTGCCTGTTCACCGCGCGCCCGTGCCCGGACCCACCCGCGGGCGCCCTGTAGGACGCTCCAAGGGGGTTGTGCCGGTACCGGTCGAAAGCGCCATTCCGCGCCGTCGTTCCCGTACGGCACCATGGACCTCATGGCATTCACCGACGACCACCCCGGCGAACACGCGGCCCAGGACCCCATCCGGCTGCTGGAGGTCCGTGACACCCCGCTCAGTATCGACGAGGTGTTCAAGGCCGTGGGCGACGAGGCGGCCGGCGGCACGGCGCTCTTCATCGGTACGGTGCGCAACCACGACGGCGGCACCGATGTCGACGCGCTCGGCTACTCCTGCCATCCCTCCGCCGAGGACGAGATGCGCCGGGTCGCCGAGCGGGTCGCCGAGAAGTTCCCGGTGCGCGCCCTGGCCGCGGTCCACCGGGTGGGCGATCTCGCGGTGGGCGATCTCGCGGTGGTGGCCGCCGTCTCGTGCGCGCACCGCAACGAGGCGTTCGAGGCCTGCCGGATGCTCATCGACGATCTGAAGCACGACGTGCCGATCTGGAAGCACCAGACCTTCTCGAACGGCACGGAGGAGTGGGTCGGCATCTGACGCCGTCCCGGACCGGAACGCCCCCCCTCGCGGGGGACCCTGTCCGCCATGTGCTCGATTTGCGTAACCGCCCCCCTGCCGTGAGCGTTGGAGCAGCGGAAGACTAATCTGCTGATCAGTCGGTTCGCGACTGTTCACGGGGGTCCGGAGGTCGGTATGGGTGCGCTTGCCTGGTTGCTGATTCCGCTCATCGCCGCGGTCGGCGCCGCCCTGTGGGGCCGGTGGGCCGCGCGGCAGCGCAAGGCCGCCGACGGCGCCGAACTCGCCGGCTACGCCCGGTTCCGTAAGGCCATGGAGAAGGCCGACGCCGGCTCCGACGCGCTCTGACCCCGCGAGCGCCGGTGCCGCCCGCACCTGGAGCCCCGGCCCCGAGCGGTGCGCCACAGGACGGTCCCGTACTGTCGTTCCATGCCACGCCGCACCTTGACGCTGCTCACGTCCACCCTCGTGCTGATCGCGCTGCTGTGCGGCGGAGTGTTCCTCACCGTCCCGTACGCGGAGATGAGCCCCGGGCCGACCGTGAACACGCTCGGCAAGGCGGGCGGCGAACCGGTCCTGCAGATCTCCGGCCACAAGACGTATCCGACGAGCGGGCACCTCAACATGGTGACGGTCCGGGTCACCCGGTCCGACTACCGGATGAACCTGGTCGAGGCGGTGTACGGCTGGCTCGCGCACGACACCGTGGTCGTCCCCCACGACACCCTGTACCCGGACGGCACGACCGAGCAGCAGTCGACCCAGCAGAATGCCGAGGAGTTCAGCGAGTCCCAGGAGAGCGCCAAGGTCGCGGCCCTGGACGAGCTGGGTATCCCGGTGAAGTCGCGGACCGTGGTCTCCACTGTCGTCAAGGGCAGCCCCGCGCAGGGAAAGCTGCACGCGGGCGATGTGATCAAGGACGTGGACGGCAAGGCCGTCACCCAGCCCGGTGACGTGGCGAAGCTGGTCACCCAGCACAAGCCGGGCCAGTCGGTCGTCTTCACGGTCGTACCGGCGGCGAACGCAGCGGCAGCGGAGAAGAAGCACACCGAGCCGAAGGGCACGAAGAACGTGTCCCTCGTCACCGCCAAGGCGCCCGCCCCGGACCCGGGCCGGGCCATCGTGGGCATCACGGCCGGTGCCGACCACACCTTCCCGTTCCACATCGACATCAAGCTCGCCGATGTGGGCGGTCCCAGTGCCGGGCTGATGTTCTCCCTCGGCCTCGTCGACAAACTGACACCGGGCGATCTGACGGGCGGAAAGTTCGTCGCGGGCACCGGCACGATCGACGACAAGGGTGTGGTCGGGCCCATCGGTGGTATCGAGATGAAGCTCGTCGCCGCACGCAAGGCCGGCGCCCAGTACTTCCTGACACCCAGCGACAACTGCGCCGCGGCCGCCGCCGACACCCCCGCGGGCCTCACCCTGGTGAAGGTGAAGGCGATGAAGGACGCGAAGCAGGCGATGGACAAGATCCGGACCGGGAAGACGGCCGGGCTGCCCAGCTGCTCCGCCAAGTAGCCACACGGCCGCAGAGGCGGGTGGCCGCCAGGCGGAGCGGCTGGGACCGGACCCGGTGAGTCAGGCCCGGAAGATCAGACCTGGAAGGTCAAGCCTCCGAGCTCAGGCCTCGAACGTCACCGAGAGCGCGTCGGCGAGCCCGGGGACCAGCTCCGAGCCCGTCAGCACCTCGTTCGGTGAGTCCTTCGCGCGCAGCCGCAGCGCGGACTCACGGGTGCCGTCCCGCAGCACCGCTACCGTCATCCGCACCTCCTGCCGGTCCGGGTGCTCGGCCACCCAGGCCGTCAGCTGCGCCTCGTCCATGCCGTCCGGCACGGACGCCTCGGCCGACGGCGGCAGCATCAGCCGCTCCACCGTCATCGCGCAGCCGGCCACCGCGTCGGGCCAGGCGATGGTGGCGAGGAACTCGTCGAGCGGCGTGGTGTCCGGGATCTCGTCCTGTTCGACGGGGGTCAGCGAAGCGGCGGGCTCGCCTTCGTCGAGACCGAGCTGGGCGGCGAGGCCGGGCTCCTGGGTACGGAGCTTCGCGGTGTCCACGAGTGCGAAGAGCCGGGCGGGCTGGTCCCAGCCGAGACCGGACGCGTACTCGTCGATTTCGAGCACCGCCACGGTGAGCGGACTGGTGGCCATCGGAGGGCCTGAGGGCGAAGAAAGGTTGGGCATGGGCAATATCCTGCCCTCTTCCACCCCGGGAACGGGAACTGGGTAAAGCCTCAGTAAGTTGCATGAGTGGGCCCTACGATCGCGGGGCCTGCTCCACACGACCGCAGACTTCGAGGTGCGCACGTTGGCTTTCCAGATGCCGGACCGCGGCGGAGGCCCGACCGGGCCACGGATCAGAGTGGGACGGCCGTCCCGCCGCGCCCGGACCCTGCTCATGACACTGGGCGTGCTGGTCGTTCTGGCCATGGCGTTCATCATGTTCGCCGGGTTCTGGACCGACTGGCTCTGGTACCGCTCCGTCCACTACTCGTCCGTCTTCACGACCACGCTGTGGACGAAGATCGGGCTCTTCCTCGTCTTCGGCGTGCTGATGGGGGCCGCCGTCGGCCTGAACATCTGGCTGGCGCACCGGCTGCGGCCGCCGCTGAGCGCGATGTCGCTGGAGCAGCAGAATCTCGACCGCTACCGGATGGGCATCGCCCCGTACAAGAAGTGGCTGCTGCTCGGGGTCACCGCGGTCGTCGGGCTGATCGCGGGTGCCTCCGCGTCCGGGCAGTGGCGTACCTGGCTGATGTTCGTCGACGGTGTGCCGTTCGGACAGAAGGACCCCCAGTTCAAGCTGGACGTGTCCTTCTACGCCTTCGATCTGCCCTGGTACCGCTTCCTGCTGGGCTTCGGCTTCGCCGCCGCGGTGCTCTCGCTGATCGCCGCCGCCCTGGTGCACTACCTGTACGGAGGGCTGCGCGTCACGAGCCCCGGTGCGCGCGCGACATCGGCGGCAACCGGTCATCTGTCGGTGCTGCTCGGTATCTTCGTGGCGTTCAAGGCCGTGGCGTACTGGCTCGACCGGTACGGACTCGCGGTCAAGTCCAGTGACTTCAAGGCCACGGGCAACTGGACGGGCCTGCGGTATGTGGACGCCAACGCCTATCTCCCCGCGAAAACGATCCTCTTCTGTATCGCGGTCATCTGCGCCCTGCTGTTCTTCGCGACGCTCTGGCGCCGCACCTGGCAGCTGCCGGTGATCGGCTTCGGTCTGATGGTGCTCTCGGCGATCCTGATCGGCGGGCTCTACCCGGCGATCGTGCAGAAGTTCACCGTCGAGCCGAACGAGCAGGCCAAGGAAGCTCCGTACATCCAGAAGAACATCAACGCCACGCGCCAGGCGTACAACATCGCGGGCACGGACGTCGACGACTACTCGGGCAAGAGCAGCACCAAGAACACGGCCAAGCAGCGTGACGACGCGAACTCGGCGGCCAGCTACCGGCTGAACGACCCGAACATCGTCTCGCCGACCTTCCAGCAGGTGGAGCAGAAGCGGAAGTACTACGGCTTCCCCGCGACGCTGGACGTGGACCGCTACAACGGCCAGGACACGGTGATCGGGCTGCGCGAGCTGAACATCGCGGGCATCCCGAAGCCCAACTGGATCAACAACCACTTCACCTACACCCACGGCTTCGGCGCCATCGCGGCCAAGGGCACGGCCACGGACAGCAACGGGGCCCCGGTCTTCACCGAGTCCGGCCTGCCGACCACGGGCAGCCTCCCGAAGCTCTCCACGGCCAGGCAGCGGATCTACTACGGCGAGAAGACCACCCAGTACTCGATCGTCGGGGGCCCGCAGAAGGAGCTCGACTACGAGAACAACGGGGAGAAGACCACCAGTTACAAGGGCAAGAGCGGGGTGGACATCTCCAGCCCGCTGAACCGCGCCGCGTACGCGATGGCCTTCAACGAGCCGCAGATCCTCTACTCGGGAGCGATCGGCAAGGGCTCGAAGATCCTCTACAACCGCACGCCGAAGCAGCGCGTCGAGGCGGTCGCCCCCTGGCTGACCATCGACGGCGACTCCTACCCGGCGGTGGTGGACGGGAAGATCCAGTGGGTCGTCGACGCGTACACCACGAGCAACGGATATCCGTACGCCTCGCGCACGACGCTCGGTGACAGCACGGCCGACTCGCTGACCGACAACCAGCGGTCGGTGGTCGCCCAGCAGAACCGGGTCAACTACATCCGCAACTCGGTGAAGGCCACGGTGGACGCCTACACCGGCGAGGTGAAGCTGTACCAGTGGGACACCAAGGACCCGGTCCTCAAGACCTGGATGAAGGCGTTCCCCCACACGGTCAAGCCGAAGGCGGACATCCCGGCCGACCTGCAGGCGCATCTGCGCTATCCGCAGGACATGTTCAAGGTGCAGCGCGAGATGCTGGCGCTCTACCACGTCAAGGACCCCAAGCAGTTCTACAGCGGCAGTGACGCCTGGCAGGTGCCCAACGACCCGACCACCAGGGACAACAGAGCGGTACCGCCGTACTACCTGTCGCTGAAGATGCCGGGCCAGAAGGACGACAAGCAGCGGTTCTCGCTCACCACGACGTTCACTCCGAGCGGGCGGCCCAATCTGGGCGGCTTCATGGCGGTGGACGCGGACGCGGCGAGTCCGGACTACGGCACGATCAGACTCCTCAGAGTCACATCGGAAGTGCCGGGCCCCGAACAGGTGCAGAACAAGCTCAACGGCTCGTCGGAAGTAGGCACCTTCGTCCGGGACATGAAGGGCGCCGACTCGGACATCGAGTACGGGAACCTGCTCACGGTGCCGCTGGACGGCGGGTTCCTCTACGTCGAGCCGGTGTACGCCCAGGGCAACAACGCGCACTATCCGCTGCTGAAGAAGGTGGCCGTCTCGTTCGCGGACGCCGACTCACCGGACGGGGACACCACCGCGTTCGCGAACAGTCTGGGCGACGCGCTGAACCAGGTGTTCGGGGCGGACGGGCAGGAGACCAATCCGCCGTCGACCGGGGACACCACGAGACCGCCGGCCAACGGCACGGTGAAGAAGGCCATCGCCGACGCCCAGAAGGCGTACGAGGACAGCGAGGCGGCGCTGGCCGGGAAGAACCCGGACTGGACCGCCTACGGCAAGGCGCAGAAGGACCTGCAGAACGCCCTTCAGCGGGCGGCCGACGCCGGGGCCAAGGTCAAGCCGAGCGGCAAGACCGGCTGACCGGCCGACCGGCCGACCGGCAGCGGGGCAGGGCCTGATCAGGAGGTAAAAGCCCTGATCAGGCCCGGTCGGTGGCCGGACAGGGGGCGGTCGGGCGCCCCTCCGTGCCGTGGTACGGTTGACTCACAACGGCGCGGGGTGGAGCAGCTCGGTAGCTCGCTGGGCTCATAACCCAGAGGTCGCAGGTTCAAATCCTGTCCCCGCTACTGAAGTCGAAGGCCCGGATCTCGGAAGAGATCCGGGCCTTCTGCGTGTGTCCGCCCCTTTGCCCGTCCGTGCGACTCCTGTGAAGAAGGCCCCGCCTACGGGAAGTTGGGACTCGTTCATGTTTCACTTACCGCGTTGCGGGAAGTCGACAAAACGCTGAAGTGACCTAGTCGGCAGCGATATACCAGGTGTGCGCGAGTTGCACGTAGTGGGACGATGGTGCTTATGGGGGACAGGGCAACTCTGTTGGAGACAGGGCGGTTTGTGCAGAAGCACGCCGATGACGGCCACGACGCCGTCGACGCGCAGGAGACGGCCGACGTCGAGACCGAGGCTCGGCACCGGAGCGGTGCCGAGAGCGGTGAAGCCGCGTCGATGAGCGTCCTGGGCGCACTGCTGCTGCGCCGCGGGGACCTCGACGGCGCGGAGCGGTGGCTGCGCGCCGCCACCGCGGAGGGGGACCGGGCCGCCGCCAACAACCTGGGCGTACTGCTGCACCAGCGGGGCTACGCGGACGAGGCGGCCGGCTGGTGGCGTATCGCCGCCGTCGCGGGCTCCGCTGCCGCGGCCCACGCACTGGGCAGGCACCACAGAGAGCGCGGGGACGAGCCCGCAGCCGAGTACTGGCTGCGCCAGTCCGCCGAGTCGGGCCACGCGCTGGGGGCGTACGCCCTCGCCGACCTCCTTGAGCACCGCGGCGACATCGGCGCGGAGCGCTGGCTGCGCGCCGCCGCGGAGCAGGGACACCGGGAGGCCGCCTACCGGCTGGCGCGCGCCCTGGACCGCGCGGCCGAGGGGAAGGACCCGGCGGCCGAGGCCGAGCGGTGGTACCGGCAGGCCGCCGCGCGCGGCCACCGGCGCGCCGCGCTGCACCTCGGCGTGATCCTGGAGAAGCGCGGCGACCTCAAGGAGGCCGGCCGCTGGTATCTGACGTCCGCCAAGGACGGCGAGGCCCGCGCGGCCTGCGCACTCGGCTTTCTGCTGCGTGACGCGGGCGACGAGGAGAGCGCCGCCGTCTGGTGGCTGCGCGCGGCCCAGGACGGCGACGGGAACGCCGCCAACGCCCTGGGGGCCCTGCACGCCGCCCGGGGCGAGAAGCAGACCGCCGAGCGCTGGTACCGGGCCGCCATGGACGCGGGCGACGTCAACGGCGCGTACAACCTGGCCCTGCTCTGCGCCGCCCAGAAGCGGACGGCGCAGGCCGAGCAGTGGTACCGCCGCGCCGCCTACGCCGGGCACCGCGAGGCGGCCAACGCGCTCGCCGTGCTGCTCCTGCAGAACGGCGACCCGGCCGGCGCCGAGCCGTGGTTCTCCAAGGCCGCCGAGGCGGGCAGCGTGGACGCCGCCTTCAACCTGGGCATCCTGCACGCGGGCCGGGACGACGACCGGGGCGCCCTCGTCTGGTACGAGCGGGCCGCCGCGGCGGGCCACACCGAGGCGGCGCTCCAGGTCGGCATAGCGCTGCTCAGGGACGGCGAGGAGCACACCGCGGAGCGTCACCTGCGCTGCGCGGCGGGCGGCGGCAGCACCGAGGCCGCCTTCCGGCTCGGTGCGCTGCTCGACGCCAGGATGCCGCCGCCGGGGCCGCCGGTCCTGGGCGAGCCCGTCACCGACAAGAGCGAGTGCGAGGAGTGGTACGAGCGCGCCGCCGAGCAGGGGCACCGCCGCGCCCAGGTCCGGGTCGGCATGCTCGCCGCCTCCCGCAACGACGTCGAGGCCGCGGCCGGCTGGTACCGCGAGGCCGCCGAGGCGGGCAGCCGTAACGGCGCCTTCAACCTCGGGCTGCTGCTGGCCCGCGAGGGCAACGAGCGCGAGGCGGGTCTCTGGTGGGCCAGGGCGGCCAACGCCGGACACGGCCGGGCCGCGCTGCGCCTCGCGCTGCTCGCCATCCGCCGTGGTGAGCTGGGCGAAGGGCAGAAGTGGTGCAACCGCGCCGTGGAGCTCGGGCCCGCCGAGGTCGCCGAGCGGGCGGCACGGCTCAGCGAGGCGCTGCGCCAGGAGCTCACCGCGTGAGGGCGAGACGGTGCGGCGCCGCGATCGCCCGACCGCCCCCGCGGGAACAGATTTGCACTGGTCGGCGGCCCCACGTACAGTTGCGAACACAACGGCGCGGGGTGGAGCAGCTCGGTAGCTCGCTGGGCTCATAACCCAGAGGTCGCAGGTTCAAATCCTGTCCCCGCTACTGAAGACCGAAGGCCCGGACTCGGAAGAGTCCGGGCCTTCGGCATGATCCGGAAAAGTCCGGGGCTTCGGTGTGATCCCGGTCCCTCAGGACCGGTGGCCCACCGCCTCCGCGTACAGCGAGCGGTCCACCACCTTGTCCTCCGGCAGCGGGTCGCCCTGCGCGACCCCGGCGTCCCGGTACGCCTTCTGCAGCCGGTCCGTCGTGCCCTTGCGGATCTCCCAGTCCATCCGGAGCGAGGGCGTCGAGGTCAGGACCGACTCGTCGGTCTTCAGCAGCCTGGCCAGCGAGGCCGTGAAGCCCTTGTCGGCCTTGTAGTCGCCGGAGAAGTAGGTGTTCACGGTCCGGATATAGGCGCGCAGGAAGGCGACACCCGCGTCCGGGTCCCTGGCCAGCAGATTCGGGCCGAAGAGCAGCCCGCCGAGCGGTTCGCCCAGTGGCTGGCCGCCCAGGAAGGTGTACTTCGCGTTCCCGTCGACCTTGCGCCAGACCGGGTCGAGCAGCCAGGCCGAGTCGACGCCGCCGTTCTGCAGCGCCGTCAGGACGTCCGCCGAGCCGAGCTGCTGGAAGCCGATCGAGCCGAGGCCGCCGCCGTGCTTCTGGAGGGCCTTCTCCATCGCGTAGGTGACGACCGACCCCTTGCCGATCATGGTGCCCATCTTCCGGCCCTTCATGGTCACCGACGAAGGGCTCTCCCCGTCCTTGAGCCGGGCCCACAGCCCGCTCTTGGAGGCCGGGTCGGGGGAGAAGTTCCCGGCGACCCACTTGATGTCGAAGCCGCCCCTGATGCCGTTCATCACGGCTGCCTCGGGCGCCGCCCACTGGGCGTCGATGTCCCCCTTGGCGAGCAGGGGCAGCGCGTCGGGTGTCGGCAGCACCTTCAGCTGGACGTCCAGTCCCTCCTTCCTGAACTCGCCCTTCTCGACCGCCACTTCGAGCGGGGCCACATACTCGGCCGCCAGCGTGCCGGTCGCGAGGACCAGCTTGCGCTTCTTGGCCAGCGGCCGGGGTGCGGGGGCGCCCTTCGCGCAGCGGGCCGGCGCCCGGCCCGGTGCGAGGTCGGCCGGGTCGGTCCACCCCTTGGCGCAGCCCGCTACGGCCCGCACCGGACGGGGCTTCCTCACGGGCGCCGGGCCGTCGTCGTGTTTCGCGCAGCCGGCAGACACGAGCAGGGAACCGGCGACGAGCAGGGTCGTGCAGAGCGTGCTGATACGCATGGAGCCTCCGTACGAGAGGACATCGGGGCTTCGGGGACCGGGGTTCCCGGAAACAGGGCTTCGGGGACGGCCCGGTTCAGGACTGGCTGCGGCCCCGGTCGCGCGGGGCCCACGGGGTGAGCAACCGCCCGGCGATCCGCACCAGTTCGGAGAAGAGGACCCCGAGCACGGCCACACAGACGATCCCGACGAACATCACGTCGTTCTGGAAGAGCGCGCGGGAGTCGAAGATCAGATGTCCCAGGCCGTCGTCGGCGGCGATCTGCTCCGATGCGACGATGACCAGCACCGCAACCCCGGCCGCGATCCGGGCCCCGACGAGCACCGCGGGCAGTGAGGCGGGCAGCAGGACGTGCCGGAACATCTGCCAGGGCGACGCACCGAAGACCTGCCCCGCGTCGCGGTGTCCGGCCGGGACGGCGAGCACCGCCGCCATCGTGGAGATCCAGACGAAGAAGAAGACCGTGGCGGCGACCAGCGCGATCTGCGGGCCTTCGCCGAGCCCGAACATATTGAGGAAGACCGGCAGCAGGGCGAGCTTCGGGACCACGTACAGTGCGTCGAGCAGCGGTTCCAGGGCGGCCCTCACCAGGGCGAGCGACCCCATCAGCAGGCCGAGTACGTACCCCGAGACCGTGCCGATCGCATAGCCGCCGAGCACCCGCCTGAGCGTGGCCCACACATCGGGCCAGAGCGCGCCGCGGGCCGCACGGTCCCAGCCGTCCGAGAGGATCGTGGAGGGTGCGGGATAGACCCGGTCGTCGAGCCAGGACCGGTCGGCCGCCAGCTGCCAGAGCAGCACCAGGACGACGGGTACGGCGACGGCGAGGGCCAGCTCCAGGGTGCGGCGCCTGCGGTGGGTGCGTACGGGATGCAGCTCCTGCGGGCCCGGCCGTCTGACCAGCAGTCCGTCCTTCGGTGCCTTGACCGCGGTGCTCATGCGGGGACCGCCTCTCCGCGTACCTCGCCGCGCAGCAGCTCCCACAGCTCGGCCTTGAGCGCGGTGAACTCGGGCGCCGACCGCATGTCGCCGGTCCGTGGCCGGGGGAACGGCGGCCGGCGCTCGGCGATGATCCGGCCGGGGCGCGCCGACATCACCAGGACGCGGTCGCCCAGGACGATCGCCTCTTCGAGGCTGTGGGTGATGAAGAGGGCCGTGGTGCGGGTGGTCTGGGTGAGTTCGAGCAGTTCGTCCTGGAGGATGGTGCGCAGCTGTGCGTCCAGGGCCGCGAACGGCTCGTCCATCAGCAGGATCTCGGGTTCCACGGCGAGAGCGCGGGCGATGGCGACGCGCTGGCGCATGCCGCCGGAGAGGGCCGCCGGGTAGGCGTCGGCGAAGTCGGCGAGTCCGATGCGCGCCAGCCAGTCGCGGGCGCGGCGGTCGGCCTCGCTGCGCGGGACGCGCTGGATGTCGAGGCCGAAGCGGACGTTGGCCAGGACGTTCTTCCAGTCGTAGATGCCGTAGTCCTGGAAGATCATCGCGGCCGGGCGGGCAGTCGCGGTACGGATGGCCAGCTCGCCGGTGCTGGGGCGCAGCAGTCCGGCCGCGATCCGCAGCAGGGTGGACTTGCCGCAGCCCGAGGGGCCGACGATGCAGGTGAACTCGCCGGGGGCGATGTCCAGATCCACCGGACCGAGTGCGTCCAGGGCGGTACGGCCGCGGCCGAAGGCACGGGTGAGGGACCGGGCGCGGAGCTTGGGGGAGTGGGCGGGGGGTGGTGCGGGGGGCGCTTCGGCGGTGAGTGGGGGCGGGTGCGGGTCTCCCACGGTGTCTCCTTGCGGAGGGGCGGACGGGTGGTAGCCGCAGAGGATATGACGGGTCGTCAGATACTGGAAGAGGCGTGCGCGCGACGGAGCCCCCGGGGTGTACGTGACGGAGCCCCGGGGCATACGCCCCGGGGCTCCGGTGGAAGTGCTGGTGTGCCGGTGCGGGTCAGGCTGACGCGCAGGCCGGGCAGATGCCCCGGTAGGTCACCTCTACGTCGGAGATCGTGAAGCCGAAGCGCTCCGTGTCCGGCAGGTCGCGCAGCGGGTTGCCTGCGGGGTGGACGTCGCGGATGGAGCCGCACTGGCCGCAGACCAGGTGCTGGTGGGGCCGGTGCGCGTTCGGGTCGTACCGCTTGGCGCGGCGGTCCGTGGAGACCTCGATCACCTCACCGAGCACGACCATCTCGCCCAGCGTGTTGTAGACCGTCGCGCGGGAGATCTCCGGGAGCCGGGACACGGCGCGGGCATGCACCTCGTCGGCGGTCAGATGAACGTGGTCCCCGTCGAGGACCTCGGCCACGACGCGACGCTGTGCGGTCATCCGCCAGCCGCGGTCGCGCAGGCGTTCCAACAGGTCACTCATAAGGTCCAGCCTAACAGGAGGAGGGTCGAGTCCCGAACGGGTGTGACTTTGGACTGTCGCTTGACTTAGACAAAGTCCATCGTAGGATCGGAAAAGGCACCCGCCAAGGGACAGGACAGAGCAGGAATGACGCAGGAGGCGCTCGTGACACAGGGACCACTCACCACGGAGACCGGGGCGCCGGTGGGCGACAACCAGAACAGTGAGACCGCGGGCGCCGGCGGTCCTGTCCTGGTCCAGGACCAGCTGCTCCTCGAGAAGCTCGCGCACTTCAACCGTGAGCGCATCCCGGAGCGCATCGTGCACGCCCGCGGCGCCGGTGCGTACGGCACCTTCACGCTGACCCGCGACGTCTCGCAGTGGACGCGTGCGAAGTTCCTCTCCGAGGTCGGCAAGCAGACCGAGACCTTTCTGCGCTTCTCCACCGTCGCGGGCAACCTCGGCTCGGCGGACGCGGTGCGCGACCCCCGCGGCTTCGCGCTGAAGTTCTACACGGAGGAGGGGAACTACGACCTCGTCGGGAACAACACGCCCGTCTTCTTCATCAAGGACGCCATCAAGTTCCCCGACTTCATCCACACCCAGAAGCGCGACCCGTACACTGGCTCGCAGGAGGCCGACAACGTCTGGGACTTCTGGGGCCTCAGCCCCGAGTCGACCCACCAGGTGACCTGGCTCTTCGGTGACCGGGGGATCCCGGCGTCCTTCCGCCACATGAACGGGTACGGCTCGCACACGTACCAGTGGAACAACGCCGAAGGCGAGGTCTTCTGGGTCAAGTACCACTTCAAGACCGACCAGGGGATCAAGAACCTCACCACCGAGGAGGCCGTCCGCCTCTCGGGTGTGGACCCGGACAGCCACCAGCGCGATCTGCGTGAGTCCATCGAGAAGGGCGACTTCCCGTCCTGGACCGTACAGATCCAGGTCATGCCGGCGGCCGACGCGGCGAACTACCGCTTCAACCCGTTCGACCTGACCAAGGTCTGGCCGCACGAGGACTACCCGCCGGTCGAGATCGGGAAGCTGGAGCTCAACCGCAACCCGGAGAACATCTTCGCCGAGGTCGAGCAGTCCACCTTCTCGCCGGCCAACTTCGTTCCCGGCATCGGTCCTTCACCGGACAAGATGCTCCAGGGCCGTCTCTTCGCGTACGGCGACGCGCACCGCTACCGCGTCGGCATCAACGCCGACCACCTGCCGGTCAACCGCCCGCACGCCGTGGAGGCGCGCACCAACTACCGGGACGGCGTGCTGTACGACGGCCGTCACAAGGGCGCCAAGAACTACGAGCCGAACAGCTTCGGCGGCCCCTTCCAGACGGACCGGCCGCTCTGGAACTCCACGCAGGTCAGCGGCGCCACGGGCAACCACCCGGCGCCCAGCCACGCCGAGGACGGCGACTTCGTGCAGCCCGGGAACCTCTACCGGCAGATGACCGAGGACGAGAAGAGCAGGCTCATCGACAACCTGGCCGGCTTCATCTCGGAGGTCTCGCGCGACGACATCGCCGAGCGCGCGGTGGACAACTTCCGCCGGGCCGACGGTGACTTCGGCAAGCGGCTGGAAGCCGCGGTCCGGGCCCTGCGCGCCTGAACCACCCGGGGCCGCACGGCAAGCCCCCATGAGCAGGGCCGGATCCCCGCGGGGGTCCGGCCCTGCGGGCTGTCCGCCCGGCCGGGTCAGGAGCCGTGTCGTCGGATCAGGAGCCGGGTCGGGAGCCGCCTCAGGAGGAGACCAGTGCCGGGGAGTCACGCCTGTCCGGCGCCCAGCAGCGGATGATGTCACGCACCGACACGACGCCGACCGGTCCCGCGCCGTCGAGCACGATCAGATGGCGGAAGCCGCCGTTCGACATCGCCTCGGCCGCTTCCTCCAGGGTCCAGGAGGGCGCGGCGAAGACCACATCCATGGTGGTGTGGGCGCCCGCGGGCTCCCGGTCGGGGTCCAGGCCGCTGCCTACGGCGTTGAGGATGTCGCGCTCGGTGAGAATGCCGACTCCGCAGGTGTCGGGGTCGAGCACGACAGCCGCACCGATACGGCGGGCGGACATCAGGGCTGCGGACTGGCGGAGTGTGTGGGCGGGGCCGATGGTGAGGACCACCGTGCTCATGGCGTCGCTGACGAACATGGCGGGTGCCACCTCCTGGGAGTTCCAGCATGCGCGTGAATTCACACATTCACAAGCAGGGCTCTCAGAGTCGCACCACCGGCGTGGACCCGGCAAGGTTCCGGGAGGGTGAAGTCCTGGGCGGCAGTTCGGTGTTCGGCGGCGGCGTTCAGTAACGCTGGTTGAGATAGCCGAGCAGGTCCTGGTGGAGCAGGCCGTTGGAGGCGGCCGCGTTGCCGCCCTCGACGCCGCGCACCCCGTCCAGGCTGGTGAACTCGCCGCCCGCCTCCTGGACGACGATGGCGGTGGCCGCCATGTCCCAGAGCGACAGCTCCGGCTCGGCGCACATGTCCACCGAACCCTCGGCGACCATCATGTACGGCCAGAAGTCCCCGTACCCCCGGGTGCGCCAGCAGTCCCGGGTCAGGTCCAGGAAGCCGTCGAGCCGGCCCTGCGCCTCCCAGCCGCCGAGCGAGGCGTACGCGAACGAGGCGTCCGCGACCTTGGAGACCTGCGAGACACGCAGCCGGGTGGCCGAGGTCAGACTGCGCCCGGTGTACGCGCCGCCGCCCTTCGCCGCCCACCAGCGGCGGCCGAGCGCGGGTGCGGAGACCACACCGACCACCGGCTCGTGGCCGTCGTCGCCCGCCACGGCCAGGGAGATCAGCGTGGCCCAGACCGGGACGCCGCGTACGTAGTTCTTGGTGCCGTCGATCGGGTCGATGATCCACCGGCGGGCGCCCGTGCCCGACAGGCCGTACTCCTCGCCGAGGATCGCGTCACGCGGCCTGGCACGCTGGAGCTGTCCGCGGATCAGCTCCTCGGCGCCCTTGTCGGCCTCCGTCACGGGGGTCATGTCCGGCTTCGTCTCGACCTTCAGGTCGAGGGCCTTGAACCGGTCCATGGTCGCCGCGTCGGCGGCGTCCGCGAGGACATGGGCGAGGCGCAGATCATCGTGGTAGTCGGGCATGGTCGTCACAGTATCCACCGGGCCCCCGATCGGGCCACAGGGCCCTGCCGGGCGTGCTGCCGCGCGGACTATTGACACTCCAGCGGCCCCCGTCAACCCTGAGCGCAGAGGCGTACGGCCCAGGAGGCGACGATGCCCGCAGCGCGCGAATCCCTGCTCGACTCCGCCCTCGCGGCCCTCACCGTCCGCGACTGGTCCGCTGTCCGCATGGTCGATGTGGCGGCCGCCGCGGGGTTCTCCCGGCAGACCCTCTACAACGAGTTCGGCTCCAAGGACGGTCTTGCCCGCGCCCTGGTGCGGCGCGAGGCCGACCGCTACCTCCGGGGCGTGGACCGCGCGCTGTCGGGACCGGCCACGGAGCGGGAGCGGATGGTGGCCGTCGCCGTGTGGACGGTCACCGCCGCGCGTGCGCATCCGCTGCTCCGGGCGCTGCTGACCGGTTGCTGGGCGGGGCCGCTGCCCGCGCCCGGTCCCGCGCCCCGGACCGGCGGGCCGTACGCCCCTTCGCAGCGCTGTGCGGCCGGGGGGCCGCCCGCGCCGGGCGAGCTGATCGCGGCGGTACGGCACCGGGCGGCCCTCGCACTGACCGCCGGTCACCTGGCGGATGAGGCGGCCGATCTGGTGTACCGCTGCGAGGTGGCCGTACGCCTCGCGCTCTCGCACCTCGTCGCACCAGGTGACCTGACAGTTGATCACCTGGTGCGCGAGGCGGTGGTGCGGGCGGCGTGAGGGCCGCGGGCGGAAGGTCCCGGGTGCGGTCGGCTACTTCTTGAGCCAGCCGACCTTGCTGTAGTCGGTGTCCGCGAGGCCCGTCGCACCGTAGTTGGCGAGCCCCTTGCGGACCGCCAGGATCTGCGGGCGCTGGTACAGCTCGATCGAGTGGCCGAGCTTCCAGATCTCCACGTCGGCCTCGTTGTAGAGCTTGACGGACTGCGCGTGGTCGGTGGCCTCACCGGCCTTCTTCATCAGCGCGTCGATCTTCGGGGAGCCGACCGAGCCGAAGTTCTGGAAGAGGTTCTTGCCCTTCGGCTGCTGGTAGACCGGGTAGAGCTTGCTGGTGTAGGCCTCGTCCACATTGCGGAAGCTGGCGAGGTCGAAGTTGCCGGTGTTCACGAACTTGTTGAAGTAGTCGTTGGCGGGCACCTTCTTGATCTCGACCCGCACGCCCACCGCGGCGTACATCTGCTGCACCAGTTCGGCCTGGTCCGTCGAGGCGGAATTGCCGCCCGCGCTCAGGACGTAGTCGAGGGTGAGCTTCTTGCCGTCCTTGGTGCGCGGCTTGCCCTCACCCGCGCTCTTCCAGCCCGCCTCGTCGAGCAGCTTCTTCGCCTTCTCGGGGTCGAACTTGTCGAACGCGCTGGTGTTGTCCTGGTAGCCCTGCTGGTTGGGCATGAAGAAGTGGTTGTCCAGCGGCTTGAGTTCGAAGGAGAGGTCCTTCGCGAAGCTGGCGTTGATGCCCTTGCGGTCGGTCGCCGCCTGGAGGGCGTTGCGTACCTTCACGTCCTTCAGGGGACCGCGCCCGCCGTTCAGCGTGATGTGCACCTCGTCCCAGCGCGCCCCGCGCCTGATGGCGGTGTCCGGTTCCTTGACCAGCCGCTTGTAGTCCTCGGGCAGCAGCGCGGTCGTCTCGTCCACCTCCTTGTTGAGGTAGGCCTCCGTCTGGGCGGTCATGTCGAGGACGCGGTAGACGATCGAGGCGAGCTTCGGCTTGTTCCCCCACCACTTGGGGTCCGGGACCAGGGTGACCGTCTGCCCGGTCCTGTCGTACGAGCCGACCTTGAACGCGGCGCTGGTAACCGGGGCCTTCTGCGTCCAGCCCTTGTTGAACTTCTCCGGGGTGTCGATGTACGCGGCCGGGTACAGCGGGTCGAAGAGGCGCTGCCAGTCGGCGTACGGAGTGGAGAAGGTGATCTTCACTCCGTGGGCGTCGGCGCCCTGCTCCACCTTGGATATCTGGCTGTAGCCGGTGGTGTCGGCCGCCTCGTACGCCTTGTCGGTGCCGTTCAGCGCCTTCCACTGGGCGTGGAAGTCCTTCCAGCTCAGCGGCTTCCCGTCGGACCACTTCGCCTTCGGGTTCAGCTGATAGGTCACCACCTGCGGGCTGGTGGAGGTGACCTTCGCCGAGACCAGGAAGTTCGGGTTGGGGTGGCCGATGCCCTTGGCGTCGGCGTCGAAGAGGTCGGGCAGGATCGCTCCGTCGAGGTCCGCGCCGTCGCCCTGCTGGCCGTCGACCTGGTTGACGTTGTACTGCGTGATCCACTGGTCGATCCCGAACCGCAGCGAGCCGCCCTGCTTCAGGTCGCTCAGCGGATGCGCGTTGACGCTCTGGCCGTCCACCTGGGGAGCGGCCTGCTTCTTGGCCGAGTCCCCGCCGTCGTCGGAAGAGCTGCAGCCCGCCACCGCCAGAGTGGCCGACAGTGCTGCGGCGATGGCGACAACGGTGGTTCTGCGCATCGGTGTTCTTCCTCCGGTTCAAGGCGGCCTGATCGAGGCCACAGGTCACCGAGACGGTAAGTCGGCCTCATAGCCCAGCGGGAGAGCAACGGCGATGCTGTTATGCATTCTTTGCATGCGCGCAACAAACATTGGTCAAGCTGTATCAACAAGCCGACGAAAAGCACCCGACGTACAGCACCGGACGATCAATAACCGATCAGCACCGGACAAAGGCACCGATGGGGCCTGCCGCGGCCGTGATCCCACCACGATCCCCAGCGACCGAACCCCAGCGGAGGACCAACACCCGTGGCCGCCTTCCTGGCCAAGCGACTCGGCTACTACGCCGTCCTGTTGCTTGTCGCCATCTGTCTGTCGTACCTGCTGGCCTCGCTCGCGCTGGATCCGCGCGCGTACTACGAGGGCCGCCAGCCGCCCCTCTCGCCCAGCTCCGTCGACCACCACCTCACCGCGCTCGGCGTCAACGACCACACCCCGCTCCTCAGCCGCTTCGGGAGCTGGGCCGGACACGCCCTGCACGGCGATCTCGGACAGACCATCGACGGGACCTCCGTGGACGCGGAGTTCGGCCGCCGGATCGGCGTCAGCCTGCGGCTGCTGCTCCTCGGCAGCATCCTCGGCACGGTCATCGGGGTGCTCGCCGGCGCCTGGACCGCCGTACGCCAGTACCGGTTCTCGGACCGTGCGGTGACCCTGATCTCCTTCGTCCTGCTCTCCACCCCGGTGTTCCTGCTCGCGGTGCTGCTGAAGATCGGAGCCATCTGGTTCAACCAGAAGACCGGCACCGACGTCATCGTCTTCACCGGCGAGAAGACCCCCGGCCTGGACTCCGGCTTCCTGGCCGTGCTCAAGGACCGGTCGGTGCACCTGCTGCTGCCGACCGTCTCCATCGCGCTCGGCACCATCGCCAGCTACAGCCGCTACCAGCGCTCCACGATGCTCGACGTGCTCGGCTCGGACTATCTGCGCACCGCCCAGGCCAAGGGCCTCACCCGGCGCACCGCACTGGTCAAGCACGGGCTGCGCACCGCACTGATCCCCATGTCGACGTACTTCAGCTACGGCTTCCTGGCGCTGTTCACCGGTGCCACCTTCACCGAGACGATCTTCGGCTGGCACGGAATGGGGGAGTGGTTCGTCTCCTCCATCGGCAGGAACGACGTCAACTCGGTCGTCGCCGTCAATGTGTTCGCCGCGGTGCTGGTGCTGCTCTCCGGCTTTCTCGCGGACGTCCTGCACGCCGCGCTCGACCCGCGTATCCGGAACGCCTGAGGAGTACGGACACCATGACCGCTGTCATCGAGACCGCCGCCGCCGACGCGGCCGGCCAGGGTGCGGAGCCGATACGTCCCGCCGGGCGCGCCGGGGTGGTGCTGCGCCGCTTCGTACACAACACGGGCGCGCTCACCGGGGCCGTCATCCTGCTGCTGCTCTTCGTGCTGGCCTTTGCCGGCCCGCTGATCAGCCGCTGGGACTACAGCCATATCGACTACACCGCACTGCGGGAGGCCCCGAGCGCCCGGCACTGGTGGGGCACCAACCGCATCGGGCAGGACGTCTTCGCGCAGACCATCCGGGGGCTCCAGAAGTCCCTGCTGATCGGCCTGCTGGTGGCGCTCTTCTCCACCGTGCTTGCCTCGCTGACCGGGGCCTGCGCCGGGTACTTCGGCGGCTGGACCGACCGGATCCTGATGTTCTTCGTCGATCTGCTGCTGATCTTCCCGTCCTTCCTGATCATCGCGATCATCTCGCCGCGGCTGCAGGGCGGCGGCTGGTTCGCCTTCGTCGGGCTGCTCGCCGTCTTCGGCTGGATGATCACCGCACGGGTGGTCAGGTCGATGACGCTGTCGCTGAAGGAGCGCGAATTCGTCCGCGCGGCGCAGTACATGGGCGTCGGCCCCTTCCGGATCATCTGGCGCCATGTGGTCCCCAACATCGCCTCCTTCCTCATCATCGACGCGACCATCGCGGTCGGTGGCGCGGTGATGAGCGAGACGGCGCTCTCGTACTTCGGGTTCGGCGTCCAGTCGCCCGATGTCTCGCTGGGCACGCTCATCGCCTCATCGACGGCGGCGGCCGTGACCTACCCCTGGATGTTCTTCTTCGCAGCGGGGCTTCTGATCATTTTCGTACTCGCGGTGAATCTGGTGGGCGACGGGCTGCGCGATGCGCTGGACCCGACCTCGCGCCGGCGCCGCGGCCGCAAGGGGGCAGGGCGATGACCTCGGTATCCGACACCTCGGTACGCGACAGCGCGGCGACCGGGGCCCCGGTGCTGGAAGTGAGCGGCCTTGAGGTCGACTTCGACGGCGCACCCGCCGTCCGCGGGGTGAGCTTCTCGCTCCGCCGCGGCGAAGTGCTCGGCCTGGTGGGGGAGTCGGGGTCGGGGAAGTCCGCGACCGCGCTCGCCGCCATCGGGCTGCTGCCCGGGAACGCGGCCGTACGGGGATCGGTACGGCTCGACGGCACCGAACTCGTCGGCGCGTCCGACCGCGAGCTGTCCGCGGTGCGCGGCAGCCGGATCGGCATGGTCTTCCAGGACCCGCTCTCCGCCTTCACCCCTGTCTACCGGATCGGCGACCAGATCGCCGAGGCGGTCCGGGCTCACCAGGACGTTCCGCGTGAGGCGGCCAGGGCGCGTGCCGTGGAACTGCTCGACCTCGTCGGCATCCCGGAGCCCGCGCTCAGGGCGCAGTCGTATCCGCACGAGTTCTCCGGCGGAATGCGCCAGCGCGCCATGATCGCCATGGCGATGGCGAACGACCCGGACGTGATCCTCGCCGACGAGCCGACAACGGCCCTCGACGTCACCATCCAGGCCCAGGTGCTCGATGTGCTGCGCACCGCGCAGCGTGAGACCGGGGCGGCGCTGGTGCTGGTCAGCCATGACCTCGGGGTGATCGCGGGCGCGGCGGACCGGGTGGCGGTGATGTACGCGGGGCGGATCGTGGAGTCCGCGCCCGCCGAAGAGCTCTTCGCGCGGCCCCGGATGCCGTACACGCTGGGCCTGATCGGCGCGGTGCCCCGGCTGGACACCGCCGGCGAGGTGCTGGTGCCGATCCCCGGGTCGCCGCCCATGGCGGGGAGCACCGGACCCGGCTGCCCGTTCGCGCCGCGCTGCCCGCTGGCCGGGGAGTCCTGTCTGACGGAGGAGCCGCAGCTGCGGACCGTGGACGGCCACGCGGTGGCGTGCGTACGCGCCGACGAGATCGCCGGGAAGCGGCTGGGGCCGCTCGATGTGTTCCCGGTGCCGGCCGTCCCGCCCCGGGATCCGGATCCGGAGGCGGTTCCGGCCGATGAGGAACCACCGGCCGCAGGGGCAGGCACAGGGACAGGAACCGCGGCCGGGACCGCCGCCGAGACCGTGCTGAGCGTGCGCGGGCTGGTCAGGACGTTCCCCGTGCTGAAGGGGAGCGCCTTCAAGCGGCGGGTCGGTACCGTGCACGCCGTCGACGGGGTCGATCTGCGGATCCGCCGCGGCGAGACCCTCGCGCTCGTCGGTGAGTCCGGCTCGGGGAAGTCGACCACGCTCTTCGAACTGCTCAGCCTGGCCCGCCCCGAGGGCGGCGAGATCGAACTCTTCGGGCAGCCGCTCGACCGGCTCGACCGCGCCGCCCGCCAAGCGCTGCGCGGACAGGTGCAGATCGTCTTCCAGGACCCGATGGCCAGCCTCGACCCCCGGATGACGGTCGGGGACATCGTCGCCGAACCGCTGCGCGCCCAGGGCGCCGACCGCAGGACGGCGGCCGGCCGTGTCCCCGGGCTGCTCGAACAGGTGGGCCTGGACCCGGCGCACGCCGTCCGCTTCCCGCACGAGTTCTCCGGCGGCCAGCGCCAGCGCGTCGGCATCGCCCGCGCCCTGTCCGTCGGGCCCCGGCTGCTGGTACTCGACGAACCGGTGTCGGCGCTCGACGTGTCGGTCCAGGCCGGCGTCCTCAACCTGCTGAAACGGCTCAAGTCGGAGCTGGGGCTCGCCTATCTCTTCGTCTCGCACGACCTGTCGGTGGTACGGCACATCGCGGACCGGGTGAGCGTCGTCTACCTGGGGCGTACCGTCGAGTCCGGGACGGTCGACGAGGTCTTCGAGCGGCCCCGGCACCCGTACACGCAGGCGCTGCTCTCCGCCGTGCCGCTGCCCGACCCGGTGCGCGAACGCGAGCGGCAGCGGACCAGGATCCTGCTGCCCGGCGACCCGCCCAGCCCCACCCACCGCTACGAGGGCTGCCGCTTCCGGGCCCGCTGCCCCGTCTTCGCGCGGCTCGGCGCGGAGGAGCGGACCCGCTGCGAGAACGAGGTGCCGCAGGACCGTGAGCACGCGGCCGACCATGTGGCGGCCTGTCACTTCCCGGCGGTACGCGAGGTGGTGTGAGCGGGGGGCCCGGGGGTCCGGCCCGCCGCGGCTCCGGTGCGGTCGGTGGGCAGGACCGGTCGGTGTGCCGAGCCGGAGATTCAGTGCACCGGGCCGGTCAGTGCGCAGACCCGGAGATCTGGAGCCCGATCACGCCCACGATCACGAACGCGATCGAGACGAGCTTGAGCGTGGAGACGATGTCGCCGAGGAAGACCATCCCGTAGATCGCGGTGCCCGCCGCGCCGATGCCCGTCCACACGGCGTAGGCGGGCCCGACGTCCAGCTTCCGCAGCGAGAGCGTCAGCAGCCCGAAGCTGCCCAGCGCGAACGCGGCGAAGGCGATCGTCGGCCAGAGCCGGGTGAATCCGTGCGAGAGCTTGAGACACACGGCGAAGCCGGTCTCCAGAAGTCCCGCGACCACGACCAGCAGCCACGCCATTCAGGGCCTCCTCATAGGTGACTGCTCCGTCGTCCGGGACCGCTCCGCCACCGGGAACCGCTCCATCGTCGTGCGCGGCCCGCGCGGCCGCACTGGGAGCGATTATGCATTCAGCCAGGTGGGCCGGGCGGCGAACCGGTGGATCAGTCGCCCTCGCGCCGCTCCCGGGTCGCCAGCAGCCGGCGCAGCGAGTCCAGCCGCGCGGGGTCGGCGTGCCCCCCGGCCACCCAGGCGTCCAGGGCGCACTCCGGCTCGTCGTGGCTGCACCCGCGCGGGCACTCCTCCGTGCCCGGCACCAGATCGGGGAAGGCGAGGATCACCCGGGACGGGTCCACATGGTGCAGCCCGAACGAGCGCACCCCCGGGGTGTCGACGACCCAGCCGCGGTCGTCCGGCAGAGGGAGCGCCAGGGCCGATGTCGTGGTGTGCCGGCCGCGGCCGGTGACCGCGTTGACATGGCCGGTGCTGCGCCGCCGGTCCTCCGGCACCAGCGCGTTGACCAGGGTGGTCTTGCCGACGCCCGAGTGCCCGACGAACGCGGTGACCTTGTCGTTGAGAAAGTCCCTGACCCGGTCGGCCGCCTCGCCCTTCGCCAGCTCCTCGCGGCTGGTCACCACGTACGGGATGTCGAGCGCCCCGTAGGAGGCGAGCAGCGGCTCCGGCGATGCGAGGTCGCACTTGGTGAGGACGAGCAGCGGGGAGAGCCCGCCGTCGTACGCGGCCACCAGACAGCGGTCGATCATGCGGGGGCGCGGTTCCGGGTCGGCCAGGGCGGTGACGATCGCCAGCTGGTCCGCGTTGGCGACGACCACCCGCTCGAACGGGTCGTCGTCGTCGGCCGTGCGGCGCAGTACCGACGTACGCGGCTGGATACGCACGATGCGCGCCAGCGTGTCCTTGGCGCCGGAGAGATCCCCGACGATCATGACCCGGTCGCCCACGACAGCCGCCTTGCGGCCCAGCTCACGGGCTTTCATCGCGGTCACCGCACGCCCGTCGACCAGACAGGTGAGCCGTCCCCGGTCGACCGTGAGGACCATGCCCTCGGCGGCCTCCTCGTGCTTGGGCCGGATGTTCGTACGGGGGCGGTTGCCCTTGGGATTGGGGCGGACGCGGATGTCGTCCTCGTCAGGGTTCTTGCCGTATCGGCGCATCGCGTCAGACCTTGAGCATTTCGGTCCACATCTCAGTGAAATCGGGGAGGGTTTTGGCGGTTGTCGCCACATTCTCGATCTGTACGCCGTCGACGGCGAGCCCGATGACCGCACCTGCCGTGGCCATCCGGTGGTCGTCGTACGTGTGGAAGACACCGCCGTGCAGGGGGCGGGGACGGATACGGAGGCCGTCGGCGGTCTCGCTCACCTCGCCGCCGAGTCCGTTGATCTCCGCCGTCAGCGCGGCCAGCCGGTCGGTCTCGTGCAGCCGCAGATGGGCCACACCGCGCAGCGTGGACGGCGAGTCCGCGAGGGCCGCGACGGCGGCGATCCCCGGGGTCAGCTCGCCGACCTCGCTCAGATCCACGTCGATACCGTGGATCCGGCCGGACCCGGTGAACTCCAGGCCGCGCTCGGTCAGCTCGCAGCCGCCGCCCATCGTGGTGAAGATCTCCCGCAGCGCGTCCCCCGGCTGGGTGGTCCGCGCGGGCCAGTCGGGGATGGTGACCCGGCCGCCGGTGACCAGGGCGGCCGCCAGGAACGGCTGGGCGTTGGAGAGGTCGGGCTCGACGGTCAGGTCCCGGCCGAGCAGGGCGCTGGGCGAGACCCGCCAGACATTCGGCTCGCCGCCCGTCTCCGGCTCGTCCACCTGGGCGCCGACCCCGCGCAGCATGTCCACGGTCATCCGGATGTGCGGCAGCGACGGCAGGGTGGCACCGGTGTGCCGCACCTCGACGCCCTGGTTGAAGCGCGGCGCGGAGAGCAGCAGCGCCGAGATGAACTGGGACGAGGACGACGCGTCGACCTCGACCCGGCCCCCGTCGAGCGCCCCGCTGCCATGCACCGTCAGCGGGAGCGCCCCGCGCCCGTCGTCGTCGATCCGGGTGCCGAGGGTGCGGAGCGCGTCGACGACGCCGCGCAGGGGGCGTTCGTACGACCGGGGGTCCCCGTCGAAGCGGACCGGGCCGTCGGCGAGCGCGGCGACCGGCGGCAGGAAGCGCATGACCGTACCGGCGTTGCCGACGTCGATGGTGGCCGGGCCGTGCAGCCCCGCGGGGATCACCCGCCAGGCCTCGCCGCTGTCGGCGGTCGCCCCGACCGCGGCGGAACTGGACGAGACGGTCTCCTCGATACGGACGCCGAGCGCCCGCAGCGCGTCGGCCATCAGGAGTGTGTCGCGTGAGCGCAGCGGGCGGCGCAGCCAGCCCGGTTCCGCTGCCAGGGCGGCCAGGACCAGACCGCGGTTGGTGACCGACTTCGATCCGGGCACGGTCACCGTCGCTTCGACGGCTCCCGGCGCGTACGGGGCGGGCCAGTGAGCGGTGTGCACGGAACTTTCGGTCATGGCCCTCATTTTACTGATGGCCGGGGCCCGGGGTGCCGCACGTCTCACGGACCAGGCGGCCCCGGTGTCACAGACCGAGCAGCCAGCGCCCGCCGCCGATGAGCGAGCAGAGCGAGACGACGTGGAAGAGCAGCAGCCACACCATCGGCGGGAGATGGGTGAGCCGGCCGAGCTGGTCGGCGTCCGAATCGCCGGCCCGGCCGCGCACCCGCTTGCGCTGGAGCTCGAAGGCCGGGCGCACCCCGCCGATGAGCAGGAACCAGACAGCCGTGTACGCGAAGGCCGCCTGCACCTCGGCGCTGGTGAGCCAGGAGATCAGGACGAACGCGGCGCCCGTGACGATCACGGTGAGTGCCCCGTACGCGTTGCGGATCATCACGAGCATCGCGAGGAGGAGAAGGCAGGCGGCCCAGAGGAAGAGAGTGATGTGGTCGGCGGCGAGCAGCCAGGCGCCGCCGAGCCCCAGCAGCGGCGGGGCGGTGTATCCGGCGCCCGCGGTGAGAATCATGCCGAGGCCGGACGGTTTGCCGCGGCTTACGGTGAGGCCGCTGGTGTCGGAGTGCAGCCTGATGCCGTCCAGACGGCGCCCGGTGAGCAGGGCCGTCAGCCCGTGGCCGCCCTCGTGGGCGATGGTCACTGCGTTACGGGTGAGCCTCCATATGCGGTGCGGCAGGACCGCGAGCAGTGCGACGACGCCGGTGACGATCACCAGCCACTGGTCGGGGTCGGGCTGGGAGGCGAAGACGCGGTCCATGGCGGGAAGGGGCTCCTCGGGGATCGGCGGTCGTGGCAGTCTGGCAAATATGTGCGGACGGTTTGCAGCGAGTCGTGGACCCGAGGATCTCGCAGAGGTCTTCGGGGTGGAGAAGGGGGACCCCGCGGAGCCGGTGGCCCCCGACTGGAACGTGGCACCGACGAAGACGGTCCAGGTCGTCCTGGAGCGTCCACTGAAAGACGCGGCGTCACGGCGTCCGGTTCGTCAGCTGCGGAATCTGAAGTGGGGACTCGTGCCGTCCTGGGCGAAGTCGCCCGAAGGCGCCGCCCGCATGATCAACGCGCGGGCCGAGACGGTCCAGGAGAAGCCGTCGTTCCGCAGGGCCTTCGCCGCGCGCCGCTGCCTCGTCCCCGCCGACGGCTACTACGAGTGGATGACCGAGCAGGACGAGCGGCGTCTTGAGGTCGAGGGCAAGAAGAAGCGGACACGGAAGCAGCCCTACTTCGTGACCCCGGCCGACGGATCGGTGATGGCCTTCGCCGGGCTGTACGAGTTCTGGCGCGATCCGGCGCTGCCCGGCGACCATCCGCAGGCCTGGTGGGCGACGTGTGCCATCCTCACCACCGAGGCGGAGACCACCCCGCTCGCCGGACAGGACGCGGGGCAGGCCCAGGGCCGGGCGCGGCGGACGGCGGACGGCCCTGCGCGGCCGGCGGGGGACGGGGCCGGGCCCCCGCGGTCGCTGGCCGCGATACACCCCCGGATGCCGCTGATCCTCACCCCGGACCGCTGGGACGACTGGCTGGACCCGGCGCACACCGACCCGGAGCGGCTGGCCCCGCTGCTCGGTCCGCCGCCGGCCGGACTGGTCCGTGCGTACCCGGTGGCTACGGCGGTCAGCAATGTTCGCAACAACGGCCCGGAGCTGCTGACCGCACTGGAGGGCCCCGAGGAGGGCACACTCTTCTGATGTGACTCAGAGCATGATCGTGGAGAGTGTCGACACCCCCGCCGGTGAAGCCCGCATCACCTGGCATCCCGCCGCCCGCCCCCATCTCGTGATCGCACTCGGCCATGGCGCCGGTGGCGGTATCGAGGCACGCGACCTCCAGGCGCTGGCCGCCGCGCTGCCGCCGCTCGGGGTGGGCGTCGCGCTGGTCGAGCAGCCCTGGCGGGTGGCGGGCCGGAAGGTCGCCCCCGCGCCGAAGACCCTGGACACCGGATGGCGCGCCGTCTGGCCCGCACTGTGCAGAACGGGACTGCCGGTGGTCGCGGGCGGACGCAGCGCCGGGGCCCGGGTGGCCTGCCGGACCGCCGCGGAGCTGGGCGCCCGCGGCGTCCTGGCGCTGAGCTTTCCGCTGCACCCGCCGGGGAAGCCGGAGAAGTCCCGGCAGAAAGAGCTGACCGGGACCGGGGTCAGCACCCTGGTCGTACAGGGGGCGCGTGACCCGTTCGGCAGACCGGCCGAGTTCCCCGGCGCAGCCGGGTTCCCCGCGGGGGACTTCGAGCTGGTGGAGGTGGCGGACGCCGACCACGGGTTCGCCGTACCGAAGCGGGCCGAGACCGGCCAGGAACAGGCGCTGCGGACCATCACGGACGCCGTCGGCGGATGGGCCGTGCGGCTGCGGGAATGCTGAGTCACCGAGCGCTGTTGTGGGGAACACCGGTGCTGGACACCGGTACACAGAAGCTTGTTCGTGGAGAGGGAGTCCGTCGCATGGGTTCGACCATCTGCCCGCGCCGCCCGCACACCGCTGATCTGGAGTGGACCGTGCTTTCGGCAGACCGGAGCGGTTCTTCCCGGGCGGCGGGCGGACCGGATCGTCGTCTATCCTCCGATTCGAGTGGGTCCGCATTCGGATCCGCCACGGCGTTGGAGGAGGTGGGTCCGGTCACTGGGACCGACACAGGGACCGAAGACGGCCATGCGGAAGAGACGGCCGCGGAGCGCAACGCGCGCTTCGAACGGGATGCCCTCGGCTTCCTCGACCAGATGTACTCGGCCGCGCTGCGCATGACGCGCAATCCGGCCGATGCCGAGGACCTGGTGCAGGAGACGTATGCGAAGGCGTACGGCTCGTTCCACCAGTTCCGTGAGGGGACCAACCTCAAGGCGTGGATGTACCGCATCCTCACGAACACGTTTATCAACTCGTACCGCAAGAAGCAGCGCGAGCCCCAGCGCAGCGCTGCCGAGGAGATCGAGGACTGGCAGCTCGCCCGCGCCGAGTCGCACATGTCGACCGGTCTGCGCTCCGCGGAGTCGCAGGCGCTCGACCACCTGCCCGACTCGGATGTGAAGTCGGCGCTCCAGGCGATCCCCGAGGAGTTCCGCATCGCGGTGTATCTCGCCGATGTCGAGGGCTTTGCGTACAAGGAGATCGCAGACATCATGGGGACACCCATCGGGACGGTCATGTCCCGGCTGCACCGGGGCCGCCGTCAGCTGCGCGGCATGCTGGAGGACTACGCACGCGACCGCGGGCTGGTCCCCGCGGGCGCCGGAGAGTCGAACGAAGCGAAAGGTTCGGGCTCATGAGCTGCGGAGAGCCGCACGAAACGGACTGCTCCGAGGTCCTGGACCATCTCTACGAGTTCCTCGACCACGAGATGCCGGACAACGACTGCACCAAGTTCGAGGTGCACTTCGAGGAGTGCTCCCCGTGCCTGGAGAAGTACGGCCTTGAGCAGGCGGTCAAGAAGCTGGTGAAGCGCTGCTGCGGCAGTGACGACGTACCGGCGGACCTCCGGTCCAAGGTCATGGGACGTATCGATCTGATCCGCTCCGGACAGGCCGTGCCCGACCAGGACATCACCGTCACCGACCGGTCGGCGGCAGCCCAGGAGTGACCCGCCGCCGGGACGTCACGCTCCCGGCCCCTCACACCTCACGGCACCCCCACGGGGCCGCGGCGCAATCGCCGCGGCCCCGTTGCCGTATGCGGGCCCCGGTCGGTCCGTCGCCCTCAGGTCCGCCGTCGCCCCGGTTTCGTCCCCGGCTGTCACCCGATGGGCTGCTGATCCGCCGATGCGGCCCCCCGGCGGCCCGCCCGCGCCTAGTCTCCCCACCCTGTACGGACGCGGAAGCCGTACGGATCCCGACGGATCCCGGAGGAGGCCGCCATGCGGGCACTGCCGCCCACGGCGCGTGGCTGCGTCCTGTGCGCGGTCCTGGGCGCCCTCTGGTGCGTGTGGCCCGCCGTCACCGGCCCGGGCACCCCCTGGACGGCGGTGGCCCTGCTCGCCGCGGTGTACGCGGGGTGCGAGCTGCTCGCCCGCCGGTCGCCGGGGAGCGGGTCGTTCTTCGCCGTACCCCTCGCCGCGGCCCTGCTGCTGCCGCCCGCAGCCGCCGCGCTCGCCGCGGTGCCCGGGGCGCTGCTCGGCGCCGTCGAACACCCGCCGTACGGGGTCCGGCGGGTGTGGCACGCGGCGCAGCTGGCGCTCGCCGTGCGGGCCGCCGCCGAGGTGCCGGCGCTCATCGGCGGGCTGCCCGGCGCCCCGGACCTCCCGTACGCGCTCCCGTACGCCCTGCTGCCCGCGCTCACCGCCGCCCTCGTCCTCTGCCTGGCCCTGACCGCCCTGGACGGCGCCGTGCGGGCCACCGCCGAGCGGCTGCCCGCCCGCACCGCACGCGCCGCGCTGCTGCGCCCGCTCGCCCCGTACACCGTGCACGGTCTCGCCGGGCTCATGATGGCGGTCCTGTGGCGCAGCCCCTTCGGCCCGCCGGCCGCCCTCTTCGTCCTGCTGCCGATGTACATCTCCAGCTGGGTCTTCGCGCAGTACGACCGTGAGCGCGCCGCCCACCGGGCGACGATCCGGGCCCTGGTCCAGGCCGTCGACATCAAGGACCAGTACACCCGCGGCCACAGCGAACGCGTCGGCCAGGCGTCCGCGATGATCGCCGGGGAGCTGGGCATGGCGGGCGACCGTCTTGAGGCGCTGCGCTTCGCCGGGATCCTGCACGACGTGGGGAAGCTCGGGGTGCCCACGCGGCTGCTCAGGAAGGACGGACCGCTCACGCCGGACGAGCGCCGGGTCATCGAACTGCACCCCGAGTACGGACACGAGATGGTCCGCGGTATCGGCTTCCTCGGCGAGGCCAGGGCCGCCATCCTGCACCACCACGAACGGCTGGACGGGTCCGGCTACCCGTACGGGCTCTCCGGGCAGCAGATCCCCGAGTTCGCCCGGGTCGTCGCCGTCGCCGACGCCTTCGACGCCATGACCTCCACCCGCTCCTACCGCAGGGCCAGACCCGTCGACGCCGCCCTGCGGGAGCTGCTGCGGTGCGCGGGTACGCAGTTCGACCCGCGGATGGTCCAGGCGTTCGTACGGGCGCTCGCCCGGCACGGCTGGCGCCCCGCCGTCACCGCCGACGAACCGGACGACTGCCCGCAGCGGCCCGTACCGCCCGCCAGGACCGGCGCGGTGGCCCCCGGCCCGCCCGCCGGTCAGGAGCATTCCGCCGGTCAGGAGCGCCCCGCGTGAGCGCCCGCGCCCCCCGGGCCGTACGGCTGGTCCACGGCGCCGCGGCGCTGGCCGCCGTCGCCGGTCTCGGCTGGACCCTCTGGCGCGGCGTCGGCGACGCGGACACCGCGCTCGCCTTCGGGATACTCGTCGCGGCGGGCGAACTCACCCGCCGCACCGGCCCCGGAAGCGAGCGCGAACCCGCCCCGCTCGGCGCCGCCGCAGCCCTCGCCTACGCCCTGCTCGGCCGGAACGGCGGTCACCCCACCGTCCACGGAGCCCCCCAGGTCGTCGCGATCGTGGTGGCGGGCGCGCTCGCGGGCACCGCACCGCACATCGCGCGCGGCCGCGGGCCCACCGCGGACCAGATGGCCCGCCGGGTGCTCACGGTCGCCTTCGCCGCCGCCTGCTTCCAGCCGCTCTGCGGCGCCGGGGGGACGGCGGCCCGGGCGGTGCGCGGCCCTGCGTACGCCGTCGTGCTGCTGCTCCTGCTCGGCCTCACCGCCCTCTGCGACGCCGTCCTCGCCGCGGCGATGGCCCACGCGCGCACCCGCTGCCCCACCGCGGGACCGGTCGCCTCGCCGGGACCGCGCGGGGGAGTGCCCATCGGGCCGCTGCTCGGCGACGAGCTGCGTGCCCTCGCGGGGATCGGCTCGGCGGTCTGCGCCACCGGTGCCGTGATGGCCCTCGGGGTCGCCGTCGCCGGGCTGTGGGCGCTCCCCGTCCTCTCCGTACCCCTGCTGCTGACCCAGCTCTCGCTGCGCCGCCACGCCCTGGTCCGCGCCACCTACCGCCAGACCATCACCTCGCTGGCCCGCGCCACCGAGATCGCGGGCTACACCCCGCACGGCCACGCCCGCAGGGTCGCCCGGCTCAGCCGCGCCGTCGGCCGCGAGCTGGGTCTCTCCGAAGCGGCGCTGACCGTCCTGGAGTACGCGGCTCTCATGCACGACATCGGCCAGCTCTCGCTCGTCGACCCGGTCCCCGGCGGCGCCACCGCGCCCCTGCCCGCCGCCGAGCAGCGCCGGATCGCGCTCCTGGGCGGTGCCGTGGTCCGGCAGACCGGGGTCGACGCGAAGGTCGCCGTCATCGTGGAGCGGCAGGCGGATCCGTACCGCGAGCAGCCGCTCACCGCCCGGATTATCCGGACCGTCAATGCGTACGAGGACCTGGCAGGGGAAAATGAAGAAGTGAGGGGCGCGGGCGGACCGCTCGGTGCGCTGGAGCGGCTGCGCCTGGGCACCGGCCACGACTACCAGCCGGAAGTCGTGGAATCCCTCGCCCGGGTGCTCTCCCGGGGCGGTGCCGCGTGACGGCGTCCGGGGAGCGGGCCGGGGGCCGGGTCCGCGAAGTCCGGGCCCGGAGCGGGTAACCGATGGGTAATGAGCGCCGCTCCGACCGGACATGGTTGGATGCGAAGAGAGGGTGTCCGGGGGAATCGGAGCCCGGGAAGCAGAGTCTTTTCAGCGACCGGCAGGCGGGAATCGTGAGGATCTTCGGGAAGGTACGGCATCGGCCCTCCGCATCCTGGCGGCAGGCCACGGACCGGGCGTTCACGCTGATCGGGGACGGTCGGTACGAGGACGCGGGCGCGCTGCTCACCCGCGCGGCAGATCTGGAACCGTGGCTGTCCGAGTCCTGGTTCAATCTGGCGCTGCTGCACAAGTTCCGGCACGACTGGGACCGCGCACGCACCGCCGGGCTGCGCGCGGTGGCGCTCCTGGACCGCGGGGCGGGCGCCCCGGACTGGTGGAACGTCGGGATCGCGGCCACCGCGCTGCAGGACTGGCCGCTGGCCCGCCGGGCCTGGCAGGCGTACGGGCTGCGCGTCCCGGGCGAGCCCGCGGCCAGCGGGGAGCCGGTCGGTATGGAGCTGGGCTCGGCCGCCGTGCGGCTCTCCCCGGAGGGGGAGGCCGAGGTGGTCTGGGGCCGCAGGCTCGACCCCGCCCGGCTTGAGGTGCTCTCCATTCCGCTGCCGTCGTCCGGCAGGCGCTGGGGCGAGGTCGTCCTGCACGACGGCGTCCCGCACGGCGAGCGCGTCACCGCGGCGGGCCCCTCCTACCCCGTCTTCGACGAGATCGAGCTGTGGGCTCCCTCGCCCGTGCCGACCTGGGTGGTGCTGCTGGAAGCGGCCACCGAGTCCGACCGGGACGCCCTGGAGCAGCTGGCGGCCGACGCCGGGTTCGCCGCCGAGGACTGGTCGTCATCGGTCCGGCTGCTCTGCCGCGCCTGCTCCGAGTCGCAGATGGAGAGCGACGAGGGCGAGGGCGAGCAGCGCCCCGACCCGCACGACCACAGCGAGCCGGGCCACCCCGGCCCGCTCGGCCACCGCACCGCGGGCGGGCTCTGGGTCGCCGAGCGCGAATGCGGGATAGCCGCCCCGGCCGGGCTTGTGCGCGGGCTGCTCGACGGCTGGGTCGCGGACAGCCCGGACAGCCGTGAGTGGCGGGACCTCGAAGAGGTCTGCTGAGCCGGTCCCTGTCGCCGGGCGGCCCGTTAGGCTGTACGGGATCGATCCGGGTTTTTGAGGAAGGCGTACGGCGGACATGTCGCAGCAGCAGACGGACCAGCAGGCCGACCAGCAGGTCAATGACGGTTTCGTCGTGGACACCGAGGACTGCGAGGAGCGCGAGGAGGCCCACCGCGCCCGTGGCACCGCCCGTCCCATCACCGTCGTGGGCAACCCGGTGCTGCACCGCGAGTGCAAGGACGTCACGTCGTTCGACGCCGAGCTGGCCCAGCTGATCGACGACATGTTCGCCAGCCAGAAGGCCGCCGAAGGCGTGGGCCTGGCCGCGAACCAGATCGGTGTGGACCTGAAGGTCTTCGTCTACGACTGCCTCGACGACGACGGCAAGCGCCATGTCGGAGCCGTCTGCAACCCGGTGCTGGTCGAGACGCCGGCCGGGCTGCGCCACCTCGACGAGTCCAATGAGGGCTGCCTCTCCGTCCCGACCGCGTACGCCGAGCTGGCCCGCCCGGACTACGCGGAGGTCACGGGCCAGGACGCGCAGGGCAACCCGGTCAAGGTGCGCGGCACCGGCTACTTCGCCCGCTGCCTCCAGCACGAGACGGACCACCTGCACGGCTACCTGTACATCGACCGTCTGTCGAAGCGCGACCGCAAGGACGCGCTCCGGCAGATGGAAGAGGGCACGCCGCGCTACGAGACCGTGCCGAACGCCTGAGCAGGTCCGGCCGGGCCCCGGAACGTCCGCCGGTAGGCGTTCGGGGTGGTGCCGAGGGTACGGAGAAAGTGGTGGCGCAGCCCCGCTCCCGTACCGAAGCCGACCCGGCCCGCGATCGCGTCCACCGTCTCGTCCGACGCCTCCAGCAACTCCTGAGCCAGCAGCACCCGTTGACGCAGCAGCCAGCGGTACGGAGTCGTCCCTGTCTCCTGCTGGAAGCGGCGGGCGAAGGTGCGCGGTGACATGAGGGCGCGGGCCGCCAGCTGTTCCACGGTCTGCTCCTCGTCGAGGTGCTGTTCCATCCAGCCGAGTACCCCGGCGACGGTGTCCGCCCGTTCGGGCCGCACCGGGCGCTCCACGAACTGGGCCTGGCCGCCGTCCCGGTGGGGCGGGACCACCATCCGCCGGGCGATCCTGTTGGCGACGTGCGGGCCGTGCTCCGTGCGGACGATGTGCAGACAGGCGTCGATACCGGCGGCCGTGCCCGCGGACGTGATGACGGGCCCCTCGTCCACGTACAGCACATCGGGCTCGACCCTGGCCCGCGGGAAGGCGCGGGCCAGTTCGTCCGCGTGGCGCCAGTGCGCGGCGCAGCGGCGGCCGTCGAGCAGCCCCGCGGCGCCCAGCACGAACACCCCGGAGCAGACACTGAGCACCCGGGCACCCCGGTCCACCGCCCGGCGCAGCGCTTCGAGGAGGTCCGGCGGATAGCCCCGGTTCCCCCGCGACTCGGCGGCGGGCACCGCGATCAGGTCGGCCTCGGCGAGGCGTTCCAGACCGTGTTCGGTGCGCAGGGTGAATCCGGCGTGCGTCCCGAGTACGGGCCCCTCGGCGGAGGCCACCGCGAAGTCGTAGACGGGCAGCCCCTCGTCGCTCCGGTCGAGCCCGAACACCTCGCAGACCACGCCGAGTTCGAAGGGATTGACCCCGTCCATCAGCACCGCGGCGACATTCTTCAGCATGGATCGAGTGTGGCAGCAATTCGATGTTCCATGTCAGTCCTGCCACTGATTTTCCTGGCCGCCCGGCGCCACAGTTGACGGCATGAACACCTTCCTGGACTACCTGACCGTGCTCGGCGTCGCCGTCCTCCTGGCCCTGCCCTCACTCGTCGGCCAGGCCCGCGAGCGCCGTATCGACCGCGAACTCGCCCTGCCCCGCCGGGACGGCGACCCGGACCGGGAGACCGGCCCCGCACCGCTTCCGCCGGCCCGTACGCCGATGTCCCGACGGGACAGAACGCGCCATCCGGCCATGGCACGCACCGCCCGGTGAGAGCCGCTCCCGCCCAGCGCTTACTCTCACTCCTGTCAGAAGATCATCAAGGAGGGGAACATGCGCAGAACCGCGCTGTTGGCCGCGGCATCCGGTGCCACGGCTCTGGTGGTGCTGGGGGCTCCGGCGGCTCACGCCGAGGGCAAGGGGGACATCCGGGTCACGAAGACCGTGGTGAACAACGGGGGCAACGTCATCGTGGGGGTGCACGACGTCAAGAGGTTCCCGGTCACCTTCACGGTGAAGGACAACCACGGGGTGAAGGGCGTCAGCCACGTCAGCGTCTTCAACTCGAAGAACGGCTACGACAGCGACGACTGGACCGGGAACACCTGCCGCAGGTCGAGCAGTACGACATCGGTCTGCACCGAGACCTTCGAGGTGCACCCGGCCTCGTTCAAGTCGTCCGTGGACATCGACCCCAACGACCTCGCCGGCACCTGGCAGGTCAACGCCACCGTCCAGGCGAAGGACGGCGACTACTGGATCCACGACAGCCTCGCCCACTTCGACTTCAAGCGGGCGTCGACGCTCACCACCGACGCCACTCCCGAGCCGGTCGCCAAGGGGGCCAGGCTCACGGTCAGGGGCAAGCTCTCGCGGGCCAACTGGAACGACCTGAAGTACCACGGCTACACCAAGCAGAACGTGAAGCTTCAGTTCAAGAAGACCGGTGCGTCCGGGTACTCCACGGTCAGGACGGTGAAGACCAGCTCCACGGGCACCCTGAGCACCACGGTCACGGCGACCGCCTCGGGCACCTGGCGCTGGGCCTTCTCCGGGACGCACACGACCATGGCGATCACCTCCGCCGGTGACGAGGTGAAACTCCGCTAGTACCCGTACGGTCCTGTGCCCCGGCCGCGAAGGCGCCCCGGGCACAGGACCGTACCGGCTCAGAAGTCGTCGTCGAAGGAGACCGAGCCCTCCACCGCGACCTGGTACGCCGAGGGGCGCCGCTCGAAGAAGTTCGTCAGCTCCTGCACGCCCTGCAGCTCCATGAACGAGAAGGGGTTCTCGGAGCCGTACACCGGAGCGAAGCCCAGCCGGGTCAGCCGCTGGTCGGCGACGCACTGGAGGTACTCGCGCATCGACTCGGTGTTCATCCCGGGCAGCCCGTCGCCGCACAGGTCCCGGCCGAACTGCAGCTCCGCCTCGACCGCTTCGCGCATCATGTCGGTGACCTGCTCGCGCAGCGCGTCGTCGAAGAGCTCGGGCTCCTCCTTGCGGACCGTGTCGACCACCTCGAACGCGAAGTTCATATGCATGGTCTCGTCACGGAACACCCAGTTGGTGCCGGTCGCCAGGCCGTGCAGCAGCCCGCGCGAGCGGAACCAGTACACGTACGCGAAGGCCCCGTAGAAGAACAGCCCCTCGATACAGGCGGCGAAGCAGATCAGATTCAGCAGGAAGCGGCGGCGGTCCGCCTGGTTCTCCAGCCGTTCGATCTTCTCGACCGAGTCCATCCAGCGGAAGCAGAACTGCGCCTTCTCGCGGATGGAGGGGATCTCCTCGACCGCGTCGAAGGCCGCCGCGCGGTCCTCCGGGTCCGGCAGATAGGTGTCGAGCAGCGTCAGATAGAACTGGACGTGCACGGCCTCCTCGAAGAGCTGGCGCGAGAGATACAGCCGCGCCTCGGGCGAGTTGATGTGCTTGTAGAGGGTCAGCACCAGGTTGTTGGAGACGATCGAGTCGCCCGTCGCGAAGAACGCGACCAGCCGGCCGATCATGTGCTGCTCACCCGGCGAGAGCTTGGCCAGGTCCGCCACGTCCGAGTGGAGGTCGACCTCCTCGACGGTCCAGGTGTTCTTGATCGCGTCGCGGTAGCGCTCGTAGAAGTCCGGGTAGCGCATCGGACGCAGGGTCAGCTCGAAGCCCGGGTCGAGCAGGTTCTTCTCGGGCTTGTGGGGTTCGGTGCTCATTACTGGCAGGCCTCGCAGGACTCGGGGTTCTCAAGGGAGCAGGCGATGGCGTCCGCTTCGGCGGCGGCCGGGGCCTGCTGGGCGGGGACGGCGGCGGAGCGCGCCGCCCGCGCGATACGCGTCGCCGGGCGCGAGCGCAGGTAGTACGTGGTCTTGATGCCCTGCTTCCACGCGTACGCGTACATCGAGGAGAGCTTCCCGATGGTCGGCGTCTCCAGGAACAGGTTCAGGGACTGGCTCTGGTCGATGAACGGGGTGCGGGCCGCGGCCATGTCGATCAGACCGCGCTGCGGGATCTCCCACGCGGTGCGGTAGAGCGCCCTGACCTCCTCGGGGATCCAGCTGAAGCCCTGCACCGAACCGCTGGCCTCGCGCAGCGCCTCACGGGACTGCGCGTCCCAGACGCCCAGCTCCTTCAGCTCGTTCACCAGATACGCGTTGACCTGGAGGAACTCACCCGAGAGCGTCTCGCGCTTGAAGAGGTTGGAGACCTGCGGCTCGATGCACTCGTACACCCCGGCGATCGAGGCGATGGTCGCGGTCGGCGCGATCGCGAGCAGCAGCGAGTTGCGCATCCCGGTCCTCGCGATCCGGGCGCGCAGCGCCTCCCACCGCTCCGGCCAGTTCAGCTCGGTCGCGTAGTGGTCGGGGTGCAGCACACCGCGGGCCGCGCGGGTCTTCTCCCAGGCGGGCAGCGGGCCGCTCCTGTCGGCGAGGTCGCAGGACGCCTCGTAGGCGGCGAGCATGATCCGCTCGGAGATCCGGGTGGAGAGCGCCTGCGCCTCGGGTGAGTCGAAGGGCAGCCGCAGCTGGAAGAAGACGTCCTGGAGCCCCATCAGGCCCAGGCCCACCGGACGCCACTTGGCGTTGGAGCGGCCCGCCTGCTCGGTCGGGTAGAAGTTGATGTCCACGACCCGGTCGAGGAAGGTGACCGCGGTGCGGACGGTCGCGTCCAGGCGCTCCCAGTCCAGGGAGCCGCCGGAGACGAACGCGCCGACGTTGACCGAGCCCAGGTTGCAGACCGCGGTCTCGCCGTCGTCCGTCACCTCCAGGATCTCGGTGCACAGGTTCGACGAGTGGACGACCGCACCCGGTTCGGCGGTCTGGTTGGCCGTACGGTTCGACGCGTCCTTGAAGGTCATCCAGCCCTGGCCGGTCTGGGCGAGGGTGCGCATCATCCGCCCGTACAGCTCCCGCGCCGGGATGGTCTTCCTCGCCAGCCCCGCCGCCTCGGCCCTGCGGTACGCGGCGTCGAACTCCTCGCCCCACAGATCGGTCAGCTCCGGCACGTCGGCGGGCGAGAACAGCGACCAGGTGCCGTCCGAGCCAACCCGGCGCATGAACTCGTCGGGCACCCAGTGGGCCAGGTTGAGATTGTGCGTACGCCGGGCGTCCTCACCGGTGTTGTCGCGCAGCTCCAGGAACTCCTCGATGTCCGAGTGCCAGGTCTCCAGGTAGACGGCGGCGGCGCCCTTGCGCCGGCCGCCCTGGTTCACCGCGGCGACCGAGGCGTCGAGGGTCTTGAGGAAGGGGACGATGCCGTTGGAGTGTCCGTTGGTGCCGCGGATCAGCGAACCGCGGGCGCGGATGCGGGAGTACGAGAGGCCGATGCCGCCCGCGTGCTTCGAGAGCCGCGCCACCTCGTGGTAGCGCCCGTAGATCGAGTCCAGCTGGTCGAGTGGCGAGTCCAGCAGGTAGCAGGAGGACATCTGCGGGTGCCGGGTACCGGAGTTGAAGAGCGTGGGGGAGGAGGGCAGATAGTCGAGGCGGCTCATCAGCCCGTACAGCGCGGCCACTTCGGCCAGCGCGTCGGCGGATTCGTCGGCGGCGAGACCGCAGGCGACCCGGAGCATGAAGTGCTGGGGTGTCTCGATGACCTGGCGGGTGAGGGGGTGGCGCAGCAGATAGCGGCTGTAGAGGGTGCGCAGCCCGAAGTACCCGAAGCGGTCGTCGGCCCCGGGGTCGACGGTCGCGTCGAGCCGCTCCGCGTGCAGCCGGACGAAGGCGGCCGTACGGTCGGCGATCAGCCCCTCGCGGTGGCCGACGGCGACCGACGAGGAGAACGACACCGCGCCCTGGCCCGCCGCCTCGTCGGCGATGGTGCGGGTGAGCAGCCGCGCGGCGAGCCGGGAGTACGCGGGGTCCTCGGAGATGAGACCCGCGGCCGCCTCGGTGGCCAGCTCCCGCAGCTCCGCCTCGTCCGACGCCGCGTTGCGCCCGCGCAGGGCGGCAGCGGCGACCCTGCCGGGGTCGGTGTCGGTGAGATCGGCGGTGAGGTCGGTCAGGGTCCGCAGCAGTACGGTTCCCGGGGCGTCCGCCACCTGCTCGGAGACAGGTGCGGTGGGCGCGATGGTCACGGTGCGCTCTCCCTCGCTCGGCTGGGGGCCGGCGGGGGGCACGGGCGCGTACGGGCACAGCAGAGCAGCACACCGCATGGCGTCCGCAGGCCCTACCGCGAGGCCCGGACGTTTCCCATCCGGTTCGGTCGAGCCGGATGCGCCGTCGGCAGGTCCTCGGACTCCACGGTGCGCGAAAGCGCACTGATCACACCGTTGCGGGACAGTTCCGGATTCGCACCGGATTCCCCTGCGGCGACAGCGAGCATGAGCATACATGTGGGGTGCCCGCCGGAAAGCACCCCCCATATGTTGTGTCGTGGAGCCTGGGAGGGTGGCTCGTACGGCCGCTTCGCCGGGGCCGCGTGCAGGCCACCGGGACGCCTCAGAAGCGGTTCAGGGGCGCCCTGCGGGGGCTCCTGGGGGCACGGAGAAGGGCCGCCGCGCTTCTCCCCCGGAAGGGAGGCGCGACGGCCCCTGGCGGAGCGTGGCCCGTGGCGGAGCGAGGCCCCGGCGGACGCAGCCCCGGCGGACCCGGCCCCTGGCGGAGCGGCCGGCTCAGTGGCCGGCCGGTGCTCCCGCCGTGGCCGGAGGCAGCTCCACCTGGACGCCCTCGTCCCCGGCGTCCGCCGTGTAGTCCTCCGGGGAGGTCTCGTCGATCCCGGCGGGTGCCTTCACCGCGTTGAGCACGACAGTGAGCACCAGGGTCACGACCACGTTCAGTACGAACGCCGTCAGACCGATGTAGCCGATCTGTCCGATGCCCGGGATCTCCTTGGAGGAGCCGCCGAAGTGCGCCTGCGTCGGGCTCGCCACGCCGTACGCGGCGAGCGTCCCGTACACCATGCCGACCGCCCAGCCCGCGAGCAGCGCCCAGCGGTGGAACCACCGGGTGAAGAGCCCGCCGACCAGCGCCGGCATGGTCTGGAGGATCCAGATACCGCCGAGCAGCTGGAAGTTGATGGCCACCGTCGGGTCCATGGCGAGCACGAAGAGGAGCGCGCCGACCTTCACCACGAGCGAGACCAGCTTGGAGACCTTGGCCTCCTGGGCGGGGGTGGCCCCCGGCTTGATGAAGTCCTTGTAGATGTTGCGGGTGAAGAGGTTCGCCGCGGCGATGGACATGATGGCGGCGGGGACCAGCGCACCGATACCGATGGCGGCGAAGGCCACCCCCGCGAACCAGTCGGGGAACATGTTCTCGAAGAGCTGCGGGATGGCCAGCTGGCCGTTCTTCACCTTGATACCGGCGGCGATCGCCATGAAGCCGAGGAGGGCGAGCAGCCCCAGCATCAGCGAGTACAGCGGCAGGATCGCGGTGTTGCGGCGGATCACGTTACGGCTGCGCGAGGAGAGCGTCGCCGTGATCGAGTGCGGGTACATGAAGAGCGCGAGCGCGGAGCCGAGCGCCAGCGTCGCATAGCCCCACTGGCCCGCCGCGCCCGGTGCGAGCGCCCCGCGCGGCTTGCCCGTCGCCGGGCTGGTCTGCGAGAAGGCGTGACCGGCCTTGGCGAAGATGTCGTCGAAGCCGCCGAGTTTGATCGGGATGTAGATGATCGCCACCAGGATGACGATGTAGATCAGACCGTCCTTGACGAAGGCGATCAGCGCGGGCGCCCGCAGCCCCGACGAGTAGGTGTACGCGGCGAGCACCGCGAAGGCGATCAGCAGCGGGAGGTCCTTCACGAACCAGTTGCTGCCCTCGCCGCCGACGCCCATCACGTCGAGCACCGCCTGGATGCCGACCAGCTGGAGAGCGATGTACGGCATGGTGGCGAGGATGCCGGTGACCGCGACGGCCAGTGAGAGCCCCTTCGAGCCGAACCGGCCCCGGACGAAGTCCGACGTGGTCACGTACCCGTGCTTGTGCGAGACCGACCAGAGCCGCGGCAGGAAGGTGAAGATCAGGGGATAGACCAGGATCGTGTACGGCACGGCGAAGAACCCGGCCGCGCCCGCCGCGTAGACGGCCGCGGGGACCGCGACGAAGGTGTACGCCGTGTAGAGGTCGCCGCCGAGCAGGAACCAGGTGACCCAGGTGCCGAACGACCTTCCGCCCAGGCCCCATTCGTCGAGGGTGGCCGCGTTCTCGGCGCGGCGCCAGCGGGCGGCCAGGAAGCCGACGACCGTGACGGCGACGAAGAAGAAGATGAAGACGCCGAGCGCGACGCCGTTCACACCGTCCTTCATGCGGACGCACCCCCCTTGCGGGCGCGCTGGTCACGCTGCCACAGCTTGTACGCGGTCATGGTGAGCGCGGTCGAGATGAGCACCCAGAGCATCTGGTACCAGTAGAAGAACGGGATACCGATGAAGGCCGGGTCCACCTTCGCGTATGAACTCACCCAGAGCATGGCGACAAAGGGTGCGATCAGGCATACCGCGATGATCACGCGCACCGGCGTGACCACCGGTCTTTTCTCGGGCATGGTGCGGTCCGTCCCCTCACTGAGCACCTGGTACAACGCGCAGGAAATCTAGGCGAGGATGCTCATCCGACGGAACCCCTATCCGCATACCGGAACGGCAACACCGCTCATCCGGGGGGATTTCGGTGGAGAGCGCCGTTTCCGAGGGGTGTTGGTGCGGACCTTTCCGGGGGTCCGCCGCCCGGGACCTGACTCGGCCGACCGGCCTCAGTCGACCGGCCGCTTGAGGTTGGCCACGAACTTGTAGCGGTCGCCGCGGTAGACCGAGCGCACCCACTCCACCGGCTCGCTCCGCTCGTCGATCGAGTGGCGCGAGAGCATCAGCATCGGCAGCCCCACATCCGTACCGAGCAGCCCGGCCTCCCGGGGGGTGGCCAGCGAGGTCTCGATCGTCTCCTCGGCCTCGGCCAGCCGGACGTCGTAGACCTCGGAGAGCGCGGTGTAGAGCGAGGTGTACTTCACGAGCGAACGGCGCAGCGCCGGGAAGCGCTTGGCCGACAGATGTGTCGTCTCGATGGCCATCGGCTCACCGCTCGCCAGCCGCAGCCGCTCGATGCGCAGCACCCGCCCGCCCGCCGTGATGTCGAGCAGCCCGGCGAGGGTGTCGTCCGCGGTGACATAGCCGATGTCGAGCAGCTGGGACGTGGGCTCAAGGCCCTGCGCCCGCATGTCCTCGGTGTACGAGGTGAGCTGCAGGGCCTGCGAGACCTTGGGCTTGGCGACGAAGGTGCCCTTGCCCTGGATGCGCTCCAGCCTGCCCTCCACGACCAGCTCCTGGAGCGCCTGCCGCACGGTGGTGCGCGAGGTGTCGAACTCGGCGGCCAGGGTCCGCTCCGGCGGCACCGGGGTGCCCGGCGGCAGCGTCTCCGTCATGTCGAGCAAGTGCCGCTTGAGCCGGTAGTACTTGGGCACGCGCGCGGTGCGTCCGGGTGCCGCGCTCTCCGTGTCGGCCGTCCCCCCGCTGGTGCTCATGGCCTGCCTTCCCGAGTGCTGCGCTGCTGCCGTCACCGGCTCCTCCGTCTGTCGCGGCTCACATGGTGGCACGGTCCGGTTACGGGACTTCGCCCTCCCTCAGGTGTCGGTCCGATAACGGACACGACAGCCTTTCTTATACACCCTTGACACCCCAATAGGTCTAGGCCAAGCTCCCGAGTACTGGTCTAAACCATTAAAGACCAGGTCCCAGCCCCACGGGCAGTACCGGTCGCACTCGTTGCGGCAGAACGGCGTTCTCGGGTGGTGGGGGGAAGTTTTTTGCATCCCTGAGGAGGGTGTCGTGAAGCGCGGACTCATCGCGGCGATCGGTGTGGCGGCAATGCTGGCAAGCGTCGCGGCCTGTGGCTCGGACGACAGTAAGGACAGCAAGAAGGCGGGGGCCGACGGCTACAAGGGGCAGACGCTCACCGTCTGGGCCATGGACGGCTCCACGCCTCCCGGCTGGACGAAGGACCTCAAGGCGGCCTTCAAGAAGAAGACCGGCGCCACCGTCAAGTTCGAGACGCAGAAGTGGGACGGGATCCAGCAGAAGATCACCACCGCTCTCTCCGAGTCGACCCCGCCGGACGTCATCGAGGTCGGCAACACGCAGACCCCCGCCTACGCGGCGACCGGCGGCCTGGCCGACCTCGGCGACCTGAAGAGCGAGATCGGCGCCGACTGGACGCCCTCGCTCAGCAAGTCGTCGGAGTACCAGGGCAAGTCGTACGCCGCTCCGTGGTACTTCGCCAACCGCGTCGTCATCTACAACAAGAAGGTCTGGGCGGACGCCGGCATCACCGGCACCCCGAAGACCCGTGCCGAGTTCTTCAAGGACCTCGACGCGATCAAGAAGAAGGGCAAGGCCGAGCCGATCTACCTGCCCGGCCAGAACTGGTACTTCTTCGACGGCCTCACCATCGGCCAGGGTGCGGACCTCGTCAAGAAGGAAGGCGGCAAGTACGTCTCCAACCTCGCCGACCCCAAGGTCACCGCGGCCATGGAGCTCTACAAGAAGTACCAGTCGTACTCCAAGGCCCCCAAGGACAAGGACGAGGCCACCCCGCAGCAGGCCGAGGTCTTCGCCAAGGGCAACGTCGGCGCCTTCATCGGCATGGGCTGGGAGGCCGGCACGGCCATCACCGCCAACAAGAAGATCGAGAAGGACATCGGCTACTTCACCATCCCCGGTGAGACGGCCGCCAAGCCCGAGGGCGTCTTCCTCGGCGGATCGAACTTCGCGGTCGCCGCGGCCAGCAAGAAGCAGGACCTGGCCAAGGAGTTCCTGAAGATGGCGCTCGGCGACAAGTTCGAGGGCCAGCTCGCCAAGGAGAGCGGCATCGTCCCGAACAAGGCGTCGCTCGACTCCAACCTCAAGGGCAACGCCGCGGGCGAGGCCGCCGCTCCCGCAGCCGCGACGTCGGGTGGCACCACGCCGCTCATCCCCGAGTGGGCCGCCGTGGAGAACGACCCCAACCCGGTCAAGAGCTACATGACCTCCGTCCTCTCCGGGAAGTCGCCGGCCGCCGCCGCCGCTTCCGTCGAGGGTGAGATCAACAAGCGCCTGGCGCAGAAGAGCTGACCGCAGGCGCCGGGGGGCGGGCCACCGCCCCCCGGCGTCCCCGCATGGATCTCGACCGTACGGCTCAAGAAGAGATGGCGAGCATGTCAGTGCAGACCGAACAAGCGGACTCGGTCCCCAAGGCCGGCCTCCGAAAGGAAGACGCGCCCCCCGGCGGCCCGGCGGCGGCGCCCAGGAGACGAGCCGGGAGCACGGGCCCCTATCTGCTCCTGCTGCCCGCACTGCTCGCCACCGCGGTGCTGCTCGGGTACCCGCTGGTCAAGAACGGCATGCTGTCGTTCCAGAACCTCAACCCGCGCCAGCTGATCCTCCACCTCACCGAGTGGAACGGCTTCTCCAACTACCAGGAGGTCCTGGGCGGCTCGGACTTCTGGAAGGTCGTCGAGCGGTCGATCTTCTTCACCGCGGCGAACGTCGTGCTGATCATGGTCTTCGGCACGCTCATCGGTCTGCTGCTCGCCCGCCTCGGCAAGAAGATGCGTCTGCTGCTGATGCTCGGCCTGGTGCTCGCCTGGGCCATGCCGATCATCGCGGCGACCACCGTCTTCCAGTGGCTGTTCGCCCAGCGCTTCGGTGTCGTCAACTACGTGCTCGACACCCTCGGCTGGCACTCGATGGCCGACTTCAACTGGACCGGCAGCCAGTTCTCCACCTTCTCGCTGGTGACCCTGCTGATCGTCTGGATGTCGATCCCCTTCGTGGCGATCAACCTCTACGCCGCCTCGACGACCATCCCGAAGGAGCTGTACGAGGCCGCGTCGCTCGACGGCGCCGGGACCTGGAAGAGCTTCACCTCGGTGACGTTCCCCTTCCTCAAGCCGTTCCTGCTGGCCACCACGTTCCTCGAAGTCATCTGGGTCTTCAAGTCCTTCGCCCAGCTCTTCGCGATCAACGGCGGCGGCCCCGACCGGCTCACCGAGACCCTGCCCGTGTACGCCTTCGTCGAGGGCGTCGGCAACCAGCACTTCGGCATGGGCGCGGCGATCTCGTTCCTGACGATCATCGTGCTGCTCGCGCTGACCGCGTACTACCTTCGCACCGTACTGAAGCAAGAGGAGGACGAGCTGTGAGGCGCTCACTGTTCGGCCGGTTCTGGCCCAACGCAACGGCGATCATCCTCTTCATAGGCTTCGCCTTCCCCGTCTACTGGATGTTCAGCACGGCCTTCAAGCCGACCGGCGACATCATCACCGACACCCCCGTGTGGTTCCCGACGGACTTCACCTTCTCGCACTTCAGCAGGGCCGTCGGCGCGGACCACTTCTGGACGCTGGTCCGCAACTCCGTACTGGTCACCGTCATCTCGGTGTTCTCGTCGCTGGTGATCGCACTGCTCGCCTCGTTCGCGATGGCGCGGATGCGCTTCAAGGGCAAGCGCGGGGTGCTGCTGACCTTCATGGTGGCGCAGATGGCGCCCTGGGAGGTCATGGTCATCGCGATCTACATGCTGGTACGCGACGCGGACATGCTGGACAGCCTGGTCCCGCTCACCGCCTTCTACATGATCATGGTGCTGCCCTTCACGATCCTCACCCTGCGGGGCTATGTTGCCGCGGTGCCCAAGGAGCTGGAGGAGTCCGCCATGGTCGACGGCTGCACCCGGGCCCAGGCCTTCATGAAGGTGATCCTCCCGCTGCTCGGCCCCGGACTGATGGCCACCTCGCTCTTCGGCTTCATCACCGCGTGGAACGAGTTCCCGCTGGTGCTCGTCCTCAACAAGGACATCGGGTCGCAGACACTTCCGCTGTGGCTCTCGCAGTTCCAGACGGCGTTCGGCGACGACTGGGGCGCGACCATGGCGGCCTCCTCGCTCTTCGCCGTTCCGATCCTGATCCTCTTCGTCTACTTGCAGCGCAAGGCCGTCAGCGGTCTCACCTCCGGTGCAGTGAAGGGATAACGGCGCTCCATGACCACCATCACCACGGGCACGGACCAGCTCACCCGCGACGCGCTCGCCGTACTCCAGCCCGGATTCGCCGGCACCACGGCCCCCGACTGGGTGCTGCGCAAGGTCGGCGAAGGGCTGGCGTCCGTCGCGCTGTTCGGCCGCAACGTCACCAGCGCCCCGCAGATCGCCGCCCTCACCGCCCGGCTGCGGTCCGAGCGGGACGACATCCTCGTCGCGATCGACGAGGAGGGCGGCGATGTCACCCGCCTCGAAGTACGCACCGGATCCTCCTTCCCCGGCAACCTCGCGCTCGGCGCTGTCGACGACCCGGACCTCACCAGGGCCGTCGCCCGTGAGCTGGGCCGGCGTCTGGCCGAGTGCGGGGTCAACCACAACTGGTCCCCGTCCGCCGACGTCAACTCCAATCCGGACAACCCGGTCATCGGTGTACGGTCCTTCGGCTCCGACACCGCACTGGTGGCCCGGCACACCGCCGCGTACGTCGAGGGGCTCCAGTCCGCCGGGGTCGCGGCCTGCACCAAGCACTTCCCCGGCCACGGCGACACCGCCGTCGACTCGCACCACGCGATGCCGCGGATCGATGTGGACCTGGACACGCTGAACGCCCGTGAGCTGGCGCCTTTCCGGGCCGCCATCGCGGCGGGGGCGAAGTCGGTCATGAGCGCGCACATCCTGCTTCCGGCGCTCGACCGCGAACGGCCGGCGACGCTGAGCCCGCAGATCCTCACCGGGCTGCTGCGCCAGGAGCTCGGTTACGAGGGGCTGATCGTCACCGACGGTATCGAGATGCGCGCCATCGCATCGACGTACGGCATCGAACGCGGCACCGTCCTCGCCATCGCGGCGGGTGCCGACGCCATCTGTGTCGGCGGCGGCCTCTCGGACGAGGGCACCGTACTGCGGCTGCGCGATGCCCTGGTGGCGGCGGTACGGGCGGGCGAACTGCCCGAAGAGCGGCTGGCGGACGCCGCCGCGCGGGTACGGGCGCTCGCGGCGTGGACTCACCGGGCCAGGGGGGCTTCGGAGCCGGGCGCGGCATCGCAGGAGGGGACCGCGCCCGGTACCGATATCGGGCTGGTCGCTGCCCGCAGGGCGCTCCGGGCCACCCCGCAGGACCACCCGCCACTGACCACCGCCCCGTATGTCGCCGTCTTCACACCCGGGGCGAACATCGCGGTCGGGGACGAGACCCCATGGGGTATCGCCGCCGAGCTGACCGCGCTGCTGCCCGGCACCGGGACCGGCAGATACGGCGCGGACAGCGCAGCTGCCGATGTGCTCGCGGCGGCGGGGGAGCGCACGATCGTCGCGGTCGTCCGCGACGCGCACCGGCACCCGTGGATGACCCAGGCCGTGGACGCGCTGCTCACGGCCCGTCCCGGCACCGTCGTGGTCGAGATGGGGGTCCCGCGCGCCGAGCCGCGCGGGGCGCTGTATCTGACGACCCATGGAGCGGCCCGGGTCTGCGGCCGCGCGGCGGCCGAGTTCATCACGGGCGCCACCGGGCGGTAGAGCGGCCGGTGCGACAGCAATGAGCAGGGCCGGGAACCCGCGGGTTCCCGGCCCTGCTCATTGCTTGTTCTCCGTGCGCTTGTTCTCCGTACGGGTGTGCCGTCCCGCTACAGGCCCTGCCACTCCGGCTTCGAGGCGAACGTCGCGCGGAAGTAGTCGGCCAGCTTCAGCTTGGACGCCGCCGCCTCGTCGACGACGACCGTCGCGTGCGGGTGCAGCTGGAGCGCGGACGCGGGCACCACGGCGGCCACCGGACCCTCGACGGTCTGCGCCACGGCCTCGGCCTTGCCCTCGCCGGTGGCCAGGAGCACCACGTGGCGGGCCTCCAGGATCGTCCCGATGCCCTGGGTGATGACGTGGTGCGGGACCTGGTCGATGTCACCGTCGAAGAAACGGGCGTTGTCGACGCGGGTCTGCTCGGTGAGCGTCTTGATCCGGGTGCGGGAGGCGAGCGAGGAGCAGGGCTCGTTGAAGCCTATGTGCCCGTCGGTGCCGATGCCCAGCAGCTGGAGGTCGACCCCGCCGGCCTCGGCGAGCGCCCTGTCGTACGCCTCGCAGGCGGCCGGAATGTCATCGGCCGAACCGTCGGGCCCCATGAAGGACGCCTCCGTCAGCCCGAGCGGCTCGACGACCTCGCGCAGCACCACCGAGCGGTACGACTCGGGGTGTCCTGCGGGCAGCCCCACATACTCGTCGAGCTGGCAGATCCTGGCCCGCCCCGCGTCCACGGCCCCGGCGCCCACTTTGGCGGTCAGCGCCTGGTAGACGGGCAGCGGGGTCGATCCGGTCGCGACACCGAGCAGAGCGTCGGGCTTGCGGCGCAGCAGGCCGGCCATGGCCTCCGCGATGACCTCGCCGCCTGCCTTGGCGTCCGGGACGATGACAACTTCCACGCTGGGCCTGCCGATCTGAAGAGTGCAAACATGTGGTATAGACCAATCTAGCAGAGCGGGCCTCTCGTGTCGGCGGTTCCCCCTGGTTCCCTTTCCGCCCCCTCCCATGGTCGGTCGGCGGCGGGGTGACCGCATACGGACAGCCCGCCGCCGGTCTCCCGGCGGCTGCCGCCGGATGCCGGGAACGGGGTGATCCCGGACTGCTCACGGAAGCCGCGACGGGGGCCAGGCCCGGCCATGGCGGCGGGGGAGCGTTGAGGTGAGTACCCCGGCATCCCCCGGAAACGACTGCGGGCCGCGGCGCCGGTCCGGTCGGGACCCTCGGCCCGGCCGTACGGCACCGCAGCCCTCAGCTGCATCGGCCGTCAGGTGTGCGGTGCCCGGCGGCCGTGGGGAGGACTTGGCGCAGTCAGGGCAGAGAGCGCCGCGTACCTCGTCTCCACTCTCCTGTGCGGGGAGAGCGGAAGTCTTCGCACGCCAATTGTGGACTAGACCATTCTCCGATGTCCATGCGTACGACAGAAAGAATCCGGCGGGTACGCTCACCCACGTGCCCTCCATGAACGATCTCGTACACCAGCACACCGCCCTCGACGACACCGACCTTGAGTGGCTGCACCTGCTGGTCTCGGAGTGGCAGCTGCTCTCCGATCTGTCCTTCGCCGACCTGGTGCTCTGGGTGCCCACGCGCGACGGCACCCGCTATGTCTCCGTGGCGCAGATGCGACCGAACACCGGTCCCACCTCCTACCAGGACGACATGGTCGGCCATCTCGTTCCACGCGGCCGCCGTCCACTGCTCGACGCGGCGCTCGACGAGGGCCGGATCGTGCGCGAGGGCGACCCGGAGTGGCGCGAGGAGGTGCCGGTACGGGTCGAGTCCATTCCCGTACGCCGGGAGGGCCGGGTGCTTGGGGTGATCGCCCGCAACACCAACCTGCTCACCGTCCGTACGCCGTCGCGGCTCGAACTCACCTATCTCCAGTCGGCATCCGATCTGGCCCAGATGATCGCCGCGGGATCCTTCCCCTTCCCCGGCCAGCAGGTCGACATGGACGCGTCCCCCCGGGTCGGTGACGGCATGATCCGCCTCGACGCGGACGGTGTGGTCCTGTACGCCAGCCCCAACGCCCTCTCCGCCTACCACCGGCTCGGGCTCGCGTCCGACCTGGTGGGCCAGCACCTCGGTCAGCTGACCACCGACCTCGCACCGTCCCGCGGACCGGTGGACGAGGCCATGGTCAAACTGGCCAGCGGCTACGCGCCGCGGGAGACGGAGGTGGAGGGGGACGAGGGCGTCATCCAGCTCCGCGCGATCCCGCTCTCCCCGAAGGGCACCCGGATCGGCTCCCTGGTGCTCTTGCGGGACGTCACGGAACTGCGCCGCCGCGAACGCGAGTTGATCACCAAGGACGCCACCATCCGGGAGATCCACCACCGGGTGAAGAACAACCTCCAGACGGTGGCGGCACTTCTGCGCCTCCAGGCCAGGCGGATGGACTCGGACCGCGGCAGGGAAGCGCTCAACGAGGCGGTGCGGCGCGTCGGTTCCATCGCGATCGTCCATGAGACGCTCTCGCAGAACCTGGACGAGCGTGTCGAGTTCGACGAGATCGCCGACCGTGTCATCGCGATGGTGGCAGAGATCTCACCGGGCAAGGTCGACTGCCGGCGCACCGGCCGCTTCGGCATACTCGACGCCGAGGTCGCCACTCCGCTCTCCATGGTGCTGACCGAGATCCTGCAGAACGCCCTTGAGCACGCCTTCGGACCGGGCGAGCTGGGCACCGTCGAGGTCTCCGCCGTCCGGGGCGGTATGCGGGAGGACGCCAGGCTGCTCATCACGGTGCAGGACGACGGACGGGGACTGCCCGGAGGATTCGACGCGAAGACGGCGGGCAATCTCGGGCTGCAGATCGTGCGGACACTGGTGGAAGGGGAGTTGGGCGGCTCCTTCGACATGGTCCCGGCTCCGGAGCGCGGCACCCAGGTGGTGCTCGACATACCGGTCCCGGGCGACGCGTAGCCGGAGACGGCCCCATGGGCGCCGCAACAGCGGTGAGCCCCGGACCGAAATGGTCCGGGGCTCACCGTGTGCCGGGGGAGAAGAACTCTCCCGGCGTTCTGTTACTGCGTGCGCATCGGGGGTACTGCGCGCTGCGTTTCGGGGGCGACGGTGGTGCGTACTCGCTGTACGCGCGCCGCCTGGCTCAAGCTCGTGAACAGGGTGGTCAGGCGGTCGCGTTACGCGCCCGGTTGCGAGCGGCACGGCGCTTCATCGCGCGGCGCTCGTCCTCACTGAGGCCACCCCAGACGCCGGAGTCCTGGCCGGACTCAAGCGCCCACTGCAGGCACTGCTCCATGACGGGGCAGCGGCGGCAGACGGCCTTGGCTTCCTCGATCTGCAGCAGCGCAGGACCGGTGTTGCCGATGGGGAAGAACAGCTCCGGGTCTTCCTCACGACAAACGGCGTTGTGACGCCAGTCCATGGCTGCTACCTCTCTTAGGGTGTTACGTGCAGGTGCTTGTGAATGTGAACGCTTTCACGAATCCCCCCGCAGGTGAAGGGCCGACTGCCAGATGACCTGGTTGCGGTCCGTGTGTTGAGGAGGGGTTCTGGCTTTCAGGGAGGCCGGTGTTGCGGGCCGTCCCGAGCGCCATGTAGAGATTCGCAAACCTCGGCTGCGGATACAACCCCTTCTGGAAAGTTTTTTTTGATTCCTCGGTGTCGGCTAGGTCACAGCCGTACTTCCATGGGGTGGATCCCAGCCCAAACGTTCGAGTTAAAGGACTTTCGCCACTTCCACTCACACAATCACACGCAGTGCACGGCGTACGCCTGTGAACGTCACGCTCGTACGCAGTCCCAGGTGGTCGCCGTCCATCTGGAAGGGGAGTCGGACCTTGGAATGCAAGGAGAAGTCCGTCAGATCGTGCAGCGAAACCGCGTGCTTTCCGTGGGGGCCCCGTTCAGGTGTCGAAGTGAGCAATTGAGTAGCGAAACGCGCCACATGAGCGGGTGACATTCTCGACAGGCCCAGCACGTCGAGCGCGGTGTCGAAGGACGCTTCGGGGGTGGCGTACATCGGGCGATTGCCCAGGTAGGTATAGGGAGAGGCGTTGCAGATTATGGACATCACCAGGTCCGTGACCGGGTCCTCCCCCGGGCGCTCCAGGGTGATCGCGCCGTGCCTGCGGCTCGGCTCGTCGAGGAACTGCCGGACCACCTGACGCACATAGAGCGCATGCGTGGACCGCTTTCCGCGTTCCCGCTGCTGTTCGACCCGGCCGACGACTCCCGCGTCGAATCCGAGCCCGGCACAGAAGGTGAACCAGCGCGAGGGGACCCCCGCGTCCGCCGTGCCCGGGGTGCCGGCCGCCAGGCCCAGGCCGACCGTTCGCTCGCGGCGCTCCCGCAGCGCGTCCAGGAGCGCGCCGGTCGCCTCCACCGCGTCGTTGGGCAGGCCGAGCGCGCGGGCGAAGACATTGGTGGAGCCGCCGGGGACGACCGCGAGGCCGGGGCGCCGGTCCGGGTCGGGACCGTGGTGGAGCAGCCCGTTGACCACCTCGTTGACCGTGCCGTCCCCGCCCAGGGCGACAACGAGATCGATGTCGTCACTCTCCGCGGCCCGCCTGCCGAGGTCGCGGGCGTGCCCCCGGTACTCGGTCGTGACGGCCTCCAGCTTCATCTCGCTGGCCAGCGCGTGGAGCAGTACGTCACGTGTGCGGGCACTGGTGGTGGTTGCTGCCGGATTGACCACGAGGAGTGCGCGCATGACCAGAAGATTACCTACCGCGTGGAACCGGGCCCAGCCCCGGCCTCGGTCCGGCCCCCCGGGCGCCCGCTACCCTGCAGGGGTGAGTACCGACCAGACCGCAGAGCAGCCCAGCGGACCCCGCCCCGCCCGTCTCACCGCCGCAGCGGCGCTGGCCGCGCTGGAAGGGGCGGCGATGGCCGCCGGGGGGCTGTATGTGATCGGCAAGGGCGTCTTCGCCGACGGCGACAGCCCCGAGCAGTCCGTACTGGCCGGTCTGACGCTGATCGTGCTCGCCCTGATCCCGCTGCTCGCGGCCCGCGGGCTGCTGCTCCGCCGCAGCTGGAGCCGGGGCCCCGCGATCGTCACCCAGATCATCGCGCTGCCGGTGGCCTGGACGCTGCTCTCCGCGCAGGGCGTGCTGATCCCGGCCGGGGCGGTGCTCGCGGTGGTGGCCCTGGCGGCGCTCGTCCTGCTGGTCAATCCGACGACGGCCAGGGCGCTGGGGATCAGGAGCGCGCGGGGGGCCTGAGGGCTGTCCTGTAACCCCCGACGGCCGCAGTATTGCCTGCCTGCCTGCCTGCCTGCCCCCAGGCCCCCCGGCCGCCGTCTACTCCTCGACCAGCAGGCGCTCCCGCAGCTGCGCCAGGGTCCTGGCGAGCAGCCGTGAGACATGCATCTGCGAGATACCCACTTCCTGGGCGATCTGCGACTGGGTCATGTTGCCAAAGAACCGGAGCATCAGGATCCGTTTCTCTCGCGGGGGCAGGTCCTCCAGCAGCGGCTTGAGCGACTCGCGGTACTCGACTCCTTCGAGCGCCTCGTCCTCGGAGCCCAGGGTGTCCGCCACCGCGGGTGACTCGTCGTCCGTGTCGGGGACGTCCAGCGAGAGGGTCGAGTACGCGTTGGCGGATTCCAGGCCCTCCAGGACCTCTTCCTCCGAGATACCGAGACGCTCGGCCAGCTCATGGACCGTGGGCGCCCTGCCGTGCTGCTGGGAGAGCTCCGCGGTGGCCGTGGTCAGCGAGAGGCGCAGCTCCTGGAGGCGGCGCGGCACCCGGACCGCCCAGCCCTTGTCGCGGAAGTGCCGCTTGATCTCGCCGACCACGGTCGGAGTCGCGTACGTGGAGAACTCCACGCCGCGGTCCGGGTCGAACCGGTCCACCGACTTGATCAGACCGATCGTGGCGACCTGGGTCAGATCGTCCAGCGGCTCCCCGCGGTTGCGGAAACGGCGGGCCAGATGCTCGACCAGCGGCAGATGCATCCGCACCAGCCTGTTGCGCAGTTCGGCCTTCTGGGGCGAACCGTCGGGGAGCTCGCGCAGCTCGACGAAGAGCGCCCGCGCCCCGCTGCGGTCCCGCGGGTTGTGCTGGTCGTGGTGGTCGTGATGCTCGCTCATGAGGCCCGCCTGATCCGCCGACTCCAAAAGGCCTTCCACCGGATGCGGCCGGGCCTGTTGCTCCGGGATGTCCCCCGCGCCCAGCGTCCGCGCGCCGCGCCCGTCGTCCCGCACCGGTCCGTCCCCGTTCACGCCGGTCCAGGTCCGGCGCCGCGCTGTTTGTACAGACTGATGCTGACCGTACGGTCGTCGGCCACCGTCGACTCGACCTTGCCCGCCAGTGCCGAGAGCACCGTCCAGGCGAAGGTGTCGCGCTCGGGTGCGCGGCCGTCCGTCGTGGGCGCGGACACCGTCACTTCGAGGGAGTCCTCGATGAGACGGAACACGCAGCTCAGTACGGAGCCGGGCACGGCCTGCTGAAGCAGGATCGCGCAGGCCTCGTCGACCGCGATGCGCAGATCCTCGATCTCGTCGAGGGTGAAGTCCAAGCGTGCTGCGAGGCCGGCCGTGGCCGTACGCAGCACGGACAGGTAGGCACCCTCAGCGGGCAGCCGGACTTCGACGAAGTCCTGGGTCCCGGGCTCGCCTGCGATCTGGGACACCCTCACCTCCAAGGTGGCACAAGCTCGTTCATGGTCGGGGAAATACTGCTCCCGCAACCGTGTGTGACATGGTCGCTTCCTGACGCCGTGACGCTATCGCGATCCAAGGTTCCCTGTCGCCAGGACCCCCACCCCACGACTGTCACTCATGGTAAGCCCATGAGTACATACGGTCGCCAGGGGTGTGCACATCCGATTGCGGCGCTGTGATTCTCCGGAATGTCCGGCGGCTCCGCGGGGTTCCCGGGATGCTTCGGCCAACTGGAAAGACGCAGCGAACGGTTGACGTACCCAGAGCTCAGACGATCGAACCGTCGACAAAGCACCACCGCCAGCTCTCTCCCGGCTCGAAACTCCGCATCACCGCGTGCCCGGTCTCCTTGAAGTGTCCGGTGGCGTGCTGGTACGGGGACGAGTCGCAGCAGCCCACATGCCCGCACACCAGGCAGAGGCGCAGCTGTACCGGGTGGCTCCCGATGGCCAGGCACTCGGGGCAGGTGTCGCTCAACGGGGCCGGCTCGGGGCGCGGCAGTTCTGCAACATGCTGGCACTCGCTCATGATTGCCAGGTTACGACGGACCGGGACCGAGGGCGGGGAGACCCATGGACGCATTGCCGCTGGTGGCACTGGTGGCGGGCAGCGCAGCCGTGGCCGGTGTCGCGCGCCGGACGCCGGTGGCGGCGCCGCTGCTCCTGGTCGCGGTCGGGCTGGGCGCCGCGTATCTGCCGGGGGTGCCCGAGTACACGCTGGATCCCGGAGTCGTCCTGCCGCTCGTGCTGCCGCCGCTGCTCTACACGGCGGCCGTCGACTCCTCGTACCTGGATCTGCGCGCCAATCTGCGGCCCGTCGCACTGCTCTCGGTCGGCTATGTGCTCTTCGCGACCGTCGCGGTGGGCTGGCTCGCCTATCTGATCGTGCCGGACCTGCCGCTCACCGCGGCCCTGGTGCTGGGTGCGGTGATCGCCCCGCCGGACGCGGTGGCGGCCACGGCCATCGCCCGGCGTCTCGGGCTGCCCTCCCGGCTCACGACGGTCCTCCAGGGCGAGTCGCTGGTCAACGACGCGACCGCGATCACCGCCTACAAGGTGGCTCTCGCCGCCGCGGTCGGCGCCGGGGTCTCCTGGGCCGGCGGGCTCGGGGAATTCGCCCTGGCGTCGGTCGGCGGAATCGGGGTCGGCCTGGTCCTGATGGTGCCGCTGCACTGGCTGCGCACCCATCTCAGGGAGGCGCTGCTGCAGAACACCCTCTCGCTGCTCATTCCCTTCGTGGCCTATGCGGCGGCCGAGCGGGTACACGCGTCGGGGGTGCTCGCCGTGGTGGTCGTCGCGCTCTATCTCGGACACCGTTCCTGGCAGGTCGACTTCGCCACCCGGCTCCAGGAGGAGGCCGTCTGGAAAATGGTCTCCTTCATTCTCGAATCGACGGTCTTCGCGCTGATCGGACTGCAATTGCCCTTTGTGCTCAGAGGGCTTGGCACTTACGGGGGAGGAGAGGCCGCCTGGTATGCGGCGGTCGTATTCGTGATCGTCGTGGTGGTGCGTTTCGTCTGGGTCTTTCCGGCCACTTTCCTGCCGCGCGTGATCTCCCGCAGGATCAGGGAACGCGAACCCGATACGGACTGGACCGCGCCGGTGGTCGTCGGCTGGGCCGGAATGCGCGGGGTTGTCTCGCTCGCCATCGCCTTCTCGATCCCGCTGACCGCGCACGGCGCACCGTTCCCCGCCAGGAACCTGGTGCTCTTCCTGACCTTTACGACGGTGATCGCCACCCTGGTCGTGCAGGGTCTTTCCCTGCCGCCGCTGATCAGGCTGCTGAAGATCCCGGGCCGTGACGTCCATGCCGAGACGCTCGCCGAGGCCCAGGCGCAGAACGACGCGTCGCAGGCGGCGGAGAACCTGCTGGACGCGATGCTCGCCGACGAGGACAACAGCCTTCCGGAACCGCTCGCCGACCGGTTGCGCGCCGTGATGGCACGGCGCAGGAACGCGGTCTGGGAACGGCTCGGCACGGTCAACGAACGCACCGGTGAGAGCGCCGACGACACCTACCGGCGGCTCGCCAGGACGATGATCGGCGCCGAGCGGGAGGTCTTCGTCGAGCTGCGCGACCGGCGGCGCATCGACGACGAACTCCTCAGGACGCTGCTCCGCAGGCTCGACCTGGAGGAGGCGGCGGCCTACCGCGAGGAGGAGTCGGGCTGACTACCGCGAGGCTGATTACCGTGAGGAGGAGTCGGGCCGGCCGGTGATGACGGCGGCGATCCGGGTGCCCGGCGGGAAGGCGCCTTCGGCGGCCAGTTCGGTCAGTCCGTACAGCATCTTGGCCACGTAGATCCGCTCGACGGGGACCTGGTGCAGCTCCTCGAATCCGGCGGCGAAGGCTTCGAGCCCGGGTGTCGTGCGGGCGTATCCGCCGAAGTGGAACCGGTCGTCGAGCCGCCAGTCACCGATCCTGGCCCCGAAGGCGGCCTGCTGGAGTGCGGTGACCCCGGCGGTGAGGAAGCCGCCCTTCAGGACGGGGAAGCCGAGGGCGCGCTGGTCCGCGGTGAGACCGGCCGCCAGGCCGGCGAGCGTGCCGCCGGTGCCGACGGCCACGGCGACGGTGTCGGCGAGCCCCCGCAGCTCCCGGCCGAGCGCGGCGCAGCCGTGGACGGCCTCGGTGTTGCTGCCGCCCTCGGGGACGACGTACATCCCGGTGGTGTCGAGACCGGCCGGGACCGCCTTGGCGCGGTAGGCCCCGCGGTCCACGAAGTACAGCCGCATACCGCCGGCGGCGCACCGGGCGAGCGAGGGGTTGAGCGGGCGGTGGGCCAGCTCGTCCCCGCGTACGACTCCGATCGTCGGGAAGCCGAGCAGCCGGCCCGCGGCGGCGGTGGCCCGCAGATGGTTGGAGTACGCGCCGCCGAATGTCAGCACGGTCCGCCCGGCCGCCGCCGTCAGATTGGGCGCGAGTTTCCGCCATTTGTTGCCCGGCAGATCCGGGTGGATCAGATCGTCGCGTTTGAGCAGCAGCTGTACGCCGTGGCGGGCGAAGCGGGCGTCGTCGAGCGGTTCGAGCGGCGACGGCAGCAGCGGCCGCAGTGACTGCGGCCCTCCGGGGGCGGGGGAGGGGCCGTGGGCTCCAGGGGGCATGGGGTCATTGTCCGCCCCCGGCATCCGCGACGCGGGGCGGCCCGTACGTCCGTACGTCGGCCCGCCGGCCCGGTGGCCGCCCGTTCGGCAGCCGTCCGCTTGTCGGCCCGCCCGTCCGCTCGGCCCGTCCGTCAGCCCGGCCCGTCCGTCAGCCTGCGGCGAGCCAGAGGTCGGGGCCGAACACCTCGTAGTGGATGTCGGCGGGCCGCACCCCGGCCGCCAGCAGCTGGGTGCGTACGGAGCGCATGAAGGGCAGCGGCCCACAGAGGTACGCATGGGTCCCCGGCGCGAGATCCAGCCCGCCCAGGTCCACCAGCCCGGTGCGGTCCGCCGGATGGCCGGGGCCGGGCTGCTCGTACCAGAAGTGCTCGGTGGCGCCGGGCAGCTTCTCGGTGAGGAGGGCCTGTTCGGCGCGCAGGGCGTGGTCGGCGGGGGAACGGTCGCCGTGCACGACGGTGACCGGAGCCGGGTGCCCGGTCGCCGCCAGGTGTTCCAGCATCGCCAGCACCGGAGTGCAGCCGATCCCGGCCGACGCCAGCAGGAGCGGGGCGTCCGCGGCGCCGGGGCCGATGACGAGATCGCCGTACGGGAGGGAGACCCGGAGCCGGTCGCCGGTCCGTACCCGGGTGTGGAGGTGGTGCGAGACCTCGCCGTCCGGGGCGGCGCCGTCCCGCACGTGCTTCACGGTGATCGAGTGGAGCCGGCCGCCGGGGGCGCCGGAGAGACTGTACTGCCGGATCTGGCGGGACCCGTCGGGGAGCGGGACCTGGACGGAGACGTACTGGCCGGGCCGGAAGTCCGGGGCGGGTGAGCCGTCGGCGGGCCGGAGCCGGAAGGTCACCGTGTCGGCGGTCTCCTCGGTCCTGGACACCACGTCCCAGGTGCGCCACACATCGCCCGCCGCGACCTCGCGCTCCGCGTACAGCCGGGCCTCCAGCGCGATCAGCGCGTTGGCCATCAGCCAGTAGACCTCGTCCCAGGCGGCGGCGACCTCCGGGGTGACCGCGTCGCCCAGTACGTCGGCGATGGCGGCGAAGAGATGGGTGTGCACGACGGCGTACTGGGCGGGCGTGATCCCGAGCGAGGCGTGCCGGTGGGCGATCCGGCCGAGCATGACGTCGGGACGGATGTCCGGGTGCTCCACCAACTGGGCCGCGAAGGCGGCGACGGCGCCCGCGAGCGCCTGCTGTTGGGTGCCGGATGCCTGGTTGCCACGGTTGAAGAGGTCGCGCAGCAGCTCCGGGTGGGCGTCGAAGAGGTTGCGGTAGAAGAGGCCGGCGATGTCATCGATGGCCGCGCCGACGGCGGGCAGGGTGGCTCGGACGGTGGCGGTCGACTGGTCGCTGAGCATCGGTGACTCCTGGCTCTTGAATTGGTATGCGGGATGCGTATTTATGGCCGGGGGTGGTTGCGGGCGACTGTGGGTGGGGTCGGGCGGCGTTGGGTGGTGTGGGTGCGGCCTCGATGTCGCGAGTGGCCGCGCGGGCCGGTGCCCGGATGCGGTGCGAGGGGGGGTGCAGGGTGTGGGAGTTGCGGGAGTTGCGGGAGTGGTGGGAGTTGCGTGAGCGAGTGTGCGGGGGAGCGCCGGGGTGCGTGGGGTCCCGGATCAGCCGTCGTCGGGGCGGTTGCCTATGCCGAGCAGCAGCGGTCCGGTCGGTGATGCGACCAGGTCGGTGACGGTGACCGGGTCCAGCGATGCGTAGAACGCCTCCTGTGCCCGGTGCAGGGCGCCGCGCAGCAGACAGGCCGAGCGGAGCGGGCACGGGGTGGCGCCCTCGCACTCCACGACATCGCCGGGGCCTTCGAGTTCGCGGACCAGTCCGCCGATGGAAGCGGAGCGGCCGGCGCCGGTGAGGCTGAGTCCGCCGCCGCGGCCACGGCGCGCCTCGACCAGGCCGAGGTGCTGGAGTCGGGCGACGGTCTTCGCCGTATGGCTGTACGGCACCCGCATGGCCGCGGCGACCTCCTTGGTGGCCGGCGCCTCGCCCTCCTCCGTGACGGCGAGGCGCATGAGGACGCGCAGCGCCACGTCGGTGAATCTGGTGAGCCGCATGGGCGTCACGCTAAATAACTTGCATAAAAGATGCAACTTATGACCGGTCCGGGGCCGATCCGGACCGTGAACGGCAACGTGCCCCGCTCAAAGCCCTATTAGTCACACTCTTTTGTGTAATGGCGCGCCGCCGGTCTCCGCTGAAAGGCTCCTCATGCACGTCAGCCGATGATCGAGAGGACGCCAGATGTCCGTTGGTGAAGAGGTTCGCGACACGCAGGCAACGCCGCAGCAGAGTCTGGGCACGGCAGCTGCGCGGAACCTCGCGACGACCACCAAGTCCGCACCGCAGATGCAGGAGATCACCTCACGGTGGCTGCTGAAGATGCTCCCCTGGGTCCAGGTGCAGGGTGGTACGTACCGGGTGAACCGGCGGCTGAGCTACTCGGTCGGGGACGGCCGCGTGACGTTCGTGCAGACCGGTGACCGGGTGGAGGTCATCCCGGCCGAGCTCGGTGAACTGCCCGCCCTGCGGGCGTACGAGGACGAGGCGGCCCTGGCCGAGCTGGCGCAGCGCTGCACCCAGCGGGAGTTCGCGGCCGGGGAGGTGCTGGCCGCCAGGGGCGACGTGGCGGACCGGGTCTTCCTGCTGGCCCACGGCCGGGTGCAGAAGATCGGCACGGGACCCTACGGGGACGAGACCGTGCTCGGCTCGCTGGCCGACGGGGCGTACTTCGGCGACCAGGCGCTCCTGGAGGAGGGCGCCACCTGGAACTACACGGCCCGCGCCGACACCGCATGTGTCGCACTGGAGCTGACCAGGGCGGATGTGCTGAACCTCGCGGAGCGCGCCGATTCGCTGCGCGCCCATCTCGCGGGTCTGGTCTCGCTCCCCGCGCAGCGCACCAACAGCTATGGCGAAGCGGCGATCGACCTCTCCGCCGGCCATATCGGCGAGGCGCTCGTACCGAACACCTACGTCGATTACGAGGGCTCCCCCCGCGAGTACGAACTGAGCGTCGCGCAGACCGTCCTGAAGGTCCACAGCAGGGTCGCCGACCTCTACAACCAGCCGATGAACCAGACCGAGCACCAGTTGCGGCTGACCGTCGAGGCGCTGCGCGAGCGCCAGGAGCACGAGCTGGTCAACAACCGCGAGTTCGGCCTGCTCCACAACTGTGACTACGGCCAGCGGCTGCAGCCGCACGACGGAGTGCCCAGCCCGGACGACATGGACGAACTGCTGTCGCGGCGGCGCGGATCGAAGCTCTTCCTCGCCCATCCCAAGGCCATCGCCGCGTTCGGACGCGAGTGCAACAGGCGTGGTCTGGTACCGGAGAGCGTCGATGTCGACGGCCACCATGTGCCCGCATGGCGCGGGGTGCCGATCTTCCCGTGCAGCAAGATCCCGGTCAGCGACGCCCGCACCACGTCGATCATCTGCATGAGGACCGGCGAGGCGGACCAGGGCGTCATCGGGCTGCAGCAGAGCGGCATCCCCGACGAGATCGAGCCGAGCCTCTCGGTCCGCTTCATGGGGATCGACGAGAAGGCGATCATCTCCTACCTGGTGACGGCCTACTACTCCGCGGCGGTCCTGGTGCCGGACGCGCTCGGCGTGCTTGAGAACGTCGAAGTCAGCCGCTGGCGGTGAGGCGGGGCCCCGGACGGGCCGGCGCGGGCGGCGGCCGGCCCGCCGCCCGGTGCCGGCGCGCCCGCGGCATCCATGGCGATCACGCCGTACGCCCGCCGTAGAGGAAGTGACCATGACCATGACCAGAACGGACGCCGCGACCGAGGGGCACGAGGCCGCGGCGCTCCTGGAACGCACCCGTGCCGCCGTGGACCCGGAGCTCCGCTCCGCACTGGAGTCCCTGCCGGGACCCATGCGGAACATCGGGATGTACCACTTCGGCTGGGAGCAGCCGGACGGCTCACCGGCCGCGGAACAGGCGGGAAAGGCGATCAGGCCCGCGCTCGTCCTCGCCGCGGTCCAGGCGCTGGACGGGGACATGCAGGGGGCGGTAAGAGCGGCCACCGCCGTGGAGCTGGTGCACAACTTCACGCTGCTGCACGACGACGTCATCGACCGGGACGCCACCCGGAGGCACCGGGCGACGGCCTGGACCGTCTTCGGCATACCGGACGCGATCATCACCGGGGACGCGATGCAGGCGCTGGCCCTGCGGCTGCTCACGGACGACCCCCACCCCGCCGCGAAGGCGGCGGCCGCCCGGCTCACCGCCTGTGTCATCGAGCTCTGCGCGGGACAGCAGGCGGACTGCGCCTTCGAGGCCCGTGCGGAGGTCTCGCTGGCCGAATGCCTGACCATGGCCGAGGCCAAGACCGGGGCACTGCTCGGCTGCGCCTGCTCGATGGGCGCGCTGTACGCGGGCGCCGGGCCCGAAGAGGCGGCGGCGATGGACGCGTTCGGCCGGGAGGCCGGGCTCGCCTTCCAGCTGATCGACGACCTGATCGGCATCTGGGGCGAGCCGTCCCACACCGGCAAGCCGGCCGGTGCGGATCTCGCGGCCCACAAGAAGTCGCTTCCGGTGGTGGCCGCACTGGGCTCGGGCACCGGGGCCGCGGCGGAACTCGCGGAGCTGTACCGCGGCCCTCTCGACGCGGACGGCATCCGGCGGGCCGCCGACGCGGTCGACCGGGCCGGCGGCCGGGACTGGGCGCAGGCCGAGGCGGCCGACCGGATGGCCCGGGCCGTCGGCCATCTCTCCCGTGCGGTCCCCGACCTGGCGGCGGCGGGAGGTCTGCTCTCCCTGGCGGAGTATGTGACGCGGCGCAGCCGCTGAGCCGTAACCGCCCATGGCCGGACCCGCCGACTCCTGGGTCACGCCGGCTCCCGGAGCCCGCCGACTCCTGGGTTACGCCGGCTCCCGGAGCACGCCGACTCCTGGGTCACGCGACTCCCGGGTCACGTCAACTCTAGGATCACGTCAGCGAGTTGTCGGTGGTGCAACCACCCGTCGACCCGTACGAGCGACGTGAACGGCGAGAGAAGAGGGACCGGACCATGGGTGTGGCGATACGACAGGCGGGCGAGGCCGACCGTGAGGTGCTCGTGCGGCTTCTTGACGAGTCCTTCATGCAGGACCCGGTGAGCAGCTGGGTGTTCCCCGATGAGGCGCACCGCCGGAAGGTGCACGGGAAGTTCCTCGGGGTCTTCATCGATGTGGCCCTCGCCGACGGCCGCGTCGATCTCGCCGAGGACCATACGGCGATGGCCCTCTGGCTCGACATCCCGGCCGGTGTGCCGGAGGAGGAGGACGACACACCGGCCCGGATGCGGGAGACCGCCGATCCGGAGAACGAACGGGCCGAGCTGGTGGGCAGGTTGATGGGCGAGATCCATCCGCACGACCGGGCGCACGCCTATCTGCTCATGATCGGTGTGAAGCCGGAGCGGCAGGGTGAGGGGCTGGGTACCGCGCTGATGGCCCCGGTGCTGGAGCGCTGCGACCGGGAAGGGGTTCCGGCCTATCTGGAGGCGAGCAACGAGCGTAGCCGCGCGTTGTACGAGCGGCTGGGGTTCGTGTTCATGGGCACCGCGGTCCAGTTGCCCGACGGCCCGCGGATGTGGCCGATGTGGCGCGAACCGCGCGGCTGAGCGGCCCGCCTGAGCCGTGTGGCTGAGTCGCCCGCCCGGACGGTCACTCGTACGGGTGCCCGTACGTGCGCTCGCCGGGTGGCGCTGGTGGACCCGTGAGAGTTCTGTCGGAGCGTCAGGAAACGGGCGCCCGAGGCGAACCGGACCAGGAACCCGTCATTCCGGACCGCATCACTCTTGGTGACGCCGGGCTGGTGGCGGCGCTACAGTCGCGCTCATGACACCACAGTCATGGGCCGGCTGGTACCGGGACAGCCATGGATCAGATGCCCTAGTGATCAGCGCAGTAGAGCGTCAACTCCGCACCCGGATCAGGGGAGTCGACTATGCCGGAGCTTCGTTCGACTCGTTCACGCCGGTGGGCGACGCACCGGAAGGAGCCGGGCCGTTGGGCGACTGTGTCCTGGAGTGGGACATGCCGCTCCCGGTCGTTGCCGGTGACAGCACGGCCCAACAGGCCACGTTGAGCTGCCTGCTGGCCCTGCGCCGCCCGGCCACCGATCTCGGCGTCACGCTGCACTACGGCGGGACGAGCTATGTATCGGGCAACGACCAGGGCGACTTCGGCGCGGCCGTCGCGCTGATCCAGGAGCAACTCCCGCCGGGAGCCACCCTCCAGGCACCCTTCTCCGTAGCTGTGTAGCTGTGTGGCTGTGTGGCTGTGTGGCCGTCGTAGTTGGTGTAGCCGTACAGCCGGATAGCTGCGCAGCCGCTCGCCGCCCGGCTCCGGCCGGGCAGCCCACGTACTGGATCCCCACTCGGATCACGTAGCCGGATACCCACCCGCGTTACGTGGTCCGGGCTCTCACCCGGACCACGTACCCGGATCCGGGCTTGACGCTCTACCCGCTCATTGTTCTACTTGGATGCAAACAAGAGGGGAAAGAAGAGGAAGAGGGGGAAGCATGGGGAGTGCCACGGAGGGTTCGGCGAGGGGAGCTCCGGCGAGCGCCCGTATGCGGCGGGTGGCAGTCGCCGGGCTGCCCTTCCTGCTTGCCTACGCCGTCGACCTGGCGGCCTTCATTCACCTCCGGGCCCGGCTGCCGCACCGCCTGGCCAGCCACTTCGGCAACGACGGTCGCCCGGACGACACCGCGGGCCACTTGGAGTACGTCCTGGCCACCACCGCCCTCCTGGTCGGCCTGGGCCTGCTCTGGGTACTGATCGCCCGCGGTGCCCGGGGCCTGATCGTCACGGGCTGGGCGCTCGCCGGTTTCGTCGGCGCGGTGATGGCCGTGGTTCTGTACGCCAACCTGCACACCCCGGTCGAGTTCACCTTCGGCCGGGCCGTCGTCGCCGTCGGGGTGGCGGCCGTGGCGGGTGGGATCGGCTGGTGGGCGGCCCGCTTCGCACCGTCCGTGCTGCCACCGTCCGCCGAGGGGTCCGTCGAGCGGATCGATCTCGCGGCCGGTGAGACCGCGGGCTGGGCGCGCCACACGGGTGCCCGCCCGCTGCTGGTGCTCACGGCGGGCGTCGCGGTCACCGGAGCCCTCGTGCCGGCCGTCGCGGGCTGGCGGCACGCGGTGGCCCCCGTCGCGATCGGACTGGTGCTGATGCTCTTCGCCAGGCCGTACGTCACTGTGGACCGCAGGGGACTGACCGTCTCGACGGGCCGGCTGCCCTGGCCGCGTATCCGGGTGCCGCTGGACGAGGTCGAGTGGGCTGCCAGCCGTGAGGTCAACGCGCTGAAGGACTTCGGCGGCTGGGGGTACCGGTTCCGGGCGGGCCGTTCCGGGCTCATCCTCCGCTCGGGGGAGGCCATCGTGGTCCGGCGCAGGAACGGCCGGGAGTTCGCCGTCACCGTCGACGGTTCGGCCGATGCCGCCGCCCTGCTCAACACCCTGGCCGAACGAAAGGCGGGTCGCTGATGCTCTTCCGGATCGACCCGTCGTCGGCGACCCCGCTCGGGGACCAGATCGCTGCCTGCGTCCGGGGCGCCGTCGCGGACGGCCGGGTGGAGACGGGTGAGCGGCTGCCCGCCGCCCGCGTCCTCGCGGAGTCGCTGGGTGTCAACGTCCATACGGTGCTCCGCGGTTACCAGCGGCTGCGCGAGGAGGGCCTGATCGAACTGCGCCGGGGGAGGGGCGCGGTGGTCGTCGACGGGTCCTCCCAGGCGCGGGCCCGACTGCTCGTCCGGGTCGGGGAGTTCGTGACGGAGGCGAAGGGGCTGGGCCTCTCGGACGAAGCGGTGCTGACACTTGTGCGCGAGGCTCTGTGAGGCCCTCTCCGGAGGGGGGAGCGTGACGAACGGCTCCGTGACGAACGACTCCGTAACGAACAGCTCCGTCACGAACGCGTTCGTGACGTACTTGTTCTGAACGAACATGTTCGTTACGGTGGGGTCATGCACCCTCGCTCCACACCCCGCAGCCGCCGTGACCGGCCCGCGAAACCGGCTCTGACGAGGGACGGCATCGTGGCCACCGCCATGGGGATCATGCGGGCCGACGGTCTGGAAAAGGTCACCATGCGTCGCCTGGCGCAGGACCTGGACACCGGTCCGGCCTCGCTGTACGTCTACGTCAGCAACACCGCAGAGCTGCACGCGGCAATCCTCGACGAACTTCTCGGCACCCTGCCCGCACCAGCAGACGGGCCGTGGCGTGAACGGCTGGAAGAGCTGCTCACCGCGTACTCACTGGTCCTGTTCGCCCATCCCGGGCTGGCGCGCTCCGCACTGGTGGCGCGCCCCAGCGGTCCCCACTACCTGAACCTCATCGAGTCGCTGCTGCGCTTCCTGCACGAGGGGGGCGTGCCGGACGGGCAGGCGGCCTGGGGGGTCGACGTACTCATGCAGTACGCCACCGCGACCGCCGCCGAGCACTCGGCCCGCGAACAGGCCGTCGATGCCCAGGACGAGTGGGACGCGCTGAGCCACGCCGTACACACCGCCGATGCGCGCACGCATCCGCGGATCGCGGCCCTGGGTGCCCGGCTGATGTCGGGCGCACCGGCCGAGCGCCTGTCCTGGGGCTTCCGGACACTGATCAACGGCGTGGTCCACACCGCCACTCCCGACCACACCGCCACTCCCGACCACACCGCCACTCCCACCCCCAACACCGCTGCCCCCGAAGGAGAAGCGCCATGAACCCTGTCACCGCCCCCGCTCCCGCCCCGCACCACGCCGTCGCGATCGTCGGCGGCGGCCTGGGCGGCCTGACCCTGGCCCGCGTCCTGCACGTCAACGGGGTGCCGGCCGCCGTCTACGACCTGGAGACCTCCCGTGACGTCCGCGGCCAGGGCGGCATGCTCGACATCCACGAGGACTCCGGCCAGGTGGCCCTGCGCGCCGCCGGACTGCTTGAGGACTTCCGCGCCCTGGTGCTCCCCGGCGGCGAAGCCATGCGCATCCTCGACCGGCACGCCACGGTCCATCTGGAGGAGGAGGACGACCACGGGGGCAACACACGCCCCGAGGTCGACCGCGGCCGGCTGCGCGATCTGCTGCTGGACTCGCTGCCGCCCGGCGCCGTGCGCTGGGGTGCCAAGGCCACCGGCGCCCGCACCCTGGCCGACGGCCGCCACGAGGTGACCCTCGCCGACGGCACCGCCTTCACCGCCGACCTGCTGGTCGGGGCGGACGGCGCCTGGTCCAGGATCCGGCCGCTGCTCTCCGCCGCGCTTCCCGCGTACACCGGCATCAGCCTGGTGGAGGCCGACCTGCCGGACGCGGACGTCCGTCACCCGGAGTCCGCCGCCGTGGTCGGAGGCGGCATGCTCTTCGCCCTCGGCGAGCGCAAGGGCTTCCTGGCCCACCGCGAGTCCGACGGCAGCCTGCACATCTACGCCGCCCTCACCGCCCCCCAGGAGTGGATCTCCACCGTCGACTTCACCGGTACCGAGAGCGCCCGCGCCGCCGTCCTGGAGCAGTTCGAAGGCTGGGACGACAGTCTGCGCGCGCTGGTGGCCGACGCCGAAGGGCCCCTGGTGCCGCGCCTCGTCCACGCCCTGCCGGTGGGCCACCGCTGGGACCGCGTACCGGGGGTGACCCTGCTGGGTGATGCCGCACATCTGATGTCCCCGCTGGCCGGTGAGGGCGCCAACCTGGCCATGATCGACGGGGCCGAGCTGGGGCTTGCGCTGGCCGCGTACCCGGGTGACACCGAGGCCGCCCTGGACGCGTACGAGGCGGCGATGTTCCCGCGCGCCGAGTCCGCGGCCGCCGAGTCCGCCGCCAACCTGCTCATCTGCTTCAGCGACGACGCACCCAAGGGGCTGCTGGAGCTGTTCGCCTCCCACCACCAGGCGGGCTGACACCGGGCCGGCTGACACCGGGCGGGCTGACACCGGGCCGGCTGACACCGGGCCGGCCGACCCGTACCGCTGCGCCACGAAGCGGCGGGTGGCGGGCAGCGGGCCGCCCGGTCGCTACCGGGCCCGGCGGGTGGTCGCGGCCCAGCAGAGTGCCGCCCCGACCGCGTACCAGAAGAGATCCGGCGCGTTGAACGTGGCGCCGAGCACCGGCCGCAGCACCGCCGGGACCCCTGCGATCTGCAGGAACTCCACGGCCCAGCTGAAGGCCAGGGCGATGGCCGCGGCCGGGGCTGCCCGCAGCCGGGGTGCGATGATCAGCACCACCAGGAAGACCAGGACCGTGTAGAGGGCGTCGCCCGCGTACTTGGCGAACACCCCGCCCGCCAGGGCGCGTACGCCCAGCCACGCGGCGACCGTCACCACCGCCGCACCGCACGCCCGCCACCGCCTGTTCACTCCCGCACTCTACGGGCGGCGGAGTCACGGCCCCGGCCCCGCCGAGGTCACTCGGGCGCCCCGGCGCTTACCGTCTCTCCACGACCGGGGAATGTTCAACTACCTTGTACGGTCCGCCCGTACGGCGACCCCGTACGGCACACCCCGGACGACCCACCTGAAACGGCACACCCCGGACGACCCACCCGCTACGGCGCACCCGGTACGGCCACCCCGTACCGGGCATGCCGTACGGCCACCTCGTACGGTCACCTCGCACGGCTTGCCCGCCACCCGGCGGGCAGCCCGGAACGGAGCAGCCATGAGCACCCCGACCGATCCGGCCACCCCGGAGAACGCACCGGAGGCCACCCCGGGACTCCCGTCCCCCGCAGCCGAGACCCGGGAGGACCGGTTGCAGCGGGGGATGGGAATGCTCGACCGGGTCGTCGGCGAGGGCGGCAGGCAGGTCATCGACTCCCTGGCCGACATCTCGCCCGACCTGGGGCATCACATCGTCGCCTGGGCCTTCGGCGACATCTACACCAGGCCCCAGCTGGCCCTGCGCGACCGCCAGTTGGTCACGCTCGGCATGCTCACGGCCCTCGGCGGCTGCGAACCGCAGCTCGACGTCCACATCAACGCCGCACTCAACGTCGGCCTCAGCGCGGAGGAGATAGTCGAGGCGCTGCTGCACTCGGCGGTCTACTGCGGGATGCCCAAGGCGCTCAACGCCACCGCCGTGGCGAAGAAGGTCTTCGCGGAACACGGGCTGCTCACCGCCCCTGAGAAGCCGGGCGGCACGGCCCGGAGCGTTCCTGAGCAGGGTGTTCCCGGGCAGGGCATGCCTGAACGGAGCGTTCCGAAGCGGGATGTTCCGAAGCGGGATGTTCCGGAGCAGGGCGTTCCGGGGCAGGCCGCACCCGAGTAGCGCGGACGGGGCCCGACCCGCGGTGTCTCGGACTGGCAGGTAGCGCAGACCGGCCCGGAAGTCCTGGGAGGCGGTCGTACGGCCGGCCGAGTCCGGCACGTCCGCGCCCCGGCGTACGGCTTCTGGCGCCTCCAGTACGTCCGGCGACTCCAGCATGTCCGGCGGCTCCAGTGCGTCCGGTACATCCGGTATATCCAGTGCATCCGGTACGTCGGCGGACTCGCGCAACCGTATGGCGCTGAGCAGCACCAGCGACCCGCAGAAGAGCACCCCCGACACCCCGAAGGCACCGGCCGCGCCCCCCGCCGCGAGGACCAGGGCACCGGCCATCGGCCCCACGGCGTTGCTGAACCGTACGGACAGCGTGCGCATGCCCTGCACCCGGGCGAGCTGGTCCGGGCCGGTGAGCTGTGGCGGCAGCGCCCCGACAGCGGGCATGAACAGCGCGTCCACGGCGCCGAAGAGGACCGCCAGCGCGTAGAGCAGCCAGAACTGGGTACCCCCGGCCCAGGTGAGCGCGGCGGCGGTGAGGATGACCACGCACCGCACCAGATCGCTGCCGATGACGACGCGGCGCGCACCGAACCGGTCGGCGACCACACCTCCGCCGAGTATCAGCAGAGCGCGGGGCACGGCTCCGGCGGCCAGTACCGCACCGGCCTGCGCGGGGCCCGCCGCCCGGGTGGCCGCCCAGGTCAGGGCGAGGAAGTAGGTCACGTCACCGGTCACGGACGCGGTGTAGGCGCCCAGCCAGCGCAGGACGTTGGCATCCCGGTGGGCGGCGGTCATCGACCGTCGAGCAGCGGGAACGACTGCAACTGGACCGAGACGGGGGCGGGCGCGTCGGTGGGTGTCGCTCGGCTCGCCCCGTCCGTGCGGCTCGCTCCGTCCGGGCCGACCGCGAGGCCGGGGTCCTCCGGGCCGTCCGGGCCGCCCAATCCGTTGGGGGCCCCGTACGGCGGTCGGCGGGCTCCCCGCTCCCGGTAGCGGCCGATCACCTCCGCCAACTCGGCCTTCATCGCGTTCAGTTCGTCCGGCGTGATGTACACCGTGACATCGCTGAAGACCGAGGCGGCGTACCAGTCGTCGGGCAGCAGCGGCACCCTGCCCGCCAGTTCGCGCAGCTGATCGCTGTAGGCGAGCAGCAGTGCCTGGGCGTACGCCCGGCTCTCCGCCCGCTCCGACGGGCTGCCGGCGCCGGGATCGTGGAAGGAGGTCCGGTGCCGCGCCTGCCACCAGCGGTCCCGGCGGGTGCCACGCCCGGAGTCCTCCTCGATCAGCCCGCCCGCAGCGAGGCGGCGCAGATGGTAGCTGGCCGAGCCCGGGTCGAGCGCGAAGTGCGCCGCGAGCTGGCGCGCGGTGGCGGGTCCGTACTGCCGCAGCCGGCTCAGCAGCCGCAGCCGCACCGGATGGGCGAGGACCCGCAGGGCGGCGGCGTCGAGCGTGATGTCGTGCCGGGGGTCGGGTGCGAGGGGGTCCGATGGGACGGGGCTTAGCTCGACGGCGTCCGGTGAGACGGGATTCGGGGTGACGGCGTCCGGTGCTTCGGCCATGGCGACACCGTAGAAGCAGAAGACTCGTTCCGGAAGAGTCCTTCTGCTTCTGCCGCCGGTCAACTCTCCTGCCCGTACCGGGGGTTGCGCCGAAGAGAGGTGCGCTAGAAAGAGAGGATGAACCAGTCGTCCAACGACCTGAGCGGGACCGTATCCGGGACGGTCGTCCAGGCCGGTCACGTCGGGGAGTTGAACCTCACGCCGCCGGTGCCGACCGCGCTGGCCGGGCTGCCTCCGGCCGCTCCGGAGTTCACCGGCAGACAGGCGGCGCTGCGGACCGTGGCCGACGCACTGCGCTCAGGCTCCGACGGGACCCCGGTCGTGGTGCCCACCCTGGTCGGCACGGCGGGCGTCGGCAAGACGGCGCTGGCGCTGCGGGCCGCCCATGACGCACTGGAGGCGGGACGGTTCCCGGGCGGTGTGCTCTTCGCCAACTTCCAGGGCTACGACGACGACCGCAGGCTGCCCACCGACGTCGCGCTCTCCGTCTTCCTCAGCGCCCTCGGCGTCCCCGACGAGCACTTCCCCCCGACGCCCCAGGGCCGCCTCTCGCTCTACCACTCCCAGCTGGCCGGGCTCGCCGCCCGGGGGTGCGCGCTGCTCGTGGTGCTGGACAACGCCTCGTCGACCGGGCAGATCGGCCCCCTGCTGCCGGGCTCCTCCGTGCACCGGGCGCTGGTGACCAGCCGTCACACCCTCGGCGATCTGCCCGGTTCCCGAATCGTCGACCTCGGTGTCCTCGATCCGTCCGAGGCCGTCGCGCTGATAGCCCGTACGCTCCGCATACGCCGCCCCGACGACACCCGCGCCGACGACGAACCGGACGCCGTGAGCGACCTCGCCCGGCTCTGTGGCCATCTTCCGCTGGCGGTAGCCGTCGTGGCGTCGATCCTGGCCGGTGACCCGGACCAGTCGGCCCGCGAACTCACCGCCGCCCTGCGCGACCGCGCCACCCGCCTGGAGGAACTGTCGTACGGCGGCGGCAGTTCGGTCACCGCCGCCTTCGACCTGTCGTACGCGAGACTCGGCCCCGACGAGGCCCGCGCCTTCCGGCTGCTCTCCCTCAACCTGGGCCAGCAGGTGAGCACGGAAGCCGCCGCCGCACTCACCGGGCTCCCCGTCCCACGGGCCCGCAAGCTGCTCAGCGCGCTGCGCGCGGCCCATATGGTCGAGGCGGGCAAGCCGCGCGGCTGGTTCCGCCTGCACGACCTGCTGCGGCTGTACGCGGAGGCGCTGCGCCGCGAACGGGACGACGAGGAGGCCACCGGGGCCGCGATCGACCGGCTGCTCGCCCACTACCGCGACGCCGCCCGGGACGCCACCGAGCGGATTGTGGCGGCCGCGCGCGAGGGGCGGCACGACGAAGAGTCCGAGCAGTGGCTCGACACCGAGCGAACGAACCTCCGCACAGCCCTGCATCTCGCCCAGACGCACGGCCGTTACGCGGCGGGTCTGCCACTGGCCCACGACGTGAGCTGGTTCCTCCGCCGCCAGCAGGACTGGGCGGCCGGTCTGGAGGCGTGCGAGATGGCGGTGGGCTTCGCGTGCTACGGCGCCGACAGCGCCCAGGAGGCGCAAGCCCTTTACAACAAGGGCGACTTCCTCAAGCACATGCAGGACTACGACCTCGCACTGCACACCTTCGCCGAGGCCCTGGAGGCGTACCGGCGGATCGGTGACCGCTCCGGTCAGGCCGCCACCCTGCACAGCATGGGCACCGCAGCCCGCCGCAGCGGCCGTTACCCGGAGGCGGAGACGTACTACCGCGCCGCCCTGCCGCTCTTCCGGGCGGGCGGGGACGAGACGGCCGTGGCCCACACCCTGTACAACCTCGCTACCACCGCCCGGAACCGTGGCAACCACACGCAGGCCGACGACCACTACCACCAGGCGCTCGACATCTACCGCGCACTCGGCCACACCGTAGGCCGGGCGCGCACCCTGCACCATCTCGGCCTGAACTCCCTGGCGATGAACCACCGGGACACGGCCCGCGCCCGCTGGGAGCAGGCCAGAACGGCGTACGAGGAGGCGGGCCTCGCCCCGTACGCGGAGGAAGTCACGGAGTTGCTGGGGAGGTTGGAGGAGCGGGGGAGGTTGGAGGAGCGGGGGGGCGGAATAGAGCCCGGCGGGAGAGCACAGGCCGAGACGATCAGGGCGCTGATCACTCCGCTGATCCAGGATTCTTACGCTGGTTGGCATGGAAGCGTGCCTTCTTCTGGCGATTCCCGCACGTATTCATGTCACACCATTTGCGGCTGCGGCTCTGGCTGGTGTCGAAGAAGGCGGCCTGGCAGGTCGGTGATGCGCACAGGGCCAGCCGTCCGTCCCGTTCGCCCGCGAGGATGCCGATCGCGTCGGCGGCGATCACGCCGAGGGCGTCCTCCATGCAGGAGGCCGAACCGAGCCGCCACTGCCGCTTGCCCTCGGGCGTCAGGAACGCCGCGGCCCGGCCCTGAGCGCTGCGGTCATTGATGACGTGGACGGCGGATGCGGGGAGAGGATCCTGGATCGCGGCCGCCGTCGCGGCGGCGTGGATCGACTCCCGCAGCTCCCGGGCGAGGTCGAGCTGGGCGCTGGTGCAGGAGTCCACGGCGAGGCCGCTCACCGCCAGCCAGTCGACGAGCCGGTGCGGCGCGGGAATGCGCTCCACGGCGTCGCCATGACGCTCCGACAGTGTCCCGGTGAAGCTGGTCGCCAGCACGCTGCCGAGGCGGAAGTCAGGGAATCCAGCAGGCATGGAACCACCTTAGCCGGTTGCGGCGCAGCTCGTGCGCCTGTTAGAACCGTCTTAGCCGGTTCTCGATAGGTCGTCAGCCGGTTCCACGATGCCCAGGAGGTGTCATGTCCCGCCGCACCAGCGATGTACAAGCATGTGAAACCCACGCAACCGACGCCGACCTCGACGATCTGCGCACGCGACTTGCCGCGGCACGACTGCCGGAGGCCGAGACGGTCCATCGCGCCGCACCCGGCCCCCGCCGATGGGGGCAGGGCGTTCCTCTCACCGACCTCACTTCGGTCCTGGACTACTGGCGCACCGGGTACGACTGGCGTTCGTTCGAGGCGCGCCTCAACCGGATCGGCCAGTTCCGCACCACCATCGACGGCCTGGGAATCCACTTCCTGCACCGCCGGTCCGCGCGCGCGGACGCCACCCCGCTGATCCTCACCCACGGCTGGCCGGGCAGCATCGCCGAGTTCACCGACGTGGTGGACGAGCTGGCGGATCCGGAAGACGCGGACGCTCCGGCGTTCCACGTCGTGGTCCCGTCGCTGCCCGGCTTCGGCTACAGCGACAAGCCGGCCACCACCGGCTGGGGAATCGAAAAGATCGCGGCCGCCTGGGTGGAGCTGATGGGGAGGCTCGGCTACGGCAAGTTCCTGGCGCACGGCGGCGATTGGGGAGGGGTGATCACCACGGTCCTCGGCGGCAGATTCCCGGCGCACGTTCTCGGCATCCACACCACGTTCGCGGAGGCACCACCCGGGCTGACAACGGAGGGGCTGACCGCGGTCGAGCGGGAGTGGACCGAGGAAACCCGCGATTTCTGGCACAACCGCGCGGCGTACGCGAAGCAGCAGGCGACCCGGCCGCAGACCATCGGCTACTCGCTCGTCGACTCACCGGTCGGGCTTCTCGCCTGGATCCTCGACAAGTTCGCCGAGTGGTCGGACACCGAGGACAGCCCGTTCGAGACGATTTCCAGAGACCGGGTCCTCGATGACGTCACCCTGTACTGGCTGACGCGCACCGGCGCATCGGCGGCCCGCATCTACTACGAAAGCCACCAATCGCTCGACCCGGAACTCCGGGTTGCCGTCCCGTCAGCAATCACGATGTATCCCCGCGACATCGAGAAGTGCCCACTCCCCTGGGCCCAGGAGCGGTACCGGCAGATCGTCCGGTGGAGGACACCCGAAACCGGGGGACACTTTCCGTCGCTGGAGGTCCCCGGATTTTTCGTCAGCGACCTGCAAGAGGGCCTCGCGGCCGTACTGGCCGCCGGCCGGTGAACGCGGCCGGACGCGAGCGCGGCGGAGACGGCGCGGCGTGGATGTCGTGCCGCGTGGAGACGGCGCCGCCTGGAGGTCGTGCTGAAAGACCGCAGCCGGCCCGCCCTGGCTGCCATGTTAGGCGGCCTGCGGACCGGGTGCGGTCGGGTGGACCGGACCACCAAAGAGATCGCCGGTCGAAACGGCTTGATCGAGGATCATGCCTTCTTGGTCTCCAATCAGTAGTTCGGGCTTTGTCTCAGTGAGGTGTGAGCGCAGCCCGTAGGAGGGGAGCGGGAGGCCAGTGGCGATGGGTCGCAGTCGCAGGTGAGGTGGGCGGTTGCGCGTTGCTGCCGGGGCGCCTGCCGTTCGCCGGCCCTGTCAGCTGAAGTCGTCGGGAGACGTGGGCAGAAGGGTCAGCCGAGGAATTGCTGGTAGAGCAGTGTGGCGTTCAGGGCGGTGATGGTGGCCGTGGCCGCCCACATGCCTTTGGTGAGCCAGGACGGGTTGGTGAAGCCTCCCATGATCGTCTTGTCGCGTGTGATGAGCACGAGCGGGACCAGGGCGAAGGGGATGCCGAGGCTGAGGATGACCTGGCTCAGTACGAGGACGGCGGTGGGGTCGGCTCCGGCGAGCAGGACGGCCAGGGCCGGGAGCATGGTGATGGCTCGCCGGGCGAAGAGCGGAAGGCGCAGGCCGAGGAAGCCGGACATGATGACCTGTCCGGCGTAGGTGCCGACGCTGGAGGAGGAGATGCCCGCGGCGACGAGCGCGACCGCGAACGCCAGCGCGGCACCGCCGCCGACCAGCGTCGAGAGCTCGGCGTGCGCCTGGGCGATGCCGGCTACCTCGTGGCTGAGGGTGCCGTGGAAGAGCTTTGCTGCGATGAGGAGCATGACGAGGTTGACGGCGCCGGCGGCGCCGAGTGCGAGGGCGATGTCGCAGCGTTCGTAGCGGAGCACGGTGCGGTGTTCCGTGTCCGTGCCGCAGCTGATCCGCTGGTTGGTCAGGGCGGAGTGGAGATAGACGATGTGTGGCATGACCGTGGCGCCGACGATTCCGGCGGCGAGGTAGACCGTGCCCTGGCCGCTGAGGTCGGGCAGCAGGCCGCCGAGGGTGGCGCGTGTGTCGGGGCCGATCCGGAACAGCTCGTAGGCGAAGCCCGCGCAGACGATGACGAAGAGGAAGGCGATGGCGCGTTCGAAGGGGCGGTAGCCGCGGGTCTGGAGGGCGAGGACGAGGAAGGCGGCCGCTGCTGTGATGAGTCCGGCAGCGAAGAGGGGGACGCCGAACAGCAGGTTGAGGCCGATGGCCGCACCGATGAACTCGGCGAGGTCGGTGGCCATCGCGACGAGTTCTGCCTGTGCCCACATGGCCCAGAGCACGGGGCGGGGATACCGCTCGTGGCACAGCTCCGGCAGGGTGCGCCCGGTGACGATCCCCACTTTCGCTGACAGGTACTGGATGGGCATCGCCAGGATGCTGGCCACGAGCACCACCCACACCAGCTGATATCCCGTGTGTGCACCGGCGTAGATATTGGTGGCGAAATTTCCCGGATCGACATAGGCGATAGCGGCAACGAAGGCCGGGCCGAACATCGACCATGCGGCACGCAGCCGCCGCGAACGGCTCGCACCGGTCTCTGTCGGTGTGGGCCGGACAGGAGTGGTTTCCGGGAGCCGGTCTGCCGCGAGCGCCGGAGTCGAGGGCGGCGCAGTGTCGTTTTTCGTGACAAGGGATCCGGTCATGATCAGCTGACCGTGGTGATCAGGTAGGCCAGGGCCCCAGCCGTGAGTATGCAGACTGACGCTGCGCGTAGAGGGGGTGCCAGCCTGCGCCACATTTCAACGCGGCGTCGGCAGCCGGCCGGGACGAGGCCGAAGGCCACGCGTTTGTATGCCTCCAGGTACACGGTCATGGCGGTGCCACCGAGCAGCCCCAGCTCCATCAGGGTGATCGCCCACTGCGTTGCCTGCACCGCTGCTCCATCCGACGTTCTGGTGGGACCTGGTCCCTCAACAGACCTTTGTGAAGTCGTGGTTGAGGTGGGCGACCCGCGCACCGCGCAGACGCAGGAGATGGGTTCGTGCGTCTGCACGGTGCGCGTCGGGTCAGTAGTCGGCAGCGTTGAGGGTGATCTCGCAGATCAGCGAGCAACGCCCGGTCGCTGTCGAGTGGTGAAGGGCTGTCACGGAGCCGGCGTGTGGTCCGATTCGTTGGATGCGCCGGCAGAGGCATCGGCGGCCTGGTTGTTCCTGCGGGTGATGGCGGCGGCTCCGGCCACGGTGGCGGCGGCGAGCGTGGCTCCGCCGACGACCATGCCGGCCTTCTGGGTGTTCTGGGTGCCGCCGCCACCGGTGGCCATGCCGCCGACCGGGGTTCGGCCGGTGTCGTTCGCACCACTGGTGTGGATGGAACCGTTGACTCCGGCGGGGAAGAACCCTCCGGAGGTGGCCTTCTTCGGCGTGAGGTAGACGATGTTGAGGACCTGCTCGGTGCTGCGGCCGAAGGCCAGACCGTTGTTGTCGGCGGGCACGATGTTGGCCTTGCCGTTCTTCACGATGCCCTGGTCGTCGTCGCTCGGCCCGTCGAGGCTGTCCCGGGCGTCCGAGATCTTGCCCGCCTCGGTGGCGAGGTCGCGCTCGAACAACGCCGTCCGGATGTTCGCGGCGTGGTACGCCTCCACGGCGAGGATGCCGGCTGCGGCGCCGAGGTAGGTCTTGTTGCTGATGAGGGGGGCCGCGCCCTTGTATGCGGTGACGCCGACGTCCTCGAAGATGAATGCCGCCAGCAGGAAGTTGTTGTCGTTGGCGTAGGGGTCGAACGTCTGGTTCGGACCGATGAGTCCTGCGGCGCGGGCGGCAGCGGTGAAGCTGCTCTGGATGTCGATCTTCGGCTGGGCGACGGCGGACGAGCCGAGTGCGCCGCGCAGGAACGCGACGTGCTCCCGCTCGTCGCGGGCTATCTCCTCGGCGTACTGGCGCACCGAACGAGAGCGGAACTTGACCTGGCGCCCGCCGCTGACACTGCCCCGGGTGCCCTTGCCTGTGGTCAGGGCGTCGGGGAGGCCGTACCCGTTGACCGCGTAGGAGTAGAACTGGCCTTCCAGGTACTCCAGGTTGAGCGCGAAGTTGAGGATCGCCGCGTCGCTGATCGCACCGGAGTCGCCTCCGGACGGGCCGTCGGACACGGCCGCTGCTGCGGCAGGTGTGGCGGCCGCACCCACGAGACCGGCACCGACCACACCGAGCCCGGCCGCACCCGCGCCCCTCATGAACCGGCGGCGGTCGACGCCGTTCTCGGCACTGCGGGTGATCAGTTCACGCACATATTGTTTCCCGAACACAGCGGAACCCTTCCAGTCGATCATGCTTGTTGAGGGGGAGGAGAGTCGGCACATGAGATGCCCGGGGCCGGATCGGTGCCATCGGCTCAGCGCCCGGCCGTTCATTCCGGGGATCCGGCCAGTGGCGACCCGATGGGGCGGACGCCACTGTGACTGCTCCGGCGAACCCGTCATGGGCAGCTGAAGGCTCCGAATTTCCGAGGTGCCGGACAGGAAGTGGGATCGGCCGCGCCGGGCCTCGGCCGCCCGCCGTGACGCGCAGTCCCGAGGCGCACACGAGGCCATCCACAGGTCAGCGCCAACTCTCAGGTGAGCCCGTCACAGACGAGCAGTGTGGTTGTTCTTCGACCGGCCCTCCCCATAGGAGAAGGGCCGGGTCTATACATCCCGCGCCGCAAGCACGACACGCACAGGTAAAGGCCATTTCCCCCGGTCGGCTCTATACCGTCCTGCTCCTGGCCCCCACGGGCTGGCCGACGGGCAGCACCTCACGTAGGTGGGCCGCCATCGAGGGCGCTGCGCGGGGCGGGACGAACGACAAGTGAACGCGCGAGGCGCAAGCTCGTCCGAGTCGCCGGTACGAGGAGGGCCGCTACAGCGACGGGTACGGAAACGGCTACGGTCGCCGCAACGGACTGCTCGGCTGACTGCTCAGCGGTCTTCTCTGACCTGGCCGAGCATTGGCCGACGGCGAGGCCAGCGTGGTGCAGCGGTCATCTCACCTGCCAGCCCTACGCCGGCCGTTCTGGCAGCCCGACCCTCCTCCGGCGGGCTGCCAGAACGCTGCCACGAACCGGCCCTCGACGCGGAACGCGCCCCCTTCAATCGCTGACGGGCCGCAGGTCAAAGGCCCCGATCCCAGCCGCGCGATGTCCGTGACGTCACCCCTGGTCGACACGCGTTTGGTTCACCCCGCGAAGCGCGCTTTCCGGCTGCGAGAGTGAAGCGATGGGCGCTCTCCACCCCACGTGGACCGGGTGCTCGTGGGATAGGCCCGCACCATCCGGCGAGACCGCTGAACGGGCCGTCGCCCGTCACCGCGCACGGACTCGCGCCGCTGCCGCTCGAGCCCTCGCCTACGGCAGCGGCCAGGCAGCGGCACGCATCAAACACGCAGTCGGCCGGGTGACATCCACGGGATTCCGCATGGCGGAGTTCGGTGTCCGGCCAGGGGGGAGGCGAGTTCCCGGAGTGTGTCGATGACCTTGGCCAGGTCGGGGGTGCCTGGTGAGTAGTCGGCATGGTGGCTGCCGATGCCTACTGGCTGGCCGGCACCCAGCTCCAGCTGGGCAAACTGGATGAGGCATGCGCCAGCGCCGGCCTCGCTCTCGACCTCACCGCAGCTATCGACTCGCCACGAGTGAGCGGCCACGTCCAGGAACTCCACCGCCGAATGCTGCCGTACGCACGTGAGGTCCCCGTCCTCGCCTTCGAGCAACGCATGCGCGACACCCTCGGCTGACCTCCTAGGCGCTGCCGGTCGCCTCGTCCAGCAGCAGATACAGCAGCCCGACCAGGCTGCCACTGCTGACGACCTCGCGGCGGTCGATCATGCCCCGGATCTCCGAGATCGGGATCCACTCGATCCGGTCGGACTCATTCACCTCGGTCGGCGGGCCCGCATACGAGGCGGCCTCCGCGCGGAATACGAAGTGCTCGGAGTCGGTGATGCCATTCGCGGGCTGGGCGTAAACCAGCGGTTTGACGCCCTCCACCCGCCAGCCGGTCTCCTCCTCGACCTCGCGGGCGGCAGCCTGCTCAGGGGTCTCGTCGGCTTCGATGAGGCCCATCGGGAGTTCCCAGCCCCAGGTGTCGGTGATGAACCGGTGCCGCCACATCATCAGCACGCGCTTCTGATCGTCGACCACGGCCGCCACAGCCAGGTGCCGCATCCGGACCACATGGTGTTCCCACCGCCGCCCATCGGGCTGCTGGACGTCCACGAGCCATAGGTTGACCCACGGGTTGCTGTAGATCTGCCGCTCGCCATGGACGGTCCACTGCATGAGCCCAACTCCCTTGCTATGGCTGGGCTCCAGGATGTCACTCTGACGAGAATTCGTCCGCCCGGACGGATCTCCGATGCAGCAGCGGAAGGCAAGTACCCCGCACCGGACACCCGGAACCGAACAGCAAAGACCGCACCCGGCCCGCCATGGCCGCCGTCTTCGGCGGCCTGCGGACCGGGTGCGGTCAAATAGACCGGGCGACCAAAGAGATCGCCGGTCGAACGGCTTGATCGGGGATCAAGCCTTCTTGGTCTCCCAGAAGATCTTGTCGATCTGGGCGATGTAGTCCAGGGCCTTCTGGCCCGTGGCCGGGTCCGTCGAGCCCTTGGCCGTCGACAGCGCCTTGAGGGTGTCATTGACGAGCTGGTGGAGCTCGGGGTACTTCTCGAAGTGCGGCGGCTTGAAGTAGTCGCTCCAGAGCACCGAGACGTGGTGCTTGGCGAGCTCCGCGCGCTCTTCCTTGATGACCGTGGCACGGGCACGGAAGTGCGGGTCCTCGTTGGCCTGGTACTTCTCCTGGACGGCCTTGACGGACTCGGCCTCGATACGGGCCTGGGCCGGGTCGTACACGCCGCAGGGGAGGTCGCAGTGGGCGCTGACCTGCACCTTGGGGGCAAACAGGCGGGAAAGCATGGAGCTGTCCTTCCTCGTGATCGTCTTCTCGGGTGGGACATTACTCCGTGAGAGGCCCGATTTCGCGAGTGCCCCCTGGGGCTTAGGACAAAAGTCCAGGGTCAGTATGGGACTGGTGGACGATCGGACCGGGAGGTACCGGATGACGGATCAGGGGCGGGAGAGCCAAGCTCCGTTGGGTGTGGCGGAGGTGAAGGGGCCGTCCATGATGCCCACCCTGCTCCACGGTGACCAGCTGCTGGTGCACTACGGCGCCGAGTTGCGTCCGGGTGATGTGGCGGTGCTCCGCCATCCGCTGCAGCAGGATCTGCTGATCGTGAAGCGGCTGATCGAGCGGCGCGAGGGGGGCTGGTGGGTGCTGGGGGACAACGCGCACTCCGAGGGTGTCGACAGCCGCGCGTTCGGCACCGTTCCCGAGGATCTGCTGCTCGGGCGGGTACGGGCCAGGTACCGGCCCATCACCCGGGGCCGTCAGCGCTCGGCCGGTGTGGTGCTCTCCTGGCTGGCGTCGGCGGTGCGTCCGGTGCTGGCCGACCGTGCGGTCTCCAGGCGCTTGCGCGCACGGTAGGCGGCCACGTTGGCGCGGGTCGCGCAGCGGTCCGAGCAGTAGCGCCGGGATCGGTTTGTCGATGTGTCGAGATACGCGTTGCGGCACGGCGCCGCCTCGCACAGGCCGAGCCGGTCCACCCCGTACTCGGTGAGATGGAAGGCCAGCCCCATCGAGGCGATGGCCGCGTAGCCGGATGTCGCGTTGGACGGGTGGTCGGCCAGATGCATGTGCCACAGCGGCCGGTCGTCGTCGTCCCGGTGGTCGTGGCCCGAGATCTGCGGCGAGACCGGGAACTCCAGGAGCAGTGAGTTCAGCAGGTCGACGGCCAGGGTCTCGTCCCCCTCGTCCGCGGCCCTGAACACGGCGCGCAGCCTGCCCCTTACCGAGCGGAAACGGGTGACATCGGCGTCCGTGGCGCGCCGGGCCGCCGAGGCGTTGTCGCCGAAGAGCTCACGCACCGCGTCGACCGAGGTCAGGGAGTCCTTGTTACGGGCCGGCTCCTCGGTGTTCACCAGGCGCACGGCGTAGTCCGAGTAATAGGCCAGTTCCACTTGTAGTCCTTACGGAGGCGGTCTAGTGTCGACGGTCGGGCGGCCGTAATGGCTGCTCATCCTTCGAGGGTATTACTTGAGGGTCTGAGTGCCTGAGCATCCGAGCACCTGAGTACCCGAGTGGTGCTGTGGACGGGCTCGCGGCGGCGGGATCAGTGGAGGAAGCAGTGACGGATTCGGGATCGGCGGCAGAGTCGGCAGAGGGAGCAGGGTCGGCAGAGGCAGCAGGGTCGGCAGCGGGTACGGACTGGCAGTCCTGGCAGGAGAGCTGGGACCGCCAGCAGGAGTGGTACATGCCGGACCGCGAGGAGCGGTTCCGGGTCATGCTGGACATGGTCGAGGCGCTGGTGGGAACGGCACCCCGGGTGCTGGATCTCGCGTGCGGTACGGGAAGTATCACGGATCGGCTCCTCAGGCGGTTCCCCGGAGCCACCAGTACGGGCGTCGACCTCGACCCGGCGCTGCTCGCCATCGCGGAGGGATATTTCGCCGGTGACGAGCGGGTCGCCTTCGTGACCGCCGACCTCAAGGACCCTGGCTGGACCGCGCTGCTGCCCCACCGTGAGTACGACGCGGTGCTCACCGCGACCGCCCTGCACTGGCTGCATGCCGAGCCGCTCGCCGCGCTCTACGGGCAGATCGGCTCCCTTGTCGTGGACGGCGGCGTGTTCATGAACGCCGACCACATGATCGACGACCGGACACCGCGGATCAACGCGGCGGAGCGCGCCCACCGGCACGCCGCCATGGACCGCGCCAGGGCGGCGGGCGCAGTCGACTGGGCGGACTGGTGGGCCCTGGCGGCCAAGGACCCGGTACTCGCCGGACCGACCGCCGAGCGCTACCGGATCTACGGTGAGCACGCGGACGGGGACATGCCGTCCGCGCGGTGGCACGCGGGCACCCTGCGTGCGGCCGGTTTCGCCGAGGCGCGGAGCGTCTGGGCCTCGCCGTCCGACACGCTGGTGCTCGCCGTGAAGTAGGGCGCCGCGGAGGTGACACGAGGAAGAGTGCGATCGTTTCGACGATGAGACACCTTGAGCGAATATCACTGAGTGCACCGACCGGCACACTCGGTTTTAGAGCAGGGCACACTCACGCGACCAACTCCCGGGTCGGGGGGTATCAGAACCGCGCCTCGCTTCGTGGGTCACCGCTAGCGGCTAGCTCACGCTGCATCCGATACCCACCGGCAAGATGTGTCCGCCGTGCCGTCCAGTAGAAGACCCATCAGTTTCGGCTCGATCGACTCCGTGATAGCAACGGAAAATCCGAAAAATCCGGTGATGTCTAATTCGATTCCAGCCACTTGCGTATCTGCGGCCTTGTCCAGGAATTAAAACCGTTGACACGAGTGTGTGTTACAAGAAAAGATGCTCAAGGTTGTCAACGCTGATGCGATATCAGTGCGGCCGTTGAAGTCCGACCAGGATGAATCTAGGACCTCGTAAGGTTTGATTCCGCTTCCGCTGGAACGCCGTGGAAGCATTTCTGTAGGGGGATTCTGTGATGGGTAAGAGAAAGATCGTGACGGCACTCTGTTCCGTAATGCTCGGTGCCGCTGCCTTGGTTCCTTTGTCTGCGACGACGGCAAGTGCTGATCCCACATGTGGCTATCTGGTCACCCAGTCGTCCACAAGTAATGGGGCGAAGGTGTACACCGAGGCGCCTAAGTGTGGACAGCAAGTGCAGGCTGTTGCGAATTGCCTGAAGATCGGCGCGAGCGCAAAGGTTTACGGCAACATACGCACAACCGCTGGGTACAGCACCGCCACATGCGGCAGTACCGCGGAAGTGACGCAGAAGGGGTACCGAATCAAAAAGAGTGGTTCCTGGGGCTCTATATACTGGTTTTAATCAGTGAATAAAGCCGTGGGCAAATTGTAAGCCCGCATCACTAAGCCGGAGCAGCAATTGGATCTATGCTGCTCCGGCTTAGTCGCTATTTGAGGAAGGGCTGTCCCGAGCGAGACAGTTGCCCGGTCCCATACTCGAGGGCGAGCTTCCTGTGGGAGGGCAACGGCCTTACAGCACCTTCGACAGGAACGACTTCGTCCGCTCGTGCTGCGGATCGGTCAGGACGTCCCGCGGGTGGCCCGACTCGACCACCACACCGTCGTCCATGAAGACCAGCGCGTCGCCGACCTCCCGGGCGAAGCCCATCTCATGGGTCACGACGATCATCGTCATTCCGTCGTCGGCGAGCCCGCGCATCACGTCCAGGACGTCACCCACCAGCTCCGGGTCGAGCGCCGACGTCGGCTCGTCGAAGAGCATCAGTTTCGGCTCCATCGCCAGTGCGCGGGCGATGGCAACCCGCTGCTGCTGGCCACCGGAGAGCTGCGTCGGATAGCTGCCCGCCTTGTCGGAGAGCCCCACCCGGTCCAGCAGCCGCTCGGCACGGGTACGGGCCACGGCCTTCGCCTCGCCGCGCACCTGGACCGGCGCCTCCATCACGTTCTCGATGGCCGTCATGTGCGGGAAGAGATTGAAGCGCTGGAAGACCATGCCGATGTCCCGGCGCTTCAGGGCGACTTCGCTGTCCTTCAGCTCGTAGAGCCGCTCGCCCTTCTGGCGGTAGCCGACCAGGTCCCCGTCGACGTACAGCCGCCCGGCGTTGACCTTCTCCAGGTGGTTGATGCACCGCAGGAACGTCGACTTCCCGGACCCCGAGGGGCCGATGAGGCAGAACACCTCACGCGGGGCGACCTCCAGGTCGATCCCCTTGAGCACCTGGGTCGGGCCGAAGGACTTGTGGACGCCCTCGGCCTTCACCATCGCGGTCTTCCCGGCCTTCACCGTCGCCGTCATGCGGACACCCCCGAACGGTTGCTGAAGGAAGCCAGATTCGCCTTGACCCGCTGGAACGGGGTCAGCGGCAGGCTGCGGCTGGAGCCGCGCGCGTAGTAGCGCTCCAGATAGAACTGGCCGATGGAGAAGAGGGTGGTGAGCACCAGATACCAGGCGGCGGCCAGGAACAGCATCTCCACCGCGGCCCCGGACGTCTGCCCGATGTCCTGGGCGGTCCGCAGCAGCTCGTAGAACTGCACCGCGGCCACCAGCGACGTGGTCTTCAGCATGTTGATGACCTCGTTGCCGGTCGGCGGCACGATCACCCGCATCGCCTGCGGCACCACGATCCGCCGCAGCGTCTTCGCATGGCTCATACCGAGCGCGTGCGCCGCCTCCGTCTGGCCCTCGTCGACCGCGAGCAGCCCCGCACGGCAGATCTCCGCCATGTACGCGGCCTCGTTCAGGCCGAGACCGAGCAGCGCCGTCAGCAGCGGCGTCATAAAGCTCGACCAGTAGTCCTTGTAGATCGGACCGAGGTTGATGTACTGGAAGACCAGGCCCAGGTTGAACCAGACCATCAGCTGGACGAGGACCGGGGTGCCCCGGAAGAACCAGATGTAGAACCACGAGATCGACGCGGTCACCGGGTTCTTGGAGAGCCGCATCACCGCGAGGACGACGCCGCCGACGATGCCGATCAGCATCGAGAGCACGGTGAGCAGGAGTGTCTGGCCGACACCGTGGATGATCCGGTGGTCGAAGAAGAAGTCCGGGATCGCCCCCCAGTTGATTTTGCCCTGGGAGAACGCGTAGACGATCGCCGCGAGCAGCACGACGGCGACGGTCGCGGCGACGTACCGCCCGTAGTGCCGGACCGGGATGGCCCTGATGGCCAGCGGTCCGGTGGGCGGCGCCTCGACGGGGCCCGCCTTTTCCATGTCAGCAGTCATAGGTGATACCTCTCAGCGCCGGCGTCCGGTCAGGATCCGCCGTTGAGCTTGGCCTCGGTGACCGCGCCCTGCTCGGCGCCCCACTTGGCGAGGACCTTCTTGTACGTACCGTCCTTGATGATGGCGTCCATGGCCTGCTGGATGGCCTTGGTGAGCTGGTCGTTCCCCTTCGCGACGGCGATTCCGTACGGGGCGGCCTGGACCGTCGGGCCGACGATCTGGAAGTCCTTGCCGCCGCCCGATGTCTTCACCGCGTACGCGGCGATGGGGGAGTCGGCCGAACCGGCGTCCGCGCCGCCCGAGCGCAACCGGGTCTGGGCCTGCTGGTCGTCGTCGAAGGCCTGGATGGAGAGCTTCTTGCCGGCCGGACACTTCTTCGCCTGCGCCTTGGCGAGATCGTGGGAGACCGTGCCGCGCTCCATGACGATCGTCTTGCCGCAGAGGTCGGACCAGTCCTTGATGCCCTCGGTCTTGCCCTTGCGAGTGTAGATCGACACGCCGGTTGTGTAGTAGTCGACGAAGTCGACGCCCTCACCGACCTTCTTGCCCTTTTCTAGCCCGTTCTGGCGGTCCTTTGTGTCGGTCATCGCGGACATCAAGATGTCGTAGCGCTTCGCGCGCACGCCGGCGATGAGTGTCTCGAACGTCCCGTTCTCGAACTGGAACGTCACCCCGAGCTGTTTGCCGAGCGCCGCGCCCAGATCGGGGTCGATCCCGGCGACCTTGCCCGAGCCGTCCTTGAACTCGACGGGCGCGTACGCGATGTCGGAGCCGACCTTCACGACGCCCTTGTCCCGGACGGCCTGCGGCAGCAGATGGGCGAGCGGGGCCTTGGCCGACGCACTGTCCCCCTTGGGCCCGTCGTTCTTGGTCTGGTCGCCGCAGGCGGACAGCAGCAGTGCGCCGGCGACCGCGATCGCGCCGACCGCGGCTGTCCGGGACTTCACTGCGGTCGGGCGGCGAGTGGAGCGTGCGGTCATGGTGGTGGTCCTCCGGCGGATCGGACAGATGGCGGATCGGACAGCGCGATGCTGGAGCCGCGGCACACGGTTCTCCGGTGCCACGGCCATGTGTGGATGACGGCATCTTGCCAGCCGTACTGGTCCAATCAGGTCGCTGGTCATGTCAAAATCGGGTAACGGGTCACCCCCGTTCTCCACTTGGCCGGTACGGCACGACCGGACCATCTGCTGGCAAACGCACCTTCCGCCGGAGGATCTCCGGTGCGCCCCGCGCCGTTCCGGGGCGCGTCTCGAAGGATGGACTTCTTCCGCGGTACGGGGCCCACCTGCCCGGATATCCCGCTATGAGCCATCTCACCGCGTCGGTGCGGACTCGATATGGACTCGTCCGATGTGCGGTCCATCCGGTAGAACAGACGGTTACACCCCTCATCCGGGGCTCAGGGCGCGTGTGCGGCGCGCCCGCGCGTATGTACCTCCCCCCGCCCGGCGGGCCAACCGGCCGGCGCGGGGCACATACGCGGTGCCCGCCCACCCCTCCTCAACCAGGAGTGGCCACCCTCAACTGATGAAGACTTAAGGGGTAACAACCAATGGCAGCGGAGATCGTCAATCCTCGCAGCGAAAGCTTCACCGCCTCCTCGCAGGAGGAGGAGACCTTCGACCCGGTCTTCGCCCTGCACCGCGGCGGAAAGATGGCCGTCCAGGCCACGGTGCCGGTGCGCGACCGGGACGACCTGTCCCTCGCGTACACGCCGGGCGTCGCCAAGGTGTGCAGCGCCATCGCCGAGAAGCCGGAGCTCGTCCACGACTACACCTGGAAGTCGCAGGTCGTGGCCGTCGTGACGGACGGTACGGCGGTGCTGGGCCTGGGCGACATCGGCCCGGAGGCCTCCCTCCCGGTGATGGAGGGCAAAGCCATCCTCTTCAAGCAGTTCGGCGGTGTCGACGCCGTCCCGATCGCGCTGGCGACCACCGACACCGACGAGATCGTCGACACCGTCGTGCGGCTCGGCCCCTCTTTCGGCGGCGTCAATCTGGAGGACATCTCCGCGCCGCGCTGCTTCGAGATCGAACGCAGGCTCCAGGAACGGCTGGACATTCCGGTCTTCCACGACGACCAGCACGGCACCGCCGTCGTCACGCTGGCGGCCCTGCGCAACGCGGCGATCCTCACCGGACGCTCGCTGGGCCAGCTGCGCGCGGTCATCTCGGGGGCGGGCGCCGCGGGTGTCGCCATCGCCAAGATCCTCATCGAGGCCGGGATCGGCGATGTCGCGGTGTGCGACCGCAAGGGCATCGTCTCGGCCGACCGCGAGGACCTCACCGAGATCAAGCGGGAGGTCGCCGGTTTCACCAACAAGGCGGGCCTGACCGGCTCGCTGGAGACCGCGATGGCCGGGGCGGACGTCTTCATCGGGGTCTCGGGCGGTACGGTCCCGGAGCCCGCGGTCGCCTCGATGGCCGAGGGCTCCTTCATCTTCGCCATGGCCAACCCGAACCCGGAGATCCACCCCACGGTCGCCGCCAAGTACGCGGCGGTCGTCGCCACCGGGCGCAGCGACTTCCCGAACCAGATCAACAACGTGCTGGCGTTCCCGGGGATCTTCGCCGGGGCGCTCCAGGTGCGGGCCTCACGCATCACGGAGGGCATGAAGCTCGCCGCTGCTGAGGCGCTGGCCGCCGTGGTGGCCGACGAACTGAGCGCGGACTGTGTCATTCCGTCGCCGTTCGACGAGCGGGTCGCCCCCGCGGTCACCGCCGCGGTGGCCGCCGCCGCCCGCGCGGAGGGCGTGGCCCGGCGCTGAGGCGTCCCGGACACGACGCCCCTGGTTGCCCCGGCCTGCCCACGCCTGACGCCTCACGGCGCGGCTCGGCGGGGCGCCTCGCCCCGGCCCAGTGCAGGGAGCGTCACACTCGTGGCCGGTTCCGTACGGAACCGGCCACGCCTATGGTCGGGACATGTTCGCCGCCTACGCAGCCCGCATCGACCGCGACCGCCCGCTCAACGGCCTTGAGCTGGGGGAGCGTCCGGCCCCCGTGGCCCGGCCCGGCTGGACCACGGTCGACGTCAGAGCCGCCTCCCTCAACCACCACGACCTCTGGTCGCTGCGGGGTGTGGGACTCGCCGCCGACAAGCTCCCGATGATCCTGGGCTGTGACGCGGCCGGGGTCGACCAGGACGGCAACGAGGTCGTCCTGCACTCCGTCATCGGGCAGACCGGTTACGGGGTCGGGCCGCGGGAGGGGCGGTCCATCCTGACCGAGAAGTACCAGGGCACCTTCGCCGAGCAGGTCACCGTCCCCGAGTGGAACGTGCTGCGCAAGCCGAAGGAGCTGAGCTTCGAGGAGGCCGCCTGCCTGCCCACCGCCTGGCTCACCGCGTACCGCATGCTCTTCACCAACGCCGGTGTGCGGCCCGGCGATTCGGTGCTCGTCCAGGGTGCGGGCGGCGGGGTGGCGACGGCCGCCGTCGTGCTCGGCAAGGCCGCGGGGCTGCGGGTGTACGCCACCAGCCGGGACGAGGCCAAGCGCAGGCGGGCCGTCGAGCTGGGCGCGGTGGACGCCTTCGAGCCGGGCACGCGGCTGCCCCAGCGGGTGGACGCCGTCATCGAGACCGTGGGGGCCGCCACCTGGTCACACTCCGTCAAATCGCTCAAGCCGGGCGGCACTCTGGTGATCTCGGGCGCCACCAGCGGCTCCGACCCCGTCTCGGCCGAGCTGACCCGGATCTTCTTCCTGGAGCTGAAGGTCGTCGGCTCGACCATGGGGTCCAAGGACGAGCTGGAGGACCTGCTCGCGTTCTGCGCGGCCACCGGGGTGCGCCCGGTCATCGACGAGGTGCTGCCGCTCGACCGGGCCCGCGAGGGCTTCGAGAAGATGGCGTCGGGGGAACTCTTCGGCAAGATCGTGCTGACGGGCGCGTGAGCCCGGCCGGTCGGCCGGTGACGACGATCGGGTCGTGGTCCTGGCCCGTCGGCCGGCGACCACGACCGGGTCCTGGTTCCGTCCTGTCAGCCGGTTACCACCAGAAACCCGCCCCCCGGACGGGTCCGCCGCGAAGGCGGCCGAGCACGGCGGCACCGTACCCGGCTGCCTCTCCGGAGGTCTTCCGGATTACGCCCCCGGGCCGCGCAGGGCCGTGCCGATGCGGGCTGCCGCCGCAGCCAGCTCACGCCTGGCATCCAGGAGTTGGCCCTCGGTGACTCCGTGGTCGCGCGCCGCGTCCCGGATGTCGTCGCGGAAGCGGTCGAGCAGCCGGTCCAGGTCGCGGGCCGGATTGCCGGACGGCTCCTCGCGGGCCCACTCCGGCTCGGGCGGGGGCGCGCCGGCCGCCTTGCCCAGGTCGACGGGGGTCCCGGCGCCCGCCCCTGCGTCCGTGTCCCCGCCGGGAGCCGTGTCCCTGCCGGGAGCGGTGCCCGCACCGGTGGGCTTGTCCGCTCCGGCCGCGGTGTCCGTACGGGTTCCCGGCTCCGGCGTCCGTCCGAAGCGGCCCAGTTCCCGGGTGAATTCGGCGAGCCCCTCGCGCACCCCGGCCGGCCAGTCGCCGCGAGCGAAACGGTCCTGGACCTGCTCGGCGACCCGCTGCAGCTGCTCACGTGCGTAGTCCTGGGCCTCCCTGGCCTGGCGCCGTGCCTGCTGGGCGTCCTCGCGGGCCCGGCGCGACTCGTCCTTCGCCCGGCGCGCCTGCTCCTTCCACTCCTGCTTGGCGCGCTTGAAGTCCTCCTTGGCCTGGCGCCAGCCCTCCTTGTCGGTCCAGCTCCCGTCGAAGAAGTCGGAGGCTTCCGGGAATCCGGGGAACGGCCGCCCCGCACCGGAAGCGCCGCCGCCGGAACCGGCGCCCGCCGCGCGGCCGCCGCCCGACGCCCCGCGCGCCTCCTTCGCCGCCTGGCGGATCTCGCGCCGCAGGTCGTCGGCGGACCCGCTGACGTCGGCCCGGATCTCCGCGGCCAGTTCGGAGACGGACTCGCGGATCTCCAGCTCCAGATCGGCCAGTTCACCGCTGCGGCCCGCCAACTCCGCGCGGCCTGCTTCGGTGATCGAGTAGACCTTCCGGCCGCCCTCGGACGCGTGGGTGACCAGCCCCTCCGCCTCCAGTTTGGCGAGACGCGGATAGACGGTGCCCGCGCTCGGCGCGTACAGCCCCTGGAAGCGCTCCTCCAGGAGCCTGATCACCTCGTAGCCGTGGCGCGGTGCCTCGTCCAGGAGCTTCAGGAGGTAGAGCCGCAGCCGGCCGTGGGCGAATACGGGAGCCATGTCAGAGCACCTTCTCGGTGATGTCGTCCTGTGCGGGCCTGCGCAGCAGGGCGATGGCCCCGCTCACCGTCGTCGCCCGGAGTCTGCCGGTGCCCGCGCCGAGGGTGCCGGTGATCTTCTTGGCACCCCACTGGCCGCTGACCCGCAGATCCTCGAAGGCGTTCGACACGGCGCCGCTCGTGGTGTTCGCGCTGACCTCGGCGTCCGTCGGCTGGGCCAGCCGGATGGCGACCTCGCCCGAGACGGTGGTCAGGGCGATGTCGGACGGCCTGCCGGTCGCGTCGAGGTCCACGACCATGTCGCCGCTGACCGACTCCGCCCGTACGGACGAACCGGCCCCCTCGATCACCGTGAGGTCCCCGGAGACCGAGTGAAAGCGCAGATCGCCGCTGACGGACTGGGCCTCGACGTTCCCCGACACGGTCTCGGCGAGCACGGTGCCGGAGAGGCCGACCAGGGCGGTGTCGCCGGTGACCCCGCGGACCTCCGTACGCCCACGGACCCCGGAGACGACCGCGCCCGCGCCCACCACGCCGACCTCGACGCGGGCCGAAGCGGGCACCGCCACCGAGACGACGGCGTTGCGGCGCCAGCCCTTGCGGTCGAGCCACTTCAGGAAGCCCTTCCAGGGCAGGTCCTCGTAGGCCACCGTCAGGGTGCCGTTCTTCAGGGACACGATCAGCGGAGGGCCGTCGATCTCGGAGATCTCCAGCCGGGCTCCGCCCTGCTCGTCGAGCACGGCGTCGTCGGTGCCCACGACATTGACCGTGCCATTGACGACGCGCACCTGGAGCGCCGTCACGGGTTCGTCGAAGGAGAGCTTCTGGGGCTCCGCCACTGACCTCTCGGACATGGAACTGACCTCCACGGGTCGGCCACGACGCAACATATCGCGTCTTCTGAAGAACACGATATATCGCGGATCGGTGAAGTCAAGCGCGCAGGTGGAATGCGGTGATCTGTCCTAGCGTGGGGCCATGTCAGAGAACGCCACAGGTGCCCTGCTGCTCTGCCGGGCGGACCCGGCCGCCGTCCGGACCCCCGCCCTGGTGCTGGGGGAGCAGCTGCTCATCGCCCCGGCGGGCGAGGAGTGGAGTGTGCTCGTCCCGGAGGGGAAGCCCTGGCTGCACGGCGAAGAGCCGGTCGACCGGGTGGCGGGCGGCTGGGTCACCACGCTGGCGGTCGCGTCCGACTGGCCGGTTCTCGCCCTCTGGTGGGACCACGAACGGTCCGGCCTGACCTTGGCCTCCGGATTCCGGCGGCCGGTCGGCTATGTGTGGCGCGCGGACGGCACGCCGGTCGGTGAGGACGGGGCGATGCGCACGTTCGGCGCGCGGCTGCGGCTCGATCCCGTACTGGATCTGGAGGCGCTGACGGAGCTCACCGCCGCGGATCCGCTCGCCGACTCACGCTCCCGGCTGACCGGACTCACCGCCGTCCTCACCCGGGCCGGACTCGCCCTGCCCACCGGACTCACCCCCGGCGATCCCGCCGACCGGCTGCGCGAGGTGGCCAGGGTCCATCCGGCCACCGGACGGATCGAGCCGACGGGCCTGCGGGAGACCGTACGGACGCAGCTCGCCGCCTTCGAGGACGGGGCGCTCGGCCCCTGGCTGCGCGGTCCGCGCGCCCGTGCGCTGGGCGCGGCCCAGCTGGCGGCCGGTGTTCCGCTCGCGCTCTGGGGGCTCGGCCGCCGCAGCGGGGGCTGGACGGCGGCGGCCGCACTGCTGATGGCGCACGGGGCGCTGAGCCTCGCGTACGACCGGATGCGGGCGGGCGCCTGAGGGGACGGCACGACCGGCGGCCGGTGCCCGGTCCTGACGGCCGGACACCCGGGGCCCGGAGGGGCCAGGGCGTCGGTTACGCGTCCTCGTCCTCGTCGTCGTCCAGCCGGGCCAGCCAGGTCGCCAGCCGCTCGACCGGGACCTCGAAGTCCGGGTTCAGATCGACGAACGTACGCAGCTGCTCGGCGAGCCACTCGAAGGTGACCTCCTCCTCGCCCCGCCGCTTCTCCAGTTCCTCGATACCGCGGTCGGTGAAGTACACGTGTGTCGCTCCTGATGCGTGCCGGATGGTCTCTTCCAGATTATGCGCGGCGGCCGGCCGGGTACGCCGTGGGGCCCGGACGCATCACACGATGCGTCCGGGCCCCACGGGTGGATCCGCTCGTACCGCCTAGGCCTCGAAGACCTCGGCGACCAGCTGGGCCTGCTCGGCCTGGTGGCGCTTGGCGGAGCCGACCGCGGGCGACGAGCCGTGCGGCCGCGAGATGCGGCGCAGGCGCTCACCGTGCGGGACGTCGGCGCCGACCGCCAGGTCCAGGTGGTCGATCAGGTTGAGCGCGATGAACGGCCAGGCACCCTGGTTCGCCGGCTCCTCCTGCGCCCAGAGGTACTTCTCGGCGTTCGGGAACTTGGCGATCTCCGCCTGCAGTTCGGCACCCGGCAGCGGGTACAGCCGCTCCAGACGGATGATCGCGGTGTCCGTGACGCCGCGCTTGGTGCGCTCCGCGTCCAGGTCGTAGTAGACCTTGCCGGCCGTGAAGACCACCTTGCGCACGGCGGCCGGGTCGACGCTGTCGTCCCCGATCACCGGACGGAAGCCGCCCGTGGTGAACTCCTCCGCCTTCGAGGCCGCCGCCTTGAGGCGCAGCATCGACTTCGGGGTGAAGACGACCAGCGGCTTGTGGTGCGGGTTGTGCACCTGCCACCGCAGGAGGTGGAAGTAGTTCGACGGGAGCGTCGGCATGGCGACGGTCATGTTGTTCTGCGCGCACAGCTGGAGGAAGCGCTCCGGGCGGGCGGACGAGTGGTCCGGGCCCTGGCCCTCGTAGCCGTGCGGGAGGAGCAGCGTGACGCCGGAGGTCTGGCCCCACTTCTGCTCGGCGGCCGAGATGTACTCGTCCACCACGGTCTGCGCGCCGTTGACGAAGTCACCGAACTGCGCTTCCCACATGACCAGCGACTCCGGGCGGGCCAGCGAGTAGCCGTACTCGAAGCCCATCACCGCGTACTCGCTGAGCAGCGAGTCGTAGACGTTGTAACGCGCCTGGTCGTCGGAGAGGTAGAGCAGCGGGGTGAAGTCCTCACCGGTCTTGCGGTCGATGAGCACCGCGTGCCGCTGGCCGAAGGTCCCGCGGCGCGAGTCCTGGCCGGAGAGGCGCACCGGGGTGCCCTCCAGGAGCAGCGAACCGATGGCGAGGGTCTCGCCCATCGCCCAGTCGATCGTGCCCTCGTCGATCATCGCGGCCCGGCGCTGCACCTGCGGCAGCAGCCGCGGGTGGACGGTGATCCGGTCCGGGATGTTGACCTGCGACTCGGCGATGCGCTTCACGACCTCCTGGGAGATCGAGGTGTCCACGGCGACCGGGAACTCGGCCTGCGGGACCGGCACCGACGCCTCGGACGGCTCGGACGTGGCCTCGCGTACCTCCGCGAAGACCTTCTCCAGCTGGCCCTGGAAGTCCTGGAGCGCCTGCTCCGCCTCTTCGAGGGTGATGTCGCCGCGGCCGATCAGGGACTCGGTGTAGAGCTTGCGCACCGAGCGCTTCTTGTCGATCAGGTCGTACATCAGCGGCTGCGTGAACGAGGGGTTGTCGGCCTCGTTGTGACCGCGGCGGCGGTAGCAGATGAGGTCGATGACGACGTCCTTGTTGAACGCCTGACGGAACTCGAACGCGAGGCGCGCGACGCGCACCACGGCCTCCGGGTCGTCGCCGTTCACATGGAAGATCGGCGCCTCGATCATGCGGGCCACGTCGGTGGCGTACATCGAGGAGCGCGACGACTCCGGGGCGGCGGTGAAGCCGACCTGGTTGTTGATGACGATGTGCACGGTGCCGCCGGTGCGGTAGCCGCGCAGCTGCGACATGTTGAGCGTCTCGGCGACGACGCCCTGGCCCGCGAAGGCCGCGTCTCCGTGCAGCGCCACCGGGAGCACGGTGAAGTCCGTGCCGCCCTTGTTGATGATGTCCTGCTTGGCGCGCGCGATGCCCTCGACGACCGGGTCGACGGTCTCCAGGTGGGAGGGGTTGGCGGCCAGCGAGACCTTGATCTGCTCGCCGTCGAGACCGGTGAAGGTGCCCTCGGAGCCGAGGTGGTACTTCACGTCGCCCGAGCCGTGCATCGACTTCGGGTCGAGGTTGCCCTCGAACTCGCGGAAGATCTGCGCGTACGACTTGCCGACGATGTTGGCCAGCACGTTGAGACGGCCGCGGTGGGCCATGCCGATGACGACCTCGTCCAGGCGCGACTCGGCCGCCGAGTCGATGACCGCGTCGAGCAGCGGGATGACGGACTCGCCGCCTTCGAGCGAGAAGCGCTTCTGGCCGACGTACTTGGTCTGCAGGAAGGTCTCGAACGCCTCCGCCGAGTTCAGCCGGCGCAGGATGCGCAGCTGCTCCTCGCGCTCGGGCTTGGCGTGCGCGCCGCGCTCGATGCGGTCCTGGATCCACTTGCGCTGCTTCGGGTCCTGGATGTGCATGAACTCGACGCCGGTGGTGCGGCAGTACGAGTCGCGCAGCACGCCCAGGATGTCGCGGAGCTTCATCATCGACTTGCCGGCGAAGCCGCCGACGGCGAACTCGCGCTCCAGGTCCCACAGGGTGAGCCCGTGCTCGACGATGTCCAGGTCGGGGTGCTTGCGCTGCTTGTACTCCAGCGGGTCGGTGTCGGCCATGACATGGCCGCGGACCCGGTAGGAGTGGATCAGCTCGAAGACACGGGCGGCCTTGGTGACGTCGTTGTCGTGCGAGACGTCGATGTCCTTGAGCCAGCGGACCGGCTCGTACGGGATGCGCAGCGCCTCGAACAGGTCGTCGTAGAAGCCGTTCTCGCCGAGCAGCAGGTTGGCGAGGATCCGCAGGAACTCGCCGGACGCGGCGCCCTGGATGACCCGGTGGTCGTAGGTCGAGGTCAGGGTCATGACCTTCGAGACACCCAGCTTGTTGAGGGTGTCCTGCGAAGTGCCCTGGAACTCGGCCGGGTAGTCCATCGCGCCGACGCCCATGATGAGGCCCTGACCGGGCATCAGGCGGGGCACGGAGTGGACGGTGCCGATGCCGCCGGGGTTGGTGAGCGAGGCGGTGACCCCGGTGAAGTCGTCCATCGTCAGCTTGTTCGCGCGGGCGCGGCGGACGATGTCCTCGTACGCCTGCCAGAACTCGAAGAAGTTGAGCGTCTCGGCCTTCTTGATGGCCGCGACGACGAGCTGGCGGTCGCCGTTCGGCTTCACCAGGTCGATGGCGAGGCCCAGGTTGACGTGGGCCGGCTTGACCAGGGTCGGCTTGCCGTCCTTCACTGCGAAGGAGTGGTTCATCGACGGCATGGCCTTGAGGGCCTGCACCATCGCGAAGCCGATGAGGTGGGTGAAGGAGACCTTCCCGCCCCTGGCGCGCTTCAGGTGGTTGTTGATGACGATGCGGTTGTCGAAGAGCAGCTTCACCGGGACCGCGCGGACGGAGGTGGCCGTCGGCAGTTCCAGCGAGGCGTTCATGTTCTTCGCGACGGCGGCGGACGGGCCGCGCAGCGTCACCAGCTCGGGGCCGGCCGGAGCCTCGGGCTCGGCGGCGGGCTCGGCCTTCGCCGCGGGCTTGGCGGCCGGGGCCGGCTTGGCGGCGGCCGCGGGCTTCGCTGCGGCGGGCGCGGCCGGAGCCTGGGCCTGCGGCGCGGCGGGCGCTGCGGCCGGGGCACTACTGGGCTTGGCGGGCGCGGCCGGAGCCGCTGCCGTGGTGGGAGCAGCCCCCGCGGCTGCGCCACCCTGCGCGGCGGCCGCCCGGCCGCTCTCGCCCGACTGGTGGGGAGGGCTCGCGCTCACCGGGTCCGCACCCGCGGTGGGAGCACCGGCAGAACCTGGCTTGTAGTCGGCGAAGAAGTCCCACCAGGCACGATCGACCGAATTCGGGTCCTGGAGGTACTGCTGGTAGATCTCGTCGACGAGCCACTCATTGGGACCGAAAGCATCGGCAGGGCTCTTGCCCTGCTCCTCCTGGTCGGTCGAGATGCTCGAATTACTGGGGGACTGAGACGACACGGCGGCAACCGCCCTCTTCCGCTTCACAAGGTGATGGACAGCGGAAATAAAGGCTACGCCTCCCTGGCCTGGAGGTGCAGGCCGGGCGGGGCAACGTCGCGCAAGTCACACTCGAAAGCTGGTTTCGGGGCTTGAAATGGCGGGAAACAAGCGTGGTTCCGCACCATCCGGGTATGACGCGTCACAGCTACCGCCCCTTGGCCGGCACCCTCTGACGTGCGTACCCGCGGGTTCATTACGGAACGCGGGCTTCCGCTGAAGACTTTACGTCAACTTGGTGTTCTCGATACGCCCGGAAGAGTGACGCGTATCCGGCAGCCACGGGATGATTCGGCCACCCCGATCCGCCCGCCGTGGAGATCGACCGCCCAGCGGGCGATGGCCAGACCGAGTCCGGTGCCGCCGTCGCTGCCCGGACCGTGCGGGGACGGGGCGCGGCCCCGGTTGAAGCGCTCGAAGACCCGGTGCCGCTCCGCCTCGGGAATCCCCGGGCCCTCGTCCTGGACCTCCAGATCCAGTGACTCGGGGTGCGGTCCGCGCCGGGCACGGACGGTGACCCGGCCGTGCGGCGGCGAGTGCTTGACCGCGTTGTCGATCAGATTGGCGACCACCTGGTGGAGCCGCTCGGCGTCCGCGTGCGCCGTCAGCTCGGGTGGTGAGACATCCAGATGGAGATGGACGTCGGTACGGGTGTGCTGGCCACCGGAGGCCGAGGCGCCCGCGCGCTGCGCGGCTGCGAGATTCGCCTCCTTCAGTACGCCCGAGAGATACGGCCACACCTCGAAACGGGCCGCTCTGAGCGGCACCACGCCGTTGTCCAGCCGGGAGAGGTCGAGCAGGGTCTCGACCAGCCGCCCCAGCCGCTCGGTCTGCTTGAGCGCGGTGCGCATCGTCTCCGGGTCGGCGGCCGACACCCCGTCCACGACGTTCTCCAGGACCGCCCGCAGGGCCGCGATCGGGGTCCGCAGCTCATGGGAGACATTCGCCACCAGCTCCTTGCGGTGCCGGTCCACCGCCTCCAGGTCCTCGGCCATCCGGTTGATGGTGGTGGCCAGGTCGCCCAGCTCGTCCCTGCGGTCGGCGCCGCTGACCCGCCGGGTGTAGTCACCGTGCGAGATCGACCGGGCGACCGTGTTCATCTCGTCCAGCGGCGAGGTCAGGCTGTGCGCCACGAACTGGGTGATCAGCATGGAGGCGATCACCGAGAACACCGTGATGAACCGCAGCTCCGTCTTGGTGCGCAGCGCCACCAGCAGCAGCCCCGTGGTGATGAAGACCGACACCACCACGAGCGTGCCGAGCTTGGCCTTGATCGAGACCGGCAGAGGCCGCTCCCGGCTCCACGGCCACGGCCGGGACAGCGCCCGCCCCAGGGTCCGGCCCGGATCCCCGGGCCGGAAGGTGCTCCAGGTCCGCCCGGGGCGCGGGCGGCTCATGGTGCCGGGGTCTCCAGGGCGTAACCGACACCGTGCACCGTACGGATGCGCTCCGCGCCGATCTTCCGGCGCAGCGCCTTGATGTGGCTGTCCACGGTCCGGGTGCCGGAGGCGTCGGCCCAGTCCCAGACCTCCGCGAGCAGCTGCTCGCGCGAGAGGACGGCGCGCGGGGTGTTCGCCAGGCAGACCAGCAGGTCGAACTCGGTGGGTGTCAGATGCACGTCGTCGTTGCGCACCCGCACCCGCCGCTGGGCGTGGTCGATCTCCAGCTCACCGAGGCGCAGGATGCCGCTGCGCGGTGTCGACGCGGCGATGGTCGCCCGCTCCACCCGCCGCAGCAGGACATGGACGCGCGCCGCCAGCTCACGCATCGAGAAGGGCTTGGTCATGTAGTCGTCGGCGCCGACCCCGAGCCCGACCAGCATGTCGGTCTCGTCGTCGCGGGCCGTCAGCATCAGGACCGGCACCGGCCGCTGCGCCTGGACGCGGCGGCAGACCTCAAGGCCGTCGAAGCCCGGCAGCATCACGTCGAGAACCATCAGGTCCGGCTGCCAGCCCGCCGCCGCGTCCACCGCGGCCGGGCCGTCCGTTGCCGTCTGCACCTGGAAACCCTCGGCCCGCAGCCGAGCGGCGATGGCGTCGACGATTGTCGGGTCGTCCTCGACGACCAGCACCCGGCGCTGGGCGCCCGGCGTGGCCGCGACGCCGTTGTGGGTGGTGTGTGTCTGCTCCATCGCCCGCCCCTGGAAGTGCGCTTGGTGTGCGTTCTGCTGCGTACGCGGCTGTTTCAGCTGCGCCACTTGGACAATCGGACACGGCATCCGTATCTCATCTGCCGGTCAGCAGACTAGATGCACGGACGCCGTCCCGGCTACGCAGGGCGAACACCGAGATGGACCACGTCAGGCACGCCCCGGGCAACTGGGATCTCTTCGGTCCTTACCCCGCTGAAACCGGCATTCCGCAAGGCTTCTTCGAAAGTCGCCGAGGGCTGGGCCGACCAGACGGCCAGGATTCCGCCCGGTTTGAGCCGTTCCATGCAGTCTGCGAGCCCCCTGGGGGTGTATAGGCCGCCGTTGTCATCGGTGACCGTCCACCCCGGCCCGTTGTCGATGTCCAGGCACAAAGCGTCATATGCCGATGTGGATTCGCGCATGTGAGCGACCAGATCGGTGGGCAGGATCACAGTCCGGGGATCGGCGAGCGCCGCGCCGGAAATCCGGGCGAGCGGGCCCGTCAGATGCCAGTCGACGACCGCCTGCTCGCGTTCGACGACCGTGATCGTGCCCCACCGGGGGTCCGCAGCGGCGTGTGCGAGTGAGAATCCGACGCCGAGCCCGCCGATGAGCACGGAAGGACGGTCGCAACCGGCCGGCAGCGCGGCCAGTGCCGCGTCGATCAGCAGCCGCTCCGAACGGCCGTCCGACGTGTCCATCAGGAAGCACCCGTTGGCGATGATCTCGAAGTGCTCCCCGCGCTCGCGCAGCACGACCTCGCCGTACGGGCCCTCGCGCCGGTCCAGTGTGCGTACGTCCTCGGTATCGATGGGTTTCCCCCTGGTCGGCCCCGGACGCCGCGGGCGGCGCGGGGGTTGCTTCGTGTGGTGCACCTCATAGGCGCGTTCGGAGGCTATCCCGGAGAGTGAACGTTGGGGGGAGTGGAGGCGAACGGACGGACCCACTGCCGACGGGACGGACAGAGTGGACCACATACAGCGGACACGACGCCCGGCCGGTGCCACCGGCCGCACGCTGCTGCGCCTGCTGCCCACCCCCGCCGGAACGCCCTTCACCTTCGTCTACGTCCTGGTGCTGATCGCCACCTCGCTCTTCGCGCAGCACGCCGACCCGCACACCGTCGCGGCCCTGCTGCGCGACTCCAGTACGGACATGGCGCATCTGGCGCGCACCCCGCTGCTCGTCCTGGTGAGCAGCGCCCTGTGGATAGCCGGCGGCCTGTTCTCGGCGTCCGCCGTGGGGTTCCTGCTGGTCCTCACCGCCCTGGAGCGCCGGATCGGCGCCCTGCGCACCGGTGTGGTCTTCCTGACGGGCCATGTCGTGGCGACGCTGGCCACCGAACTCCCGGTCGGTGTCGCGGTCGCCGCGGGCCGTCTCCCCGACTCCTCCCTCCACCGTTTGGACTACGGCATCAGCTTCGGACTGATGGCCGGGGTCGGGGCGCTGGCCGGGCTGCTCCCGCCGCTGTTCCGCTGGCCCCTCCTGGCGGCGGTCGGCACGGCGCTGGTCCAGGCGCTGCTGGCCTTCGGTGACCCGCTCACCGACTGGGGGCACCCGCTCTCGCTCACCATCGGTCTGGCCTGCTGGCCGCTGGTGCGCCGCTGGGCGGCCGAAAGGGACCGGGCCCGCCCGGCAGCCGCGCTCGCCGAGCCCGCCGCGCCTCCGGGTTCTGCCGTGCCCGCCGTACCGCCGACCGTGCCCGCCGCGCCCTTCGCGCTCTCGCTGCCCGCCACGCCCTCCGCGCTGTCCCTGCCGGTCGCGGCGACCGGACCGGCGGGTGGGCCCGGGACCTCCCCCGATGCCTCCCCGGCGGCATCCCCCGGCTCCGATCGCTGAGAGCGAACACCCGCCCGGGAACACCAGCCCCCTCGCTCAGCATTGAGTGTGCATAGCTCAACTTCACTGCCTAAGGGGAGATCATGGCTGACACGTCCACACCGCTCACCCTGCCCGTGCTGCCGCTCGACGACGAGGTCGTGCTGCCCGGAATGGTGGTGCCTCTGGACCTTTCCGAAGCGGACGTACGCGCCGCGGTGGAGGCCGCCCAGGCGTCCTCCGCCCGCTCCAGTGGCAACAAGCCGCTGGTCCTCCTCGTTCCGCGGCTCGACGGCAGCTACGCGGACACCGGCGTCATCGGCACCGTCGAACAGGTCGGCAGACTCTCCGACGGAGACCCCGGCGCTCTGGTCCGCGGCCGTGGCCGGGTGCGCATCGGCGCAGGCACCACCGGACCCGGCACCGCGCTCTGGGTCGAGGCGGTACGGGTCGACGAGACCGACCCCGAGCCGCTGCCCGGCGCCGTCGCCGCACTGGTCAAGGAGTACAAGGCCCTCGCCACCGACTGGCTGAAGAAGCGCGGCGCCTGGCAGGTCGTCGACCGCGTCCAGCAGATCGAGGGCGTATCGGCCCTCGCCGACAACTCCGGCTACTCACCTTTCCTCACCCTCGCCCAGAAGACCGAGCTGCTGGAGACCGCCGACCCGGTGGCCCGGCTGAAGCTCGCCGTCACATGGCTGGGTGAGCACCTCGCCGAGCAGGACGTCGCCGAGTCCATCGCCAAGGACGTCCAGGAGGGCGTGGACAAGCAGCAGCGCGAGTTCCTGCTCCGCCGCCAGCTGGAAGCCGTACGCAAGGAGCTCTCCGAGCTGAACGGCGAGGCGGACGACGAGTCCGACGACTACCGGGTCCGCGTCGAGGCCGCCGCACTCCCGGAGTACGTCAGGGAGGCCGCGCTCAAGGAGGTCGAGAAGCTGGAGCGCTCGTCCGACCAGAGCCCCGAGGGCTCCTGGATCCGGACCTGGCTGGACACCGTTCTCGAACTGCCCTGGAACGAACGGACCGAGGACGAGTACGACATCAGGGGCGCCAAGGCCGTCCTGGACGCCGAGCACTCCGGTCTGGAGGACGTCAAGGAGCGCATCACCGAGTACCTGGCGGTCCGCAAGCGCCGCGCCGACCGCGGCATGGGCGTCGTCGGAGGCCGCCGCGGCGGCGCCGTACTGGCGCTCGTCGGACCGCCCGGTGTCGGCAAGACCTCACTCGGTGAGGGAGTGGCGCACGCCATGGGCCGCAAGTTCGTCCGCGTCGCGCTCGGCGGCGTACGGGACGAGGCGGAGATCCGCGGACACCGGCGTACGTACGTCGGGGCCCTGCCCGGACGGATCGTGCGGGCGATCAAGGAGGCCGGCTCGATGAACCCGGTCGTCCTGCTCGACGAGATCGACAAGGTCGGCTCGGACTTCCGGGGCGACCCGGCCGCCGCCCTGCTCGAAGTGCTCGACCCGGCCCAGAACCACACCTTCCGGGACCACTACCTGGAGGTCGACCTCGACCTGTCCGATGTGGTGTTCCTGGCCACGGCGAACGTGCTCGAAGCCATCCCGGAGGCGCTGCTCGACCGGATGGAGCTGGTCAGGCTCGACGGCTACACCGAGGACGAGAAGGTCGTCATCGCCCGTGACCACCTGCTGCCCAGGCAGCTGGAGCGCGCCGGTCTCGAACCGGGCGAGGTGACCCTCGACGACTCCGCGCTGCGCAAGCTGGCGGGGGAGTACACCCGGGAGGCAGGCGTACGGAATCTGGAGCGGTCCGTCGCCCGGCTGCTGCGGAAGGTCGCGGCCCGGCACGAACTGGGCGAGCAGGAGCTGCCGCTCACCGTCACCGACACCGGGCTGCGGCCGCTGATCGGGCGGCCCCACCATGTGCCGGAGTCCGCCCAGGACCCGGCGGAGCGCCGTACGGCGGTGCCCGGTGTGGCCACCGGGCTCGCGGTCACCGGCGCGGGCGGCGACGTCCTCTTCGTCGAGGCGTCGCTCGCCGACCCGGAGACCGGTGCGGCGGGGCTGACCCTCACCGGGCAGCTCGGCGACGTGATGAAGGAGTCGGCGCAGATCGCGCTCTCCTTCCTGCGCTCGCGCGGCGCCGAACTGGAGCTGCCGGTCGCGGATCTGAAGGAACGCGGGGTGCACATCCACTTCCCGGCGGGCTCGGTGCCCAAGGACGGCCCGAGCGCGGGCATCACGATGACGACGGCGCTGGCTTCGCTGCTCTCCGGCCGTCAGGTCCGTACGGATGTGGCCATGACCGGCGAGGTGTCGCTGACCGGGCGGGTGCTGCCGATCGGCGGTCTGAAGCAGAAGCTGCTGGCGGCACACCGTGCGGGCATCACGACCGTGGTGATCCCCAAGCGGAACGAGGCCGATCTGGACGATGTGCCCGCCGAGGTGCTCGAAACCCTGGAGGTGCACCCGGTGACGGACGTCCGCCAGGTCCTGGAGATCGCGCTGTCCCCGGCGGAGGTACGGCTCCCGGCAGCCGCCTGACGGCTCCGGCGCCGCACCGGCGTCACACGGGCCGGCGTGGACACGGACCGGCGTAAACATGGGCCGGCGTGGACACGGAAGAACGCGGGGCCCCCGGCATCGTGCCGGGGGCCCCGCGTGGGTCGTGTCCCGGGCGGCGGCCCGGGGTGCGCCGCGTCAGCCGTTGGCGAGTGCCTGGACCCGGTCCAGCGCGCCGTTGAACTTGTCGTGGTCACCGACGGTCGGTCCGCTCGACGTGTACTGCCACATCGTCTGGAAGGCCCAGCCGGCCGGCAGCGTGCCCGGCGCCGATGCGTAGCGGGCGATCCAGAGGGGGTTGGTGGCCCCGAAGCTGCTGTTGTTGCCCGTGCACTGCGTCCACCAGCTGGTCGCGGTGTAGATCACCGCGTCGCGGCCGGTGAGCGACTTGTAGGTGTTGGCGAAGTCGTGGATCCAGGCGACCATCGATGCCGCGCTCAGCCCGTAGCAGGCGTCGCCGTACGGATTCCACTCGATGTCGAGCACACCGGGCAGGGTCTTGCCGTCCCGGGACCAGCCGCCGCCGTGGCTGACGAAGTAGTTCGCCTGGTTGGCGCCGCTGGAGTCGTTCGGGGTCGCGAAGTGGTACGCGCCGCGGATCATCCCGACGTTGTAGGAGCCGTTGTACTGCTGGGTGAAGGAGGGGTTCGTGTAGTAATTGCCCTCGGTCGCCTTGGTGTAGGCCCAGCGCACTCCGCTGCCCCACAGGGTCGACCAGTTGACGTTGCCCTGGTAACCGGAGACGTCGACGCCTTCGGTCTGGGCCGCGCGGATGTCACGGGGGGTGCCGCCCTGGCCGTCGTGTGCGATGACGCCCATCCCCATGGTGGCCGTGCCGCGCGCGGGGAAGTCCGCGGCCGAGGCCGAACCGGGCAGGGCCAGCAGGGAGGTGAGGAGGGCGACAAGGATCCCGACTGCGGCGATACGTCCGCGTCGGGCCGTTCCGGATCTGAGCACGGGCATGAGCGTGCCTCCGAAAGGCTTGGTGGGGGGAGCAGGGGGAATTCTCCGGCATGTCCTGATGTGAGACATATGAACATGTCAGCGAGGACGACGCTACGCACGTAGACCCGTACGGCGGAAGGGGGCCTGGGTGCTGCCGTTGGTCTACTCCTGCGAAATACTGGCCCATCTGCGGCGATGGCAGACGCTGAAAGAAACTTTCAGTATCGGGAAAGCTCCTGAGGGGTGCTGACGTGCACGACAGCGGTACCGGAAGTGAACTCCCCGTCCCGCCAGAGAGTGGTGTGGACCATGAATTCCTCGCGCTGGAGCGGGAGTTGACCGTCTTCCTGCGCCGGGCGCGGGCCTCGTCCGGCGAGATGTCCCGCGCCGTCCACCCCGATCTGGAGGCCGCGGCCTACGGGCTGCTCGTCTGCCTCGACGAGTGGGGCGGGCAGCGCGCCACCGACCTGGCCGGCTACATCGGTGTCGGCCGGGCGACCATGAGCCGTCAACTGCGCTCCCTGGAGAACCTCGGGCTGGTCACCCGGGAGCAGGACCCCGGCGACGGCCGGGCCTTCCTGGTGCAGCTCACCGTCGAGGGGCGGGAGCGGATGCGGCGGGTGCGGGACGCGCGCCGGACCGAGTACGTACGCAAGCTGGAGGGCTGGGACCGGGCCGAGGTCGCCGAACTGGCCCGGCTGCTCCACCACTTGAACGCACGCGCCGAGGAGTGAGCCGGGAACCGGGGGCCGTGGCCGGCCGCGTACCTGCCATGCCGGACCGCGTACCTGCCCGGCCGGACGGTTACAGCTCCAGCAGCACGGCCGACGCGTCGTCGTGCGTCTTGCTGCCCCGCAGGAACGCGCGTGCCGTGTCCGCGTCCTCCAGTGCCCGCACCCGCCCGATCAGCGCCTCCGGACCCTCCTTGCGCAGCAACGCCAGGCACTCCGCCCAGTCGCCCTCCCGGAAGACCTCCACCCACCGGCTCGCACCGTCGCTGAGCGCCGCCAGCGCCCGCACCCCGGCCAGCGGTGTGCGCCCCGTCACCGCGCGCTCCGCCACCGCCGGATCGGCCGCCGCGGTGAAGAAGCCGCCCTCCTGGTTCCGTGCGGCGTCGGCCGTCGCCTCGGTCGCCAGCACCTCGCGCGGCAGCCGGTCGAGCCGGTCGTCGAGCACCGCCCGTACCGTCCCCGGCGCCTCCTCGATCAGCAGCACCGAGTCGGACAGCACCAGGTGTTCCAGGGTCTCCGCCGACCAACGCGCCATGACGACGGTTGCCTGAGGGGTGCGTACGTGAGAAAGGTCACAGGTTGAGCCATGCCTTCCGGCGGTAAGGCGAATGGCCTCCGCAAGTACCTCACGCAGGCTCATATCCCGCCGCGAACCGGACAGTTCGACCAGGGACCCGCCGAGCCGGGCCGTGAACCACGGCACGCCGTGCACACATCCGTCCGGCCCGGCCGGCGGTGTCACACCGTCGAGCAGGACGAGCAGACCGCCCTCTCCCGAGGCAGGCAGGACCGCACCCGTCCAGTCCTCATTGGGGCGTTCGGGGTTGCCGGGTGTGGAGGCGAGTTCGATCCGCATGGCGTTCAGTCTGCCTGAGGCCTTCACGGCGGGCGCACAGTCACGGGCGAATGGTACGGACCGCCGTACGGGCGGTGGGACTTGGTAGGGAATGTACGACTCCGTGACGGCGCCGGGCCGCTGCGGGCGGGCATCCTGCCAAAGCCGGTCCGGAAGTTCCAACCGGCGCCCCGTGCGCGCCCCGCGTGCGCGGGTCGCAGAGTTGTTCGCCAACTTGCAGTTGATGTTCACTCGTTCAGGTGGCTGACCTGGTGATGCGCACTCCCCTCCCAAAACCACTGGAATGGTCAGAAGCCGTACCAGAGGTGGGAGCGCATCCTTGTGATCGGTCATCATCTCGGCGTCATGCGTGGACGAGTCAAGATTGTGAGCACCGGTGCAGAACAAGCGGCTTCGGGGCAACGGAGGCGTGGCGCCCGAGCGCACCACCCGGGTACGCAGGCGCCTGGTCGGCGGTGTGGCCGTCGTCGGTCTCGCCGTCCTCGCGGCAAGCGCCCCGTCGGTGTACGGCGCGTCGGCCGAACTGACCGACGCTCAGCGGCTGGTCACCCTCTCCGACCTGGACCAGCAGACCCTCTCCCTGGCACATGACCTCGCCGACGAGCGGGACGACGTCACGGTCTACATCGCGGGCGGGCGCGCAAAGAAGGACAAGCTGGCGGCCGACCGGGCCACCCGGGTCGACAGCGACATCGAGGAGATCGGCCCGGCCGCCCCGGCCGCCCTCCGTCACGACCTCGCCACCCTGCCCTCCGTCCGCAGGACCGCCCTCACCGGCAAGAGCACCGCGCTCGAAGCCAACAAGGCGTATTCCGACCTGATCGACAAGGTCCAGGAGACCGCGGCCCAGCTCGCCGACCGGACTCCGCCCGACGCGGCGGCGGCCACCCGCGCCACGGTCGACCTCGGCCGTGCGGTCGGGCAGGCGTCCCGGACCCGTGGCCTGCTGCTCGGCGCCCTCGCCGTCCCGCGCCCCGCCGCGACCACCGTGTACGACGCGACGACCGGCACCTACGTCCAGCGGCAGGGGGTCGCCGTCGGCGCCGACGGGCGTACCCGGGACGGACTGAGCGCCGCGGCCCAGCAGGCCAGGGTCCGCGAACTCGCCGCACTCGCCGACTTCGACCAGGAGGCGTCCCCGGCCGACCAGGAGTCGCTCGCCTCCACCGTCTCCGGATCCGAGGTCAGCAGCGCCGAGGGCTACCTTTCGCGCCTCGCCGACCAGCCCACGCTCTCCGCCGCCGCCCAGCAGACCGACCCGGCCAAGGTCGGCGCGGCGCTCGGCGCGCGCACCGACCAGATGCGCGGTGTCGAGGCCTCGCTCGCCACCGCACAGGGCAAACGGCTCGCCGCGCTCCGCGACGACGCCGTGACCGCCCTCGAACTGCGGATCGCCCTCGCCGGGGTGCTGCTGCTCCTCACCATCGGGATCGGCGCCGCGGTCGCCCGTACGCTCACCCGTCCGCTCGCCGTGCTCCGGATCGGCGCCGCGCGCCTGGCCGGTGCCCCCGAGTCGGAGGAGCCGATCGCCTTCACCGGCCGCAACGACGAGTTCGCCCAGGTCGTCCGGTCCATCAACGCCCTGCACACCAGGGTGCTGACCGCCGGGGCCCGCGCCGAGCGCCTCGCGGGCGACCAGCGCGACCTGCGAGGCGGCCGTGACCGCTTCGACGCCGAACGCGCCATGCTGGAGGCGGACACCGCCGACGCCAACGCCCGGGCCGACCGGCTGCACCACACCATCCAGTCGACCTTCGTCAACCTCTCGCTCCGCTCCCTCGGCCTGGTCGAGCGTCAGCTCACCGTCATCGAGGGCCTGGAGGAGCGCGAACAGGACCCCGAGGCGCTGGCCACGCTCTTCAGGCTCGACCACATGGCGACTGTGCTGCGCCGCCACAGCGAGAACCTGCTGGTCCTCGCGGGTACCGAACACGGCCATGGACAGAGCGCGGCCCCCGTCCCGCTGGTGGACGTGCTGCGCGCATCGGTCAGCGAGATCGAGCGGTACGAACGGGTCGCGATCCAGTCCCTGCCGCCCCGCTCCCATGTCGCGGGCTTCGCCGCGGACGACATCAGCCACCTCGTCGCCGAACTCCTGGAGAACGCCACCGCGTTCTCCCCGCCGGAGGCCCGGGTCCAGCTCTCCGGCTGGCTCCTGGAGAACGGCGAGGTGATGCTCTCCGTACAGGACGAGGGCATCGGCATGTCGCCCGGACGGCGCACCGAGCTGAACGCGCTGCTCGCCGACCCCGACGCGTCCCGTCCGGGCGCACCGGGCGACGAGCAGTCCGGGCTCGGCCTCCATGTGGCCTCGCTGCTGGCCAAGCGGCACGGCGTACGGGTCGAGCTGCGCGAGCAGAAGCAGGGCGGGGTGGCCGCAGTCGTCGTACTGCCCAGCGCGCTGCTGCCGGACGAACCCCCGGCCGCACCCTCGCACCTGGTCCCCGGCGCCGGGGCGGCGCCCGCACTGAACCTGCCGGGCTCGATGGCCGAGGCGAACTCCAACACGATCCCGGCCAGGTCGCGTTACGAGATAGGGGCCGACTCCCACGAGCGCACCCCCGACGAGGTGGACGAGCCGACCTTCACCATGCGGCGGCCCGTCCCCGCGCCGGAGCCCACGTCCGTGACCGCGCCCACGCCGGAACCCGGGCAGGGGCAGCACCCCGGCCCGGCGGCCGACGCGGCCCCCGCCCCGGACCCCTCCGTAGCCACCCCGGAGCAGGAAGCCGGCACCACCACCGACAAGGGACTGCCCAAGCGCGTCCCCAAGATCACCAGGCCGGCCGGGACGGCCCCGAAACAGCGCACCGCCAGTGTGGACGCCGCTGCCCTGCGCAGCAGGCTCGGCGGCTTCCACCAGGGAGCCAAGGACGGCCGCAAGGACGTCGAAACGGAGATCTCGGAGCAGAGATCGGATGTTGTACGGACCGATGACGCGGGGGACAGTGTCGAGGAGGCACGCAGTTGACTGCGCCCAGCACATTCGGACTCAGCAGTGAAGCCAGGAACCTGCACTGGCTGTTGAAGAATCTCGTGGAGGAGGTCCCCGGACTCCGTTCGATCGCCGTCGTCTCGTCGGACGGGCTGATGCTGCTCTCGTCGGACTCCGAGGTCCCGGCACCCGCTCCCGCCGAACCCGTCCGGAAGAGCGGCCCCAAGGGCTCCGCGGCCGACCTGGCCACCATCGTCTCCGGCATCGGCAGCCTCACCATCGGCGCCGCGAAGCTGATGGACGGCGGAGGTGTCAAGCAGACGGTGGTCGCGATGGAGGAGGGCAGTGTCTTCGTCATGTCGATCAGCGACGGCTCGCTGCTGGGTGTCCACGCCACACCGGACTGCGACATGAGCGTCGTCGCGTACCACATGGCGCTCTTCGTCGGCCGCGCCGGTCATGTCCTCACCCCCGAACTCCGCAGCGAGCTGCGCAAATCGATGGAGAGCGCCCAGTGACCCCGGCCCTCCCGGTCCGCAACCCGGACCGCCGCCCCGCGCGCGTGCGCCCGTACTCGCTCACCGGCGGCCGCACCAAGTTCGGCCACATCCTCTTCGTGGAGACCTTCGTGGCCGCGATCGAGGCACCGCCCGAGCGCCCGGAGCTGGCCAACGGCCCGGCGCGTCTCATGCCGGAGATGGCCGCCATCGTCGAGATCTGCCGCCGGATGCGCACCGTCGCGGAGATCTCGGCGCTGCTCAAAATGCCGCTGGGGGTCGTCCGGGTCCTGCTCAGCGACCTCGCGGACCAGGGAAGAATCCGTGTGTACGGTACCGGGCACGGCGAAGGCCAGCCCGACCGCGCCTTGCTCGAAAGGGTGCTGAGTGGACTCCGCCGTCTCTGAGACGCTGATCCCCGCCGAAGCCGAAGAGGCCGTCCAGGCCTGGCAGAACGACCGCACCCGGGCCCCCATATCCACCAAGATCGTGGTGGCGGGCGGCTTCGGGGTGGGCAAGACGACCTTCGTCACCTCCGTATCGGAGATCACCCCGCTCCAGACCGAAGCCCTGATGACCGAGGCGAGCGAGGAGACCGACGACCTCAGCGCCACCCCGGACAAGCTGACCACCACGGTGGCGATGGACTTCGGCCGGCTGACGCTCGACAACGACCTCGTGCTGTACGTGTTCGGCACCCCGGGGCAGCAGCGCTTCTGGTTCATGTGGGACGACCTGGTGCGCGGCGCGATCGGCGCGATAGTGCTCGCCGACACCCGCAGGCTCGCCGACTGCTTCCCCGCGCTCGACTACTTCGAGAGCTGCGGACTGCCGTACATCGTCTCGGTCAACCACTTCGAGGGCACACCGGACTTCGAGGCGCAGGACGTGCGGGAGGCGCTGACGATTCCCCCGCACGTGCCCGTACTGATCATGGACGCGCGCAACAGGTTGACGGTGGTCGAGTCGCTGCTGACCCTGGTGGGCCACGCACTCGACACCACCCCCGAATAGGAGAACCACCCGCCATGCGGAAGATACTCATCGTCGGAGCCGGGCAGTCCGGGCTCCAGCTGGCTCTCGGCCTCCAGTCCCAGGGCTACGAGGTCACGCTCATGTCCAACCGCACATCCGATGAGATCCGTTCCGGCCGGGTCATGTCCACGCAGTGCATGTTCCACACGGCGCTCCAGCACGAGCGCGACCTCCAGCTCAACTTCTGGGAGTCGCAGGCCCCGAAGATCGAGGGCCTGGGCGTCTCGGTCGCGGCCCCGGACTCGTCCCGCGCCATCGACTGGGTCGGCAGGCTCGACGGTTACGCCCAGTCCGTCGACCAGCGCGTCAAGATGGCCGGCTGGATGGAGACCTTCGCGCAGCGCGGCGGCCAGCTGGTCATCCACGGTGCGGCCGTATCGGACCTGGACTTCTTCGCCCGGACGTACGACCTGGTGATGATCTCGGCGGGCAAGGGCGAGCTGGTCTCGATGTTCGGCCGGGACGCGGCGCGCTCGCCGTTCACGGTGCCGCAGCGCTCGCTGGCCGTCTCGTACGTACACGGCATGGGCCCACGCCCGGAGCACCCCGACTTCGACGCGGTGCGCTGCAATCTGGTCCCGGGCGTCGGTGAACTCTTCGTGATGCCCACGCTCACCCACAGCGGCCGCGCGGACATCCTCTTCCTTGAGGGCATACCCGGCGGCCCGCTGGACGCCTTCCAGGGCGTCAAGGACCCCTCCGAGCATCTGGCGCTCACCCTCGGCCTGATGGAGAAGTTCATCCCCTGGGAGTACGCACGGGCCACCGACGTCGAACTGACCGACGCGGGCGGCACGCTCTCCGGCCGTTACGCCCCCACGGTCCGCAACCCGGTGGGACGGCTGCCCGGCGGCGGCCTGGTCCTCGGCGTCGCCGACGTGGTCGTGGCCAACGACCCGATCACCGGACAGGGCTCCAACTCGGCGTCCAAATGCGCCGCCAGCTACCTCGGCTCCATCGTCGAGCGGGGCGACCAGCCCTTCGACGAGACCTGGATGCAGCAGACCTTCGACCGCTACTGGGACACCGCCCAGCACGTCACCAAGTGGACCAACGCGATGCTGGGTGTCCCGCCGGAGCACGTACTGAACCTCATCGGGGCCGCGGGGCAGCTCCAGCCGGTTGCCGACCGCTTCGCCAACGGCTTCGACGACCCGGCCGACTTCGAGAACTTCTTCTTCGAGCCGGAGAAGACGGAGGCCTATCTGGCTTCGGTCACCGCCGGCTGACGGAGCCTCCCGGACGCCCCGTGCCGACGACCGGTCGGGCGTCCGGGCGGACCGCGCCGATGACCGGGTTGGACGCCATGGGCGAGACCCTGACCTTGGCGCCGGGGCGGGGGGCCTGGACGACCTTGCCGCCGCCGATGTACAGCGCGACATGGGTGGCCCCCGGGAAGTAGACGATCAGGTCGCCCGGGCGCAGCGACCGCAGGGAGACCTTCCGCAGCCGGCGCCACTGCTCCTGGCTGGTCCGGGGAATCGTGCGCCCGGCGTGCGCCCAGGCTCGCCAGGTCAGCCCCGAGCAGTCGAAGGACCGGGGGCCCTCGGCGCCCCAGAGGTACGGCTTGCCGACCTGGGCGAGCCCGAACGCCACGGCCTTGGCACCGCGCGCGGAAGCCGACGCCTGCGGTCCGCTCAGCGCACCCGAGCTGTCCAGCGCGTCCTGGGCCGCGGTGGTGTCGGCGTCGTCCTGGGCCCTGACGTCGGACGCCTCGCCGGGGGAGAGCCCGGCGAGCAGCGCCTCCGCCTCACGCAGCCGGGCCTGGGCCGTCCGGTACTGCTTCTTCTGCTTGGCGACGAGCGCCTGCTTCTTCTGCAGCGCGGCGCGTGACGCGGTGTCGAGCTTCCCGGCGTGCTGCTCGGCCTTCCTGAGCCGTTCCGCCCTGGCCAGTACGTCGGCCGACGCCCGCTTGATCTGGTGCCCGGCGTCCAGTGCCTGCTGGGGGTCGCCGCTGAGCATCAGGACCAGATAGGGGGACAGCTCCGACTGCTGCTGGTACTGCTCACGGGCCAGCCGCCCGGCGGCGTCCCGGCTCCGGGCCAGCTCCATCCGCGCCTTCACCAGACCGGCGCCGACACTCTTCGCCTTGGTCTCCTGCCGCTTGAGCGCCTCGGTGGTGGCGCGGTAGGTCTGCCCGGCCTGCTCGGACTGCCGGTAGAGGGTCCGCAGCCGGGCGAGCGTGGCCTCGGCCGGGGTACGGGGGGTGGCGGGCGCGGCACCGGGGCCGGGCAGACCGGGGCCGGGCCGGGCGGAGGCGCTCGGTGTGGTGCCGGCCGGTGCGGGGCGGGCCGGTGCGGGTTTCGCGGGTGCGTGTTTCGCCGGACCGGAGTGGGCCGCTCCCGGGGACGCGGTGGGGCCGGGACGGGCGTGGGCGGTGCTGCCTGCGTGGGCGGGCGAGGCTGCCGGGCCCGGTTCCGGTACGGGCCTGCCGGGGGCGGCCGGAACGGCCAGCGCGGGGGTCGCCCCGACGACCACCGTGGCCAGCGCCGTAGAACAGACGAACCGCAGCAATCTGCCTGACACCACATCACCTCTGCTTCCGGGGCGGGCCGTCCGCCCCGCGCCGAGCATGGGGCGGAGCGGGCGTTGTCACCTCCGGGGTGGGCGGAACGGCGCAATCCCGTCACCCGTACAGGGCGGAACCCTTGTGACGCAGGGTGCCTGAGGAGGCGTCAGCCTTCTCGTCCGGATCGATGCCGGGCCTCGCGCCCGCGGCCCTACGTCTCCGGCTTCGCGTCCGGTTGCACGTCGGATTGCACGTCGGGCTGCACGTCCGGTTTCGACCAGGGCCACTTCAGCGTGCGGGGCCGCCCGTCCGGTGCGTACACGTACTTCCAGCCGCGCTGGATGCCCAGCCGCCTGGTATGGCCGGCCGGGGTGCGGACATAGACCAGTACGGTCGGCGGCCCGCCCCCGGCGTCCGGTACGGGAACCTCGTACACCTTGGGCGGCTGACCGGTGGGGCCGAGCAGGACGGGCAGGATCCGCCCGTCCAGGGGACCGCCTTCGAACAGGGTCTCTTCGCTCTTCACCGGGCCAGTCTGACCCAGCCGCCCCGTCAGACGCCCGCCCGGGGCGCCCGGCCGGCGGCCTCCACGTCCGGACCGCCGCCGAGCAGCCGCGCCGCCTCGTCCACCACCGGCACCAGCCGCCGGGCCAGGACTCCGACGGCTCCGTCCGGCCGCTCACCGGCCAGTGCGGTTCCGATGGCCGCAGCGGTCTGCGGGTCCGTCCCTGCTGTCGCCGCGAGGAGCGCGACGAGATGGTCGATCAGCCAGTCGCGCAACTCGCCGACCGGCGGCTGCTTCTCCTCGTCCAGCCAGATCAGCGAGGCCGCCTCGACAGCGGCGATCCAGGTCCGCACCATCATCCGCAGTCGGGGCCCCGGCTGACCGACCCCGAGGTGGACCAGGATCTGCTCGGCAGCGGCCCGCCGTACCTCGTCCACGATCGCCCCGGTACGGGAGGTCTCGGCGACGCTGCCGCCCTGGAGCAGTGCGGAGAACCCGGCGTCGTGCTCGTCGACGAAGGCGAGATAGCGGTCGAGCACCCGGGCCAGTCGTACGGTGAGCGGTCCGGTCTGCGGCTCGGCGAAGCAGAGTTCGAGCTGGTCGGCCGCCGAGCGCAGCGCCTTCTCGTACAACTGCTGCTTTCCGCCGGGGAAGTAGCGGTAGACCAGCGGCCGGGAGACCCCGGCCGCCTCAGCGACGTCGTCGAGCGAGACCTCGTCGGGCGCCCGGTGCGCGAAGAGCGTCAGGGCCGCGTCGAGGAGCTGGACACGGCGCTCCTCGACGCTGAGACGGCGGTACGCGGGGATCGCTGCGGGGGTCATGACCGCAGCGTAATCCCGGTGTTCAGGGCGGGGCACGTTCCGGGCAGCCCCCGGGGACGGCCGCCGCCCCGCCACCGCCATACTGCGGGTGATCGTTTCAGCGGTTCCGGCCCGTGCCACCTCTGCCCTCGTCCTCCCCCGTGCCCCCACCGGACTCGCCCCCGCTCCGCATCCGAAGGGATCCCCCCGACGTGTCCTCGGCTCTTCCCGTCCTCACACACACCTCCGTCGTCGTCATCGGCGCAGGCCCGGCCGGCCTCGTCGTGGCGAACCGGCTGCACGACAGCGGCGTCGACTGCGTACTCCTGGAGGCGGAGAGCAGAGAGTTCATCGAGCGCCGGCCGCGCGCCGGGTTCATGGAGGAGTGGGCGGTACGGGCGCTCGCCGCGCACGGCCTCGCGGAGCGGGTCCTCGTACGGGCCGAGACCCAGGGCGAGTTCGAGTTCCGCTTCGACGGCGAGCGGCACACCGTACCGACCGCGGAACTGTCCGGGCGGCGCCATTTCGTCTACCCCCAGCCGGAGTTGGTCACCGACCTGCTGGCCGCGTACGCCGACAAGGCCGCCGGGGAGGCCCGCTTCGGTGTCCGTGACGTACGCCTTGACGGCATCGGCGGCGACCGCCCGGTCGTCTCGTACACCGATCCGCTGACCGGCTCCCGGCACCGCGTCGTCTGCGACCACGTCGCGGGCTGCGACGGTGCGCGCGGGGTCTCACGGGCGGCGATACCCGAGGACCGTGTCACGGTCAGCCGCCGCGACGACGGGGTGGCCTGGCTGGCGCTGCTCGCCCAGGCTCCGCCATCGGCGGGCGGGGTGGTCTTCGGGATCCACGAGCGCGGCTTCGGCGCCCATATGGCCCGCAGCCCCGAGGTCACCCGCTACTACCTCCAGGTCCCGCCCGGCGACGGCCCGGACAACTGGCCGCACGAGCGTGTCTGGCACGAACTGCGCACCCGGCTCGCGGCGGACGGGGCCGCGCCGCTCACCGAGGGGCCGATCGTCGAGAAGGTGGTCCTGGGCATGCACAACTACGTGGTGGAGCCGATGTCCCACGGCCGGCTCCATCTCGCGGGCGACGCGGCACACCTGGTCGCACCGATCGCGGCGAAGGGCATGAACCTCGCGATCCACGACGCCCTGCTCCTCGCGGACGCGCTGATCGCGGCTGCTCCGGGGCGTGAACGCGGAGCGGGGAGCGGGGACGGCGGTACCGCCCTCGCGGGGTACTCGGACGCGGCGCTGGAACGCGTCTGGCAGTACCAGGAGTTCTCGCAGTGGTTCTCGGACGTCCTGCACGGGGCGTCCTCCGGCGACCGCTTCCGCGCGGGCACGGCCCGCGCCCGCTTGCGAAGGCTCCTGGCATCGGGGCTCGACGCCAGGGCGTTCGCCGGGCTGTACATGGGGGAGGAGAGCGGAAGGTGACCCGGGCGCGGGCGACCGCGACCCGGGGCGGCCGTCACCGTACGAGGTCGATCTCCGCCCACACCACCTTCCGGGGTACGGGTCCCAGGGCCACGCCCCAACGATCGGCCAGCGCTTCGACGATCAGCAGACCACGCCCGGCTTCGGCGTCGTCCGGGGGCGGGGCGGTGCTGCCGGGCCGGGCGGGCGGAAGCCGGTCGCCCCGGGTGTCGGTCAGCTCGATCCGCAGCAGCGTGTCGCCGTGCACGGCGAGACTCAACCGGAAGTCCCGGCCCCGTACCCGCCCGTGGACGGCGGCGTTGGCGGCCAGTTCGGCGACGATGTGCGCGGCTGTGTCCGACGGCAGCCCCCAGGCCCCGAGATGGGCGACGGCCAGCAGCCGGGCAAGTCTGGCGCCGCGGCGGGTGGGGGAGAGCAGCACGGTGAACTGCCGGGCAGGAGCGGAATGTTCGGTTCGAGTGATTTCTTGGGTCACGTCACTCAGAGTGGCCGCAGCCGCCTACCGTGAACAGCGACATGGCGCCTACGTACGGTGACTGTCCCGAGCTTGTCCAGTGCTGTCCCGGCTGTCCGGGGTGACGTGCGGGGGACGAACAGGGTTGAGCCAGAACGGCACTGAGGTCGGAAGCGGGGCACGGATGAGCGTGGACGAGGCTGGTACGGAGCGTGGGGACGGCGGAGCGGACGAGCCCGGCTGGGACGTCGATCCGGATGACGAGTCCGGCACGGCGGTGGTCGCCGCGGTGGGCCGCCAGCTCAAGGCGTGGCGGGAGTCGGCGGGGCTGCGGGCGAGCGAGTTCGGGGGCGCGATCGGGTATGGGGAGGATCTGGTCTACAAGGTGGAGGGCGGTCGGCGCATCCCGCGCCCGGAATTCCTGGACCGGGCGGACGAGGTGCTGGGCGCGGGCGGGAAGATCGCCGCGATGAAGAAGGACGTCGGTGACGTCCGGTATCCGAAGAAGATCGGGGATCTGGCGCGGATGGAGGCGAAGGCGGTCGAACTGGAGGCCTACCACCATCACAACATCAACGGCCTGTTGCAGACCGAGGAACACATGCGGGCCCTGTTCGCATCATGGCTGCCCACCTACACGCTGGACGAGATGGACCGCGTGGTGGCGGCTCGGCTGGCTCGACGGGCCATCTTCGACCGGGACCCCCTCCCGTCCCTGAGTTTCATTCAGGAGGAGGTGACGCTTCGTCGTCCGGTCGGAGGCACAATGGTTCAGCGCCGACAACTCGAACGCCTACTGGAAGTAGGGGAGTTGCGCAATGTGACGATTCAGGTGATGCCGACACACCGCGAGGAACATCCCGGCACAGGCGGCTTGATCGAGGTCCTCAAGTTCCCGGACGGCAGCGCTGTGGGCCGCTCGGAGGGCGCTTTCAGCGGCCGTCCGGTCTCCGATCCGAAGCAGCTCAGGATCCTTGAGTTGCGCTATGGGATGATCCGGGCCCAGGCTCTCACACCACGGGAGTCGCTGGCCTTCATCGAGCAACTTCTGGGGAAGACATGATCCACAGGCCCTCTGCCGGGGACACCGCCGAGCTGAACTGGTTCAAGAGCAGCCACAGCAGTAGTGGCGATGGCAACGACTGCGTCGAGGTCGCGTCCGTACCCGGCGCGGTCCATGTCCGCGACTCCAAGAAGGCGCCGGGCCCGGATCTCGGCTTCGGTCCCGGTGCGTGGGCGGAGTTCGTGGCGTACGCGTCCACGAACTGACCGAGCTGTGTGGAGCAGGGCTGATGTCCTCGCCTGACGACGGGCGAGGGCATCAGCGTGTCCGGGCGGCCCGGGTCCCGCAAGGGGAAAGCCGGAATGTCAGAGGCGGCCAGTAGCCTCTGGTTCCATGGGAGTTCAGATAGACGCAGTGGTGGAATACCCGGTCAACGACGAGGTGGAGAGGGTGCTCGGTCTGGCCGAGGCGGCCGACGAGCCCATCACTGTCACGTTCGTCTGGGAGGGGCGGGGGGTCGAAGAGGCGGAACGCGCCGTCCTGGTGCCCGCGGCCACTCTGGCCCTCTGGGAGCACTGGGCCCCCGCTGCCTGCCCGACGAGCGACGCCAGGGCCAGGAACCAGGCCGAAGAGGACAAGCCGGAGCTGGCCCACCCGGAGGAGTTCGGCCCGTACACACTCTTCCGTCGTCGCGTGGGAGGGCGCACGGCGGTAGCGCGCGGAGGCGTGGTGGTCGCCGAACTGCTCGCCCCCGACGAGGCGCACTGGCTCCAGGAGCAGGCCCGCGACGTCCGCCAGGGCTTCATGGATCCGAAGCAGAGGGCGGCGTTCGAGGAGTTCCTCGCCCGCCAGCCACCCGTCCATGAGCAGTGACGCATGAGGCCCTCGCTGTCCCCACCGAACCTGAGTAGCCGTACTCAGGCGTGCGGCAGTCGCCCGCGTCAGCATGACGGGCATGCTGACGTGGGGCGTGGACATGGGTGCGGCGGTTCTGCTCTCGGCCCTGGACGTGGCCGCACTTGTGGCTTTCTGGTTCGCCGAGAGCCTGAAACAGTGGGCCGCCCAGGGGCAGGCCGTTCCCGGCGCGGTGATCCGGTTTTTCCTGGTAGGGAGTGTGGGGTCGGCTTTCTTGGCAGCAGTCGGCTACGGCTTCTTCTGTGCCGGTCTGCCAGTGGCTTGTGTGTCCCAGGCCCTCTTGTCCGGCTTCCTCGCCCTGCTGCTGATCCTGAGCGCAGGGAGGACGTGCCGTAGGCGAGTGGCGACCTGGCGGACCCGGCGTCGTCTGCGCCGAGAACGCCGTCGTTGGCACGAGTCGCCCCCCCCCGGAGGCCCTGATGCGCGTAACGCTGAGAGAAGTACGAGACGGTGACCTGCCCGTCTTCTACGCTCAGATGAACGATCCCGAGGGGATCCGGATGGCGGCGTTCACTGCCGAGGACCCATCGGACCGTGCGCATTTCGCCGCCCACTGGGCGCGGATCCGCCGTGATCCAGAGTGCATCCTGCGCACAGTCGTGGGCGAGAACGGGGAAAACGTCGGCCACGCCGGCGTGTTCGGGCCACCCGAGGAGCGTGAAGTCACCTACTGGATCGGTCGGGAGTACTGGGGCCGGGGAGCGGCCACCGCCGTGCTGCGAGAACTGCTCGGCACCGTACCGTCCCGCCCGCTGTACGCCCGTGCGGCTGCGGACAACGGCGGCTCTGTAAGAGTCTTGCAGAAGTGCGGATTCGTGGTGACCCGCCACGAGCGAGGTTTCGCGAACGCACGCGGCGAGGAGATCGCAGAGGTGATCCTCACCTCGTCCGACTGACAGGCACCCGTTCAGGCCCCGGCGCCGCGCGCCCCGGCCAGGCACAGGACCTGGTGGAACTCACGTGGGTCTCAGCGCGGGTCGGCCAACTCCTGCCGCACGGCCAGGGCTTCGTCGGAGGCGCGAGCAAAGCCGAACTCGGTCATGGCTTCTTTCTCTCCTGGGCGGGTCTGGGCGGAACATCGCGCGAACGACCGCCCACACGAGGAACAGTCAGCAGTGGTGGATCGGTTCGGTGCCATCGGCTCAGTCGAGGCGGTCCTTTCTACGCCCAGCCTTCCGCCAGAGCACCGTCATCCCGAGCGTCAGGATGCCCAGGGCCGCGACCACGATGGCGACCTTGATCGCGCGGTCCAGCAATAGGTGGCGAAGGAGGTCGGACGACTCCGCTGCAAGGGTGGTCATCGCCCACCACCCTGTCGCCGCGACCAGGACGCACCGCTCCGCCTGTCCTCGAACCGTCGTGCGGCGGCACGCAGTCCGGCCCTCGCCACGGGGTCCGCATAGCGACGCACTTTGTCGAGCCTGCCCCTGTGCTTGAGGGTCAGGGCAATGGCGAAGACCAGCAGCGCCAGCACCACGAGACCGCCCACGATCAGGCCGAACCTGATGAGCATGAAATTGAGATACGTCTCCACGAAGAATCCTCCACCCGTTCTATCACGCCTGTGATACTTCTTTTGTAGCACACGCGTGATAGAACGTATGCATGCCCAAGCACGTTGACCCGGACGCTCGCCGCCGCCTCGTCGTCGACGCGTTGTTTCGAGTCGTCGTCCGTGATGGCCTGCAGCGCACCTCACTGCGAGCCGTGGCCGACGAGGCCCAGCTCAACATCGGCTCCCTGCGCCACTACTTCGCCAGCCAGCAGGACCTGATGCGGTTCGCGATGCAGTCGATGCTCGACCGGGTCGGCGGTCGACTGCTCGAACACATGGAGGACATCGGCGATCTGGGCAGCCACCCCCGCCCGGAACAGCTCCGGCTCGCAGCCGGCCTCCTGGCCGAACTTCTGCCTCTCGACGAACGCCGCCGCGCCGAGGTCACCGTCTTCCTGGACTTCAACACGACCGCCCGCACCAACCCGGCCTTCAGCGACCTGTCCCGCCAGGCCGCCGAAGGCGCGAGACGTCTGGTGCGCCGCGTGCTCACCCGGCTCAACGCATCAGGCACCCTGCGCCCCGGCCTCGACGTCGACATCGAGACCGAGCGGTTGACCGCGCTCCTGGACGGACTCGGCCTCAACGCCGTCCTGCACCCCCAGATCCTGAACCCGCGGACATGTGTTGATGTGCTGCTCACGCACCTGGGCGATCTGTCACTGCCTTTCGAGCCTCCGAGTCCGGCTCGGTGATTGGAGGTGAGTCAGGCGGCGTGAGTCTCGGGGCGTTCGCCGAGGTAGCCGCGTTCGAAACGGGCGCCGGCCCGGACCAGAGCGACGAGGTGGGGTGCGTTCACGGCCCGCCGGCGTCCCTGGGTGGACTCGATGAGTTTGAAGACCACGGCGAGGGCGGCGGCCCGGCTGCCAGCCCCTTTGGTGACCTTGGTCCGTAGCCGGACGGTGGCGAAGGTCGACTCGATGGGGTTCGTGGTCCGCAGGGGGTCCAGTGCTCGGCGGGGGAGTGAAAGAACGTCAGCACTTCGTCCTCGTCGTCCGTGATCCACTTGGCGGCCTTGGGGTATTGCGCCCCATCCTTCGGGAAGGTGCGTCGTTCGCGTGCCGGCCCGAGGCTGATCCACAGGTCTTGAGCATTGCTCCGCCCGCACTCAGCAATCTCTTCTGCCGGCGGGCCAGTTGTTACAGCCTCCCGGCTCGCTCACCCTCCTGAAGAGCGAACGCACCTGTTCGCTCGCTGGCCTTGCCCCTGCTGAGGCCGAGTCCCTTTCAGCGGAGGCGTTCATGGCTCCGGTACAAGGTTGTTGTGGGCCGTCGGGCGTTCTCGCCAGGCCCCATATGGGAGGCCGGCCGCGTGCGGCCTCTGAGGGAGGGGGCGGCAGTCCGGCCATCGGCCCGACTCCAGTACCGGTATAGTTTGACCGGTATAGTTGTTGGTTCCATGAGGGAAAGTGGCACATGATCGAGATCCTGAACCCCGCCCTGCTGACCCGGGCAGAAGACACAGGCGCCCTGGTCGCAGAGATCCTGCAGACGCTGAAGAGCCGGAGCGCGGTCGGCACGAACCTCCTGGACATCGACCGGTGGACCAAGACCATGATCGCCGAGGCGGGAGCGTTGTCCTGTTACGTCGACTACGCGCCGTCCTTCGGGCGCGGACCCTTCGGCCACTACATCTGCACCTCCGTCAATGATGCCGTGCTCCACGGGCGGCCCTACGACTACACGCTCGCCGACGGTGATCTGCTCTCGCTCGACCTTGCCGTCTCCAAGCGCGGAGTTGCCGCTGACTCTGCCATCAGCTTCGTCGTGGGCAAGGCCCAGCCTGCGGAGAGCATCGCGATGATCGGGACAACCGAAAGCGCACTGGCCGCGGGGATCGCCGCCGCCAAGCCCGGGGCCCGTATTGGCGACATCTCACACGCCATCGGTACCGTTCTCAGCCAGGCCGGATACGAGATCAACACCGAATTCGGAGGGCACGGCATCGGGTCGACGATGCACCAGGACCCGCACGTCGCGAACACCGGACGGCCCGGCCGTGGATACAAGCTGCGCCCCGGGCTGCTGCTGGCGCTGGAGCCGTGGGTCATGGCGGACAACGCCACACTCGTCACCGACGCCGACGGGTGGACACTCCGAAGCGCGACGGGCTGCCGGACGGCGCACAGTGAGCACACGATCGCCATCACCGAGGACGGAGCCAGAATCCTCACCTTGCCGAAGCCGTGATGGTGGGCGGCGTTCACCGCCACTTCGGCAGCCTGTGCGAAGTGGTCCGCGGCATTCTCGCCTTTGTGTTGGGTTCCGCCCCTCGCCGGCGCGGATGGCAACTCGATCGCCAAACGGTTGAAGAACTACGGGTACTTCACCAGCCACCGACTCGTAGTCGACACCGGCACCCTTGGGGTGTCGTGGTCGGCTGACTGCCAACTGATCGCGAAAATTTCAATGGGTGCCTGGCCGGAGCCGTACTCGAAAACAGCGGTGCTTCCTCCTTGAGCGGGTGTGGCGGACTTATTTCGACGCCCGCCACACCCGGAGTTCCCTGACGGGCTTCCGCCCCTTTACCTGCCGAGATCACTGCTGGTTCAAGGCGGCTCTCAGGTAAGCGATCAGATCACCGGTCGGTACTTCAACCCAGGTGGACCCGGGAACCCCCGCACGAGAAACCACCTCGTAACGTTCCCGGTCCCACTCATGTACTAGGACCTGACGGCTCGTTCCGTCCATTGGATCAACTCGCAGGCGGACAGCGCCATGTGTGATCGATGGGAAGGCATTCTGCAGTTCCTCATCCGCGTGGAGGCGGCGCAGAAGGTTCCACTGCCTTTGGTGAAAGCTCGACGACAGGAGATCGGACCACTGTAAAGAGGTTGGCTCGCCAGTTTCGATCGCCCTAGCGAATTCACCGAGGTCCATGAAGTCGAATCTCGCTTCCAGCTCGTCGAGCGGCATGTCTTCCCGCCATGCGGCAACCGCCTCCACGAGCAGCTCAAGATCGTCTGTTGAGCCGATATCCCAACTGAACCCCGGAGTGCCCCAAGTGGCCCCGGGAACCAGGAGGCGCACTCGGAACAGACGCTGCTCGGCCTCGGAGCAAACTGACACGAACCCCCTGGAGGTTTCGATGCTGATCGGGTCGGTATCCCAAGACAAAACCCCGAGGTCGTATCCGCGCAGCTTTGCTGCTTCTCTTATAGCTGACCCCAGTCCGCCCGAAGCGGTAATGTCCGGGTGCGGGTCTTTCGAGTGGGGATTCATAGTCCATTCCTCAGCAGTGGCAGTATCCGATGATTGATCCTTTCACTGGCGATAGATCCCCCTTCAGGATGGATAGGTCCGGCATATCTGTCAGGGGGTCCAGTCGCATGGCTCCGTCCGGACCCGACGGTGAGTAGAACTTGACCGAATCCCAGGGTCGTTGTCCATTGGTAAGAGCCCGAGCGATCATGGACATCTCGTAGTCCGTAGCAGGTCCAGCTGAGCCAGCCCTTAGGCCGCGCTGGGCAGCTTCCATAAATCCTCCAAGCTTGTTCAGCCCTGTCATGTTCACGTGTAGCGTCACGCTTGGGTCGGCGATGGCCATTTCTGCGATCCGGGCGAAGTCCTTTGGGGAAACGGAAGAGAAGGTGACGAATTTGTTCTCCCCGGCCCACTTGTCGAGCTTGCCGTTATTTTGCCACCCCAAAGCCACTTTGCAGTTGTGGACGAGGATGGGAGTGGTCCCCGCCAGTACGTAGAAGGTGTGCAGGTCGTCGACCGTGAGGTCGTACACCACGCGCGGAGTCAGGCCCGAGCGGTCGTGGAGGGCGGCCACCGCGTGGACGGAGCCGTCCGCCGTGCGCAGATGGTCACCGACGCGCAGGTCGGAGACCAGCGTCCAACCCCGTTTCGCCACGTAGAACTTGTGGCCGGCGGTGCTGGTGAGATTCCCTCCATCGGCAACGGTTATGTCCACCAATCGCTGGGTGTCGTGCTTGAAGGTGTCAGTCACTTGCCGGGGCTGCAACTGGCTGGAGGACGGATCCGTGGCCTTGACGATGTCTCCCACCCTCACTTGGCTGATAGGCCGGTGTGAACCGTCTGCCATCAGCACCTGGGTTGTGGCAGGGAAGCTGTTCGCCTTGCAGGCGGTGTACAGGTCTTCGTAGGCCTTGAGGGTGTTGTCGAGTTTGGCGAGAGTCGCTGGGTCCAAGTTAAGGGCCTTGAGGGCCTTGAACGCGTCGCGGATCCCGACACCCGTCTTCATAGCGGCATCCAGAGCGCGGACCCCGTCGAAGACCTTCTCGAACGCCGTACTGGGGATGAAGTTGCTCAGCGCCCAGGCGCAGCCACTGACGCTGCCGTGCCAACAGTCGACGAAGTCCTGAACCAGGGCCGCCTTGATGACCTGGTAGGTGAGGCTCTGCTGGATGAGTTCGAGCTTGGAGAAGTATCGCGTGACGTCCTTCTTCAAACCGTGGATGCGCTTACTCTCGATGAGCAGCGTGTCCTGCGACCGACAGCCACCGGCGCTGGCTGTCGTGTCAGGATTGGTACAGAGGAAGAAGTCGACCATCGCGCTGAAGGTGACCGTGAACGTGGTGGTGCAGCCTTCGAAGCCGATCGTGATCTCGCAGGGGTCGTGCTGTTTGGCATCGGTGATCTCGATGCTGTCCTCGTCGACGACGTACCACGTGCCGCCGACTCCAGTACCCGCACCTGTCGAGACCTGCTTGTTCGCGGCGTTGCGTTCCGCTTTCTCGGCCGCTTCCTGGGCGTCCTTGGCGTACTTGGCGGCGTCCTTCGCGGCCTGTTCGGCTTCGGTCGCTGCGGTGTCGGCGCGGTCGGCTGCTGCGCGTGCGTCCTTGGCGTCCTGTTCCGCGAGTGCTGCTGCGGTGCGGGCGGCCTCCGCGTCGAGTGCTGCCTGGTCGGCCGAGTCGCGGGCGTCTTTGGCGTAGCCCTCGGCGCGGCCTGCTGCCTTGTCGGCGGCGGTTGCGTCGATGGTGGCCTGGTTGTCGTAGGCGACGGTTCGGGCCAGTGACGCGGTGGCCTTGGATGCCGCGGTGGCTGCGTCGGCTGCGTAGCCGAGGGCTTCCTTGGCGTAGGTGCGGGCGTCGGCTGCGTATCCGGCGGCGTTGGCGGCGGACTGGTAGGCGGCCTTGGTGTCAGCCCCTGCCTGGTCGGCGAGGGCCTTGGCGGCGGCTGCTTCCTCCAGGGCGTTCTTGGCGTGGGCGTCGGCGACGGCCTTCTGCTGTTCGGCGATCGTCTTGGACGCCTGCCCGGTCAGCACGACCAGGCCGGCGGCCGAGTCGGTGGTGACGTAGGGGGAGCCCAGCTGGATGGCGTCGTTGGCGGGCTTGGCGACCTGTGCGGCTGCGTTGCCCGCGTCCTGGGCTGCCTGGGCGGTGACGTGGGCGAAGCCCGCGGCCTTCGCGGAGGCGGCGAGGGCCTTGGCTGCTTCCTTGTTCGCCGTGTCCGCTTGGGTCTTGGCGGTCTTGGCCTGTGCTTCGGCTTCGTCGGCCAGCTTGACGGCTGTCCTGGCCTCGGACGCGGCGTGCCTGGATGCCTCGATCGCGTCGGCCGCGGCGCTGGTGGCGGTCTTCACCGCGGCATCGGCCTTCAGCTTTGCCGCCTGTGCTCCGTCGGCGTCGGAGCGGGCGCGCTTGGCGGCTGCTTCGGCGCGGGTGGCCGCGGCGTCCGCGTCGGCGGCTGCCTCGGTTGCGGCGTCGGCCTCGGAGCGGGCTTTCCCGGCTGCTGTCTCGGCGTCGTCGGCGTGCTTGTCGGCTTCATTGGCAGCGGTACGGGCGGCGTCCGCCGCGTCGCCCGCGTCGAGGGAGTCGGCGTAGGCGCCCTTGGCGTCGGCCTTGGCGCGGGCGGCGTTCGCCTTCTCCTCGGCGTCCCACGCATCGTCCCGCTTGGCCTTCGCGGCATTGCTCGCCTTGACCGCGGCGTCCCGCTTCTCGCTCGCGGTGGCCTCGGAGGCTTCGGCCTTGTCCTTGGCGCCCTTCGCCTTGGTGGCCTCACCCTCCGCGTTCTTCTTGTGCTGTGCGGCCTCGGCCTGCTTCGCGGCGGCGGTCTCCTTCTCCGCCTTGGCCGTCTTCTCCTCGGCCTCGGCGGCGAGCCGCTTCGCATGCGCCTGGGCGGCCGCCGTCTTGGCGTCGCTCTCGGCCTTCAGGGATGCGGCGAGCTTGGCCTCGGCCTCCTCCTTGTCCTTCTTCGCGTTGTCCCGGTGCACCTTGGCCGCATCCGCTGCGGCCTTCGCCTGCAACTCCGCACTGTGCGCGGCTTCCTTACGGAACTCCGTCTTCACCTGCGCGGCCTGCGCCAGCGCCCGCTGCGCGATGGTCTCGCTGTCCCCACCGGAGGCGCGGGTCGCGGCCTCGGCGGTCTCGCCGGCCTTCACCATCGCTGTCAGCGCGGCTGATGCCCCCTGGGTGACCTGTGCCTTCTGCTGACCGACCAGCAGACCGCGGCCCCGGGGCGCGCCGTTCTTGTCTGCTACGGCGTACGCGGCGGTCTCGGCGGTGTCCGAGTCGGTCGCGGCCTTCTTCGCCGCAGTGGCCTGGGTCTTCAGGGAGGCGAGCTGCTTCTTCGCGGCTGCCTGGGCGTCGGTGACGCCCTTCTTCGCCTGGTCGAACTGCGCCTTCGCGAGAACCTCACCGTCGTGCCCGGACGGCTTGATGTCGAACTGCTGCGCAGCGGTGTTGTTGCACGTGTACAGCTGCGCGTTGAGACCCTTGTCGAAGGTGTGCAGGTCCAGGCACTTGCCGGTGCCCACGTTCTTCAGACTCGTGGTGGCCCGGAGGTTGTACTCCCAGGTCTGCGCCGGGTTGCTGTGGCAGCCCCAGATCTGGATCTTCGTGCCGTTGACCGCGGCGTTCCCGTTCACGTCAAGGCACTTCATGGAATTCACGTTCCGCAGGTGAGAACCGTTGCCGTCGACGTAGACCTGCCACGCCTGCGCCGCGGAACCATTGCACGTGTACACCTGGACCGGAGTGCCATCGGTCTTCGCTGCGCTCTGTACGTCCAGACACTTGCCGTTCGCCGCGTGCACCTCGATCACGGCCGGCGCGTCACCGATCCACCCGGCACCGCCCGCCGACCAGAAGTCCTGCCAGCGGGCAAGATGGTCGGCGATCCACGACTGGCCCAGCAGCTCGCCGAGCGCCTTGGCCCCGGAAGCGAGAGCCTGCGTGGCCGTGGTGTTCGCGTCCAGGATCTGGTTGCGCTGCACCTGCTGGGAGGCGATCTCCTGCTGCCACTCCGTGGCTGCGGTAGCCGATATACCGCCGAGTACCTGGTCCGGGTCGATCGGGTCACGCCACGCACATCCGGCGAAACGGGACTTCAGGTCCTCGACCGCGATCCGGTACTCCGCCGTGCCCGGCTGCGGAGCCGTGTGCGGGAAACCGCCGGACGAAAGGAAGATACGGGCGTTGTCCGCGCCCGCGTTCTCCCCAGGCCCCCCGTGCAGCCAGTCGAATGCATCGTGTTCGGCGACCGCACGGTTCCACTCGTCACCCGACAGGCCCGTCGGGTCAGGGTCCTTGCCGTAGAGAGGTGTGCCCACCGCGTCCAAGGCCTTCAGCGTCTTCGCATCAGCCTCGGGGGTGGCGTCCTCGTAGAAGTCGTCCTCGTTTTTCCAGAAGCGGTCGGCGACCCACTGGCCCAGACCCGTCTGGGAGTAGAAGTCTTCTCTCTCATCTCCTGGATACCCCGGAGGCCAGCGGAAGTCAGTGTCGGTGAAGCTGTCCGGGGGAGTCAGTCCGGTGAGCGGCTTCTGCCACGCGGCCCGGCGGGCATCAAGGGCATGCAGTTCCTTGAGCGCCGCATCCCGGTCCGCCGTGTAGGCGGCGTCGAGCGGACTCTTCTGCCAGTACTCCCGGTCAGCCAGTACATGGAGCTGCTCGGGGGTCTGGTTGAGGCCCCCTTGCGCGGTCCTGGCCATCGACGTACCGCCCAGCCGCAGCACATCTCCCATCAGGCACTGGTCCTGCCGCAGTTGTTCGGCCGCGGTATCGGTGAACCAGTCGTACGAATTACTCGCCGACTCGGTACTCCGTCCGAGATCAAGCAGTTCGGGCCGTACGGTCAGCCCGCCGAGAACGGCCAGGGCGGCCACGGACGTGACAACGGGGGTCAGGATCCCGGATCTTCGAAATCCGGGCATACGGAACCACGGTCTGGGGCGCAACGGAGTATCCCTTCTCAAGGTGAAGGGCACGCCGAAGGAGAACAGAACGGACCGCCGGAAAGGAACGAGCCGTCAGGTGCTGTGCGGCACCCCCCGGCATGCCAGTCCGGTCGACGCCGCCGGCGGGGTGCGGTCAAGATCCTCACCGTGGCGCGGCACGCACCATAGGCACAGGCCAACGGGGTGTTACAAGAGACGACTGTGGCGTTGACTTGAACACAACGGCGACGATCCGGGCCTGTGTGAGCGGGTAACTCCCGTGCGTGTTGCGCGGATTACCTGTGAGGAATATGTGAAGAGTGTGTGAGGTGAATGCCTGGCTCAGGGGTGGAATTGGCTGAAAAGCGATCCCGTCCTCGCAACGCCCCCCGGGTGGCCCCGCCCTACCCCGCCAGCAGCCCCGAACTCACCCACAACCTCCGCCCCGCCCCCCGCAGTACCCCGATGTCGTCCAGGAAGTCAGTCAGGCGCCTGGCGCCGTTCTGCATGACCTCCGCGCGGTGGCCGCTGGCCTTCACCTGGGCGACGGCCTCGCGGCGGTCCAGGCCGGTGTTCGTGTACACCTGCGGGTTGATGAAGCAGGTGGAGAAGACCCGCGCCGCCTCACCGCAGCTCAGCCGGGTGAGGTGCTGTTCCCAGCGGGGTGCGGTCACCATCTGGCGGCGCAACTCCTCGCGGGCGTAACGGACATGGCGCGCTTCCTCGACCACATGGATGCGGGTCACGCCGCGCACCAGGGTCTGGACGCGCTCGTCCGGGAAGGTCAGCCGCTGCATGTAGTCGAGAATCTCCTCGCCCAGCAGGGTCGCCGCGAAGGAGCCCGGGGTGGTCGAGGCGGTCTTCAGGATCCGGGCCAGGTTGTGGTAGATCCGCGGGACCGGGTACGCCGGGGCCCCGCCCTTCTCGATCATCCTGGCGAACATCATCGAGTGCCGGCACTCGTCGGCTATCTCGGTGAGGGCGTACCGCACATGCTTGCTGGTCACCGACTTGTCGTAGATGTGCCGTACGAGCAGCTGCATCAGGATGATCTCGAACCAGATGCCGAGTGAGGCGAGCGACGCCGCCTCGTGCCGGGCCAGGTCCATCCGCTGGTCCTCGGACATTCTCCGCCAGAGCGGGGTGTCGTAGAGCGAGACCAGCTCGGGCGGCCAGAACCACTTGCCGTCCTCGGGCGGTGCCACCCAGTCCAGTTCCCTGTCCGGGTCGAACGAGTGCCTGGCGGACGATTCGAGGAGCCGCGCGGCCACTTGTTCGCGGTCCCTGAGCAGGCCGAGGGCGTCACGGAGCACTTCGTGTTCGGTCGCTGACGTCATCTCTGGGGCACCTCGCGCTTGGGGTTACCGGTGGTCACCCCTTATGAGACTGCTTGTCAGTAAGCTGCGTCAATCCCTCGTGCGTGACTTGTGCGCGACTTGTTGACCCGGCGTCTACCAACGTGTGAGCCTGCCAGGTATGTCGACGCATGAGCTCTACACCAAGGGACCGTCCGAGCCCAACTGGCAGATACCGGCGTCGGGTTCGGCCCGGTTCAGCTGGGAGTACGACGAAGGGCGCGACCGTCTTCTCGCCCTGTACCAGAAGGGCAAGGACAAGCAGTGGGACGGTGCGAAGCGCATCGACTGGTCGCTCGAAGTGGACCCGTACGATCCGCTCGGTACGCCCGACGAGGCGATGACCCTCTACGGCACACCCCACTGGGCGAAGATGACCGACCGCGACCGGGGCGAGCTGCGCAAGCACTACACGTCCTGGCAGTTCAGCCAGTTCCTCCACGGTGAGCAGGGCGCGATGGTGTGCGCCGCCCGGATCGTGGAGTCGGCCCCGGACATGGACGCCAAGTTCTACTCGGCCACCCAGACGATGGACGAGGCCCGGCACGCCGAGATATACGGCCGTTTCCTGCACGAGAAGATCGGGATGCTCTACCCGATCAACGACAACCTCCAGGCCCTGCTCGGCGACACCCTGCGCGACTCCCGCTGGGACATGCCCTATCTGGGGATGCAGGTCCTCATCGAGGGCCTGGCGCTCGCCGCGTTCGGCATGATCCGCGACACCACCGACAAGCCGCTGCCCAAGCAGATACTCGCGTACGTCATGCAGGACGAGGCCCGCCATGTGGCCTTCGGGCGGATGGCGCTGCGCGACTACTACAAGCAGCTCACCGACGCGGAACTGCGGGAGCGCGAGGAGTTCGTCATCGAGGGCTGCTATCTGATGCGCGACCGGCTGCGCGGCGTGGAGGTCCTGGAGAACTTCGGCATCGCGCGCAAGGAGGCCGAACAGCTCTCGGAGCAGTCCGAATTCCTCACGCTCTTCCGGCAGTTGCTCTTCAGCCGGATCGTCCCCTGCGTCAAGGACATCGGCCTGTGGGGCAAGCGGCTGCAGCAGGCGTATGTGGACATGGGCGTCTTCGAGATGGGCAACTCGAATCTGGACCTGCTGATGTCCCAGGACGAGGAGATCGCGGAGCAGCTCGACCGGGAGCGGTTCGCGCAGGAGGAGCAGGAGCGGGTCTCCGAGGTGGAGTCGGCGATAGCTGAAGGCGCCTCACACGCGTGAAGCGCGTTCCTTCCGTGGCCACCCGCCCGCTTACGGGCCCGGACCCTCCATGCCGTCCATGCCCTCCAGGTCATCCAGATCGTCCAGGTCGTCCAGATCAAGAGTCCACTGCTTCGGGGGCGGCCCGGTGAGCAGCTGCTCGGCCCAGATGATCTTCCCCTGTGGCGGATACCTGGTACCCCAGCGCTCCGCGAACTGCGCGACGAGATAGAGCCCGCGCCCGCCCTCGTCCATCGCCGCCGCCCGTTTCAGATGCGGGGATGTGCTGCTGCTGTCCGCCACCTCACAGGTCAGGGTCGCGCTGTGGAGCAGCCGCACCCGGATCGGCGCGGTGCCGTAACGGACCGCGTTGGTGAGCAGCTCGCTCAGGATGAGTTCGGTGTTGAACGCGATCTCGTCCAGGCCCCATTCGCCGAGTCTGCGGGCGGCCTGGGACCGTACGGTGGCCACGGCCGCCGGATCGGCGTCCAGCTCCCAGTCCGCGACGGACGAAGGTTCGAGCAGCCGGGTCCTGGCCACCAGGAGGGCCACATCGTCCTCCCGGTGCGAGGGCGACAGCGCATCGAACACGCTCCGGCACATCTCCTGCGGGTCCGTGTCCCGGCCGGCCTGTTCCGCCAGGGTGGTGCGCAGCAGCTCCAGGCCCGCATCGATGTCCCGGCCGCGCTCCTCCACCAGGCCGTCGGTGTAGAGCACCAGGCTGGTGCCGGCGGCGAGTTCGAGCACCACCGTCTCGAAGGGCAGGCTGGCGGTGCCCAGGGGCGGCCCCGCGGGCACGTCGGGGAACCGGACCGTCCCGCCGGGATCGACGAGCGCCGGGCCGAGGTGCCCGGCGCTGGCCACCGTGCAGCGGCCGGAAACGGATTCGTAGATCGCGTACATGCAGGTGGCGCCGGACACGGTGGTGCCGTTGCCCAGCGAGCTGTTGCCCTCGTCCATGGTGAGGACCAGATCGTTGAGGTGGCCCAGGATCTCGTCGGGGGAGAGGTCCAGCGACGAGAAGTTGTGGACAGCCGTACGGAGCCGGCCCATGGTCACCGCCGCGTGCAGACCGTGGCCCACGACATCGCCGATGACCAGCGCGACCCGGGCGCCGGGCAGCGGGATGACGTCGTACCAGTCCCCGCCCACCCCGGCACGGGCGGGGACATAGCGGTGCGCCACGTCCAGGGCCCGGTTCTGCGGCAGCTCGTGGGGGAGCAGGCTCTGCTGGAGGGTGACCGCCGTGGTGTGCTCCCGGGTGAACCGGCGGGCGTTGTCGACGCTCAGCGCGGCCCGCAGGGCCAGCTCCTCGGCGAAGGACAGATCGTCCGCCTCGTACGGGTCGCGCTCCAGGGCGCGCCAGAAGGCCACAAGCCCCAGCACGACCCCCCGTGCCGTCAGCGGCATCCGGATCAGCGACCCGAACCCCTCCTCCACGGCCCGCAGCCCGCCGGCCGGGTCCTGGGCCCGCCAGTCGTACGTACCGGAGAGATCAGCCTCAAGGGTCGGCTCGCCCGCGGCCAGGTACTGCGCCAGCGGGGTGCCCGGCTCGACGTCGATCCGGGTGCCGGGCGGGTCCAGCGCCGCGCTGCCCCGGACGCCCCGCACGGCGGCCCGCCGCATCGAGGTGAAGGCGCCGCCCGGCTCCCCGCCGGACAGCACGGGCTCCGTCAGATCCACCGTGACGAAGTCGGCGAACCGGGGTACGGCCACCTCCGCCAGCTCCTCGGCGGTCCGTACGGCATCCAGCGAGGTCCCCACCCGCCCGCTGGCGTCGTACAGCAACTGCAGCCGTTCCCGCGCCACTTCGGCGCGTCCGGTCAGGGCGCGCAGCTCGGTGGTGTCCCGCAGGGTCACCACTCTGCTGCCGAGTCCGGCCCGGGTCGGGGTGAGCCGCAGGTTGACCGCGAGGAGCCGGTCCCCGCTGAGGTGCACGACGTCGGTCACCGGCTCCCCCTGGCTCAGCAGCCGCTCGGTGGCCGGGGCGAGGCCGAGGTCCGCGACCCGGCCCAGTTCGGCATCGGGGGGCAGGGCGAGCAGCCGGCGCGCCTCGTCGTTGGCCAGCAGGACCTGGCCGTCGCTGCCGACGATGAGCACACCCTCGCGCACCGCGTGCAGAACGGCGTCGTTGTGCTCGTACATCCGGGTCATCTCGGCAGGTCCCAGGCCGTGGGTCTGGCGGCCGAGGCGGCGGCTGACCAGGGCCGCCCCGGCGGTGGCCAGGGCGAGCGCGGCGGCGGCGGTGCCGAGCAGGAGCGGCAGTCTCCTGCTGACGAGATCCGAGACGTTGCTGATCTCGATCCCGGCCGCGACCAGGCCGACCACCCGGCCGTGCGCGTCGGTCACGGGGGCCAGGGCTCGCACGGCGTCGGACGGCTCCCCGCTGAAGATCTCGGTGAAGGAGTGTCCCGCGAGCGCCTTGCTCAGATCGCCCATGGACCGCTTGCCGATCAGTGAGCGCTGTGGGTCCGTGATGCGGATGCCACGGGTGTCCGTCACGGTGATGAAGTCGACGTCGGCCCCCTTGCGCGCGGCCTCCGCCAGCGGCTGCAGGACGGCCGTCGGATCGCGGGAGCGCAGCGCCTGTGGCAGGCCGGGCCCGTGGGCGAACGCCTCGGCTGCGGCCAGTGAGCGGCTCCGGGCCGCGTTCTCGCTGTCGGACCTGGACTGCACCACCAGCACGGCCGCCGCCGCGATGACCAGCAGGACGATCAGCACCACCTGCATGGCGAACACCTGCATGGCGAGACTCCGGCGCAGCCCCCAGCGGGACGGGTGCGGCACGGGGCTCCGGCGGTGTGCGGTCACTCTCGTTTCATAGCATTGTTCCTTTACCGGGGCGAAGCGGACCAGCCGCCGCCGTCCATGACCGCCCCGGCCCCGGAACCCCCTCGGCGGCCCGCGCCATCTCCACCAGGGACGCGTCCTGCCCGTGCGCGGCGACGAGCTGGAGCCCCACCGGGCACCCGTCCGGGTCGAACCCGGCGGGGATACTCGCCGCCGGATGGCCGCTGAGGTTGAAAGCCCAGGTCAGCGAGGTCGAGTACTGCTCGCCCGGCCCTTCGTGGCCATGCGGCCGGTTCGGGGTCACCGGTGTCAGCAGCAACGGCGTACGGGCGAAGAGCGACGCCAGCCGGTGGTCGTTCTCCGCGCGGACCGCTCCCGCCAGGTCCGGCTGCCCGCCGCGCACCGCCAGCCAGGCGTCGCAGGGGTCGAGCAGGTCGTACGAGGTGGCGACGAGGCGTACGAGACCGGCTGCCACCAGCCGCTCCACCGCCCGCCGGGCGACCCGTTCCACCTCGTCGTCCACGACGGCGAAGCCCAGGTCGGGCGACCAGACGGCGGGCAGCGGGAACTCCGGCGGGGACGGTTCGTACCGGCCCGTCACCGCCCGCAGATACGCCGCGGCCCCGGCGGCGTCGGCGGCCAGCACACCGGCCGACGCCAGTCCGGTCGGGTCGGGCGACGGCAGCAGCCCGGCCGTCGTCCGGAGGCCCAGCACCCCGCACCACGCGGCCGGTATCCGTACCGACCCCGCGCCGTCGCTTCCGGTGGCCAGCGGGACCATCCCGGTGGCCACCGCCACCGCCGAACCGGCCGACGAGCCGCCGGGGTGCGGTCCGGGCGCCAGGGATTGAGGGTGCGGCCGTGTGCGCCGAGACCCCAGGTCTGCCAGTGGGTCCCGGGGCCCGGTACCGCCGTGGAGCCGACCGGCACGGCGCCCGCGGCCCGCAGCCGCCCGGCCGCGTATCCGCGGATACCGGAGGGACCCTTCACCGCGAACGGCACCCCGGACAGCGGAAGCCCGCCGGCCGTGGAGCGGCCCGGGGGGTCCGCTGACCGGTGTTGGCTGCCCGTGGACCTGTCCGGGATGTCTGCGGACCGGTCCCGCACGTGGCCGCCCGGCGCACTGTCCGGCGCTCCGCCCGGCGCTCCGTCCGGCCAGACCTCGGTGAAGGCGCTCAGTGCCGGGTCGAGCCGGCCGATCCGTCCGAGCGCCTCCGCCACCGCCGCATTGCCGGGTACCCCACTCCGCCCCGTCACCCTCATGCCCTCACTCCGTCCCGGTGTCCCGCCGGCAGTGCTGCAACGCCGCCCCGTCAGTGCTGCAACGCCGCCCGCATGACCGCCCGTGCGATCGGAGCCGCGAAGCCGCCGCCCGTGATGTCGGCGCGGTGGGCCGACGCGTCCTCGACGACCACGGCCACCGCGACCGCGGGCCGGCTCGCGCCGTCCGCCTTCGCCCAGGAGATGAACCAGGCGTACGGCGTACCGGCGTTGCCCACTCCGTTCTGCGCGGTACCGGTCTTGCCGCCCACCGTCGCGCCCGGGATCGCCGCGTTGGACCCGGTGCCCTGCGTCACGACATCGACCATCATCTGCTGGAGCTGGACCGCCGTCGACGCGTCCATCGCCCGGCGGTACGACTTCGGGCCGGTGCGGCTGACGACCCGGCCGCCCCTGGCCCGGGTCTCGTCCACCAGATGCGGGTACATCAGCTCACCGCCGTTCGCCACGGCGGCCGAGACCATCGCCATCTGCAGCGGTGTCGCCGAGGTGTTGAACTGCCCGATGGACGAGAGCGCCAGCTGGTCCTCGCTCATATCGGTGTCGAAGTTGCTCCTCGCCACCCCGGACGGAATCCTCAGCCCGGCGTCGTTGAAGCCGAACTTCCCGACCGCCTTGTCCATCCCGTCCAGCCCGACCTTGACGCCCAGGTTGGCCATCACGGTGTTGCACGAGACCTCGATGGCGTACGCGAGTGAGGCGTCGCCGCATCCGCTCGCCTCGTTCGGCAGGACCGTCGTGGTGTGGGGCAGGGTGTACGGGTCGGGGGTGTCGGTGTCCGCGTTCACGTCGGTGACCGCACCCGAGTCGAGGGCGGCCGCGGCCGTCACGATCTTGAAGGTCGAACCGGGCGGATACGTCTGCCGGATGGCCCGGTTGAGCATCGGCTGGGTCGAGGAGGCGTTCAGCCGCGACCAGGCACCCGTGACCGAAGGGCCGGTCCCCGACAGGACCCCGGGATCGTACGAAGGGCTGCTGACCAGCGCCAGGATCTTCCCGGTCGAGGGCTCGACGGCGGCGACCGCGCCGCGCCTGCGGCCGAGACCGTTGTACGCGGCCTCCTGCACCGGGGCCTTGATGGTGGTGGCCACACTGCCGCCCGGCTGCTGGGCGCGGGTCAGCTCGTTCCACAGCGGGAAGGGGGTGAGCATCGGGTCGGTGCCGGAGAGGATGCCGTCCTCGGCGTTCTCGATCAGGGTGGTGCCATAGGTCTGCGAGGCGTAACCGGTGACCGGCGCGTACAGCGGACCCTCGCGGTACGTGCGCTCGTACCGCAGCTGTTCGCCGGTGTCCTTCGACCCGGTGACACTGTGCCCGCCGACCAGGATGTTGCCGCGCGGCTGGTGGTAACGGGTGATGGTCAGGCGGCGGTTGGCCTGGTTCTTGTCCAGTGAGTCCGCCTGGAACACCTGGATCCGCGCGGCGTTGGCCAGCAGGGCGACCAGGAGCAGCAGACAGCAGGCGGCGGCGCGCCGGATGTAGCGGATCACGGTTCGTCCTCCACGATCGGCGCGATGATGCCGGTCTCCGGGAACCCGGCCCTCACCAGACCGGGGTCGGGTCTGCGTGCGGAGTCGCTGATCCGGATGAGCAGCGCCACGATCACCCAGTTGGTGACGAGCGAAGAGCCGCCCTGGGCGAGGAAGGGCATCGCCATACCGGTCAGTGGGATCAGCCCCATCACCCCGCCCGCGATCACGAACACCTGGATCGCCAGGATGGAGGAGAGGCCGATCGCGAGCAGCCGCCCGAAGGAGTCGCGGAGCGCCAGTCCGGCGCGGTAGCCGCGCGCCACCACCAGGGTGTACAGCAGGAAGACCGCGGAGAGTCCGGCGAGCCCCAGCTCCTCGCCCGCCGTCGCCAGGATGAAGTCGGACTTCACGGCGAAGCCGATGAGGATCGAGTGGCCGAGCCCGAGGCCCGTCCCGAGGACACCGCCCGCGGCGAAGGAGAAGAGCGACTGGGCGAGCTGGTTGGCGCCCCGGCCCGCGTCGATGGAGGCGAAGGGGTGCAGCCAGTCCTCGACCCGGCCGCGGATATGGGGTTCGAGGCTGCCGACGACAAACGCCCCGAAGGCGGCCATCACCATGCCGATGGCGATCCAGCTGAGCCGCCCCGTCGCCACGTACAGCATGATCACGAAGAGTCCGAAGAAGAGCAGCGAGGTCCCGAGGTCGCGCTCCAGGACGAGGACGCCCACGCTGATCAGCCAGATCGCCAGCACCGGCGCCAGCACCCGCATGGTGGGCAGTTGGAGCCGCCAGATCCTGCGGCCGGTGTAGGAGAGCGCGTTGCGGTTGGCGGCGAGGTACGAGGCGAAGAAGACCGCGAGCAGGATCTTGGCGAACTCCCCCGGCTGGATGGAGAAACCGCCCACCCGGATCCAGATCTTCGCGCCGTTCACCGCGGGGAAGAAGATCGGGATGATCATCAGGACCAGGGCGGCGGCGACCGAGAGATAGGTGTACTGCTGGAGGATCCGGTGGTCGCGCAGGAAGAGCACGAAGCAGATGAAGAGGGCCACCGCGAGCGTGGACCAGATCAGCTGGGTGGGGGCCGCGCTGTCGCCCGGGGTCTCCAGGTCGAGGCGGTAGATCAGGACGAGCCCGATGCCGTTGAGCAGTACGGCGATCGGCAGCAGCAGCGGGTCCGCGTACGGGGCGCGGAAGCGGACGGCGAGATGGGCGAGGAGAGCCAGCAGACCGAGCCCCGCACCGTAGTTCAGGGTGTCCGCCGGTACGGCGTCGTGCTTCGCGAGTCCGACGTTCATGTAACCGTAGACGGAGATCAGTACGGCGCCGATGAGCAGCACCAGCTCGACGCCCCGACGCTTCGGCAGACGTAGTTCGGGCGGGGGAGCGTCCGCCGTCGTTGCGGTCATGCCAGGAAACGTAGCAAGACGGGTGACGCTATGTCCGTCAATGTCACAGTGCGCCGATGGGGAGCCGGTGGAGCGCGGGGGCGGCGGGAGTCACCGGATCACCGCCGGGCGGCCCTGCGATGACGCGGTATCAGCGCGACCCGGACCGGTGCCGCCGCCTGGACCGGTACCGCTGCCCTGACCGTCTCGGCCGACCGCACCGGCCGGCGGCGCGGCTCACTGCTGGTACGGGTTCTGCCCCTGCTGCTGCGCCGCGGGCCGGCCGTACCCCTGCTGCGGGCCCTGCGGCTGACCGGCGCTCTGCGCGAGGAGCTGCTCGGCCTGCTCCTTGGTCGTCCGGGTCTCGGTACCGCAGAAGGTGCACTGCGTCGCGTACTTGGTGGAGAACGGGAAGAGCGGCACGAAGAACAGCGTGAACTTCGTGACGCGCTTACGGAGCGTGTGGGCGGCCGGATTGCCGCACTGGCCGCACACCAGCGTCAGTATCGCCAGCTGGTAGAGATAGCCTCTGCTGCCAAAAATGATCATGATGGGTCCCCTCCTGGTCGGTAATAGCGGTACACCGTAACCGGGTTCTTGCCCCCGCGGTGTCCGGGCTGTTCCCATGGCCGGGTGGGGGGACGGTGTCCGGACTGCCCCCCCCCCGGCCGGGGCGGGGTGATGGGGCATGCCGGAACTCAGGGTCACACCGGGGCGGTACCAGGGCAGGACCCGGCTGTACGTCACACTGCCGGAAGGCACGGCCGCCGCCTGGTACGACCGGGAGCCGGGGCGGATCAGCCTGGCGCTTGAGGAGTACCGGGCCGAAGTGCTCGACGCCCTCGCGCCCTATCTGACCGGGCAGCCGGCGGTCGGCCCGCCACCGGTCCCCACCCCTGCCGAACTCGCGCTGCTCACCCTGCATCCCGATGACGACCTCGCACCCAACAGGCCCGGTGAGGCGCTGCATGCCGCCCTGGCCGGGCTCGCCGTCTCCCGCTTCCGGCCTGCCCCACGACGTGCGGCCCTCGCGGCACTCGCCGCCCAGGAGACGCTGGGGGCCGAGCTGGACACGCTGGAGGGGGCGGGGTGGCGGGTGCTGCACTCGGTACCGCTGCCCGGCGGCGGGTGTATCGGCCATCTCCTGATCGGCCCGGCAGGGGTGCTGTCCGTGCGGACCCTGGCGGCCCGGAAGCGAACAGTCCGGATCGCGGATCCCCTGGTCGCCACCGGCCGCACAGAGCCGGAACCACAGCTCCGTCGGGCCCGCCACGAGGCAGAGCGCGCGGCGCTCGCCCTGGCCACGACGGTACGCCCGGTGCTGGGGATCGTCGGGGCGGCGGCGGTACGGGTGGGGCCGATTGCGGGGGATCCCGGCGGGGGCAGGTCCGGTGGAGCCGGTGGTTTCCGTGCGGCGGGTGGGCCCGGTGGGCCCGGTGGCCGGGACGGTACCGGCGGGACCGGCGGGACCGGCGGGACCGGCGAGACCGGTGAGTCCGGTGGGCCTGATGGGTCGCGGGCGGGGCCGGACGGTGTGCGGTTGTTGCGGGGCAGCGGGCAGGTGGGCGTAAGGCTGGTGCGGGACGGCGAGGCGGTCGCGGCGCTGGCCGGGCTCGGCGGCGTACTGAAACCGGCGGACATCGAGTCGCTCTACGCGACGGCCCGCGACCGGAGGACCTGGCTGCGGGTATGAGGGCGGGTACGGCCGGGCCGGCCGGGCGGGATCTGCCGCGCGGCCGCCCGGCTCGCCCCGCGTCAGCGGCAGGCACCCGCCGCGTCGCCGCCCGCAACCCTTGAACTGGCCCGGCGCCGCCCAACCAGCCAACAGACCGCTGGAACCGCCTCCGCTACCCCGTAAGGAACCACGCCATGACCACCCCGCGAACCTTCCCCCTGGAGCTGGAGCCCACCCCGATCCATGTGCCGGACGAGGTCCTCGACGACCTGCGCGCCCGGCTCGCACTGACCCGTCCGCCGCTGGACGAGGGGAACGAGGACTGGTCGTACGGCGTCCCGGACAGCTATCTGCGTGAGCTGGTCGCCCACTGGCGGGACGGCTACGACTGGCGCCAGGCCGAGGTTGCCATCAACGCCTACGAGCACTATCGGGTGAGCGTCGCCGGTGTCCCGGTGCACTTCATGCGCAAGCCCGGCCGCGGCCCTCGCCCGATCCCGCTGATCCTCACCCACGGCTGGCCGTGGACGTTCTGGCACTGGTCGAAGGTGATCGACCCGCTCGCCGACCCGGCAGCCTTCGGCGGGGACCCCGCCGACGCGTTCGACGTGATCGTGCCCTCCCTGCCCGGCTTCGGTTTCCCCGGCCCGCTCAAGGGCTTTCCGGACGTCAATTTCTGGAAAGTCGCCGACCTCTGGCACACCCTGATGACCGAGACCCTGGGATACGGGAAGTACGCCGCCGGAGGCTGCGACATCGGCGGAATCGTCTCCAGCCAGCTCGGCCACAAGTACGCCGACGAGCTGTACGGCATCCACATCGGCTCCGGGCTGCCGCTCGACTTCTTCACGGGCCCCCGCGCCTGGGATTTCGCCCGGAACCGGCCCCTCACCGACGACCAGCCCGCCGACGTCCGCGCCCGGATCATCGAGCTGGACCACCGCTCGGCCTCCCACCTCGCCGTACACATGCTCGACGGCGCCACCCTGGCCCACGGGCTGAGCGACTCACCCGCCGGACTGCTCGCCTGGCTCCTTGAGCGCTGGAACGCCTGGAGCGACAACGGCGGCGACATCGAGTCCGTCTTCTCCAGAGACGATCTGCTCACCCACGCCACGATCTACTGGGTGAACAACTCCATTGCCACGTCCATGCGTTACTACGCCAATGCCAATCGCCATCCCTGGACCCCCGCCCACGACCGCACCCCGATCGTGCAGGCCCCGGTCGGCCTCACCTTCGTCACGTACGAGAACCCGCCCGGTATCCACACCGCCGACGAACGCGTCCGGGCATTCGAGACCGGTCCGCAGGCCGCTTGGTTCAACCACGTCAACGTCAACGCCCACGACCATGGCGGCCACTTCATCCCCTGGGAGAACCCCAACGCCTGGGTGAACGACCTGCGCCGTACCTTGCACGGCCGCAGGCCCTGAATGGCCTGTTGGGGCAGGCGGCCGGGCGGTTCAGGCGCGGGGCAGCGGTCCGGCGTGGTCGTGGTTGATCAGCGGTGCGAGCAGGTCGCCGTGCTGCTGGAGGCGCGGGCCGATGTCGTCGATTCTGAACACCAGGCCGGCGGGGTCCGTGCACCCCTCGACCTCCTCCCAGGTCACCGGCGTGGAGACGGTCGGCTCGGTCCGTGCGCGCAGGGTGTAGGGGGTCGCGGTGGTCTTCGCCGCCGCGTTCTGGCTGTGGTCCACGAAGACCTTGCCCGGCCGCAGCGCCCGCTTCATCCGGTGCAGGGCCAGATCGGGCAGGGCGGCCTCGGCCTCGACGGCCAGGGTCTTGGCGTACGCCGAGACGTCGTCCGAAGGCGCCGGCTCCAGCGCTGCCAGCAGATGGAGGCCCTTGGAGCCCGAGGTCTTCGCGTACGCGGTCAGCCCGTCCGCCGACAGCCGGTCGCGCAGCCAGAGCGCCACCGTGCAGCACTCGGCCACGGTGGCCGGTTCGCCCGGGTCCAGGTCGAGTACGAGGCGGTCGGCGCGGGCGGGGGAGTCGGCCTGCCACTGCGGCGTATGGAACTCGACCACCAGATTGGCCGCCCACATCAGACTCGCCAGGTCCTGCACCAGCACCTGGCGCGCGTCCCTGGTCCTGGAGCGGGGGACCTCCGCCGTGTGCACCCAGGCGGGGGTGCCCGGCGGCACGTTCTTGGTGAAGAACCGCTCGCCGCCGGGACCGTCCGGATACCGCAGGAAGGAGACGGGGCGGCCGTGCAGATGCGGCAGCAGGGCTTCGGCCGTACTGGCGTAGTAGTGCAGGGCCTCACCCTTGGTGGTGCCCGTAGCCGGATAGAGGACCTTGTCGAGGTGGGTGAGCGGCAGACGCCGCCCCTCCACCTCGGTGATCGGCGACATGGGTCGAGAATCCCATGGATGGCCGGCCGGTGGCCCGCGCTGCGCCGGGCGGCGCGGGCGGGGCGCCGACCCGCGCCGGTGCGGTGCGGCCTGGGTGTACCGGTGGCCCGCGCCTGCCGGCCGGCGTCGTCAGCCGAGTGCTTTGGCCAGGGTCCCGGGACCGGGGTGCGTGCCGGCCCAGGCGATGTGACCGTCGGGGCGTACGAGCAGGGTGAGGGTGCGGTCACTCGTCCAGTGCGCGTGGACGAGCGGGACCGGCCCGGTGGGGCCGGGCGCGCCCGGGGGTGTGACCAGGACGAAGGCGCCCTCGCGCAACAGCTCGGGCAGCCGCCCCTCGGCCAGTCGCAGCGCGGGCGCCCGGGTGCCCGTCAGCCGGTGGCTGCCCCGGGGGGCGGGGTACGAGATGCCGATGCCGGAGATCCTCGCGATGGCCTTGTCCGACGCCGGGCGTACGGCGGAGAGCAGACGGGTGAGGGCTGTGCGTGTGGCGCGCTGCCCCGGGGTGCTGGCCATGGCCAGACGGATGATCGCCCCGCTGGTGCGCAGCACCTGGGACCCGACCGGGTGCCGCTCCGTGTGGTAGCTGTCCAGTAGCGCCTCGGGTTCTGCGGAGTGCCCGCGCAGAACGGCCGCGAGCTTCCAGGAGAGGTTCGCGGCGTCCTGGAGGCCGGTGTTCATGCCCTGGCCGCCCGCCGGCGAATGGACATGGGCGGCGTCACCCGCCAGAAAGACCCGGCCGGTGCGGTAGGCGGGCACCTGGCGTTCGTCGCTGTGGAAGCGGGAGAGCCAGCGGGCGCCGTGCATCCCGTAGTCGGTGCCGAGTGCGGTGCGGGCGATCCCGCGGAGCTCGTCGAGCTCCACGGGATCGCTGTCGTCGGTCTGCCGGGTGCGGTCCCAGCCCATGACCCGGTACCAGCCGTCGCCGAACGGCGCGATGAAGGCGAAGGAGTCGCCCACGCCGTTCACCGTGAGCACCTCCGGAGGCGTCCCGGTCAGCCGGACATCGGCCAGGATGATCGACCTGATCACGGACTCGCCGGGGAACGGCAGCCCGAGCGCCCGGCGCACCGAGCTGCGCACCCCGTCCGTCCCCACGAGATACCGGGCCCCGACCGTGGAACCCGCCCCGTCGGTCCCGCGCAGGTCGGCGGTGACCGTCCCGGCGGCGGACTGGCTGAGGCCGACCAGCTCCGTCCCATGGCGGAAGCGCACGCCCGCCTTGAGCGCGCGGTCCTTCAGCAGGCGTTCGACCTCGTACTGCGGGGTAATCAGGACGAACGGGAACCGGCTGCGCAGCCGGGTGAGGTCGAGCGAGACCCGGCCGAAGATCTCCAGCTGGTCCAGGCACGTACCGGTCCTGATCAGGTCATCGGCGAGCCCCCGCGCGTCGAGCAGCTCCAGGGTGCGGGCGTGCACGGCGAAGGCGCGCGTCAGGCTGCTTGTTCCGGGCGGACGCCGCTCGACGACGGTGACCGACAGCCGCTGGGCGGCGAGGTCGCCCGCCAGGAGCAGGCCGGCCGGGCCCGCGCCCACGATCAGTACGTCCGTCGGCAGGTCGCTTGAAGCCTCGGTGGTGTTCGCGTCAGTTGTGTTCGCGCGGTTCGCTCCGGTGCTGGGTGTGTCCGTCATGACAGCCTCCGCATGGGCACATGCCATCGCTTGTTGGCCAACATGCGTTGGTCAACGCTTGTTGGCAAGGCTAGAGCGGGCCGGCCTGGCGTGTCAACGTCTGTTGGCCTACGCTTGTTGGCATGCCTGCCCCCTCCGCCCCGCGCCGTACCGCCGCCACGACCAAGGCGGCGATCCTCGAAGCCGCCCGGGAGCGGTTCGCCAGCGACGGGTACGAACGCGCCACGATCAGGGCCATCGCCCGGGACGCGGGCATCGACCCGTCGATGGTGATGCGCTACTACGGTTCGAAGGAGGGGCTGTTCGCCGCGGCGTCCACGATCGATCTGCGGCTGCCCGGCCGGGGCGCACTGCCCGCCGACCACATCGGCGCGATCCTCGTCGGGCACTTCCTGGACCGCTGGGAGCGGGACGACGTGCTCACGGGCCTGCTCAGAGTCGGCGTCACCCACGAAGCGGGGGCCGAGCGGATGAGGGCCATCTTCGCCGAACAGCTCGGACCGGTCGCCGCCGGCACCTGCCCCGACCCCGCGGACGCCCCGCACCGTGCGGCACTCGTCGCGTCGCAGATCCTGGGCATGGCACTCGCCCGGTACGTCCTCCGCATCGAGCCCGCGGTGGCGATGTCGCGCGACGAGATCGTCGGCTGGCTGGCACCGACGGTCCAGCGCTATCTGACGTCCGAACACCCGTAGCCGGATCCCTCTCCGCGGCCCACCTGCGCAGCTCCCCTCCGCGGCCCATCTCCGCAGCTCCCCTTCGGGGCTCTCCTCCGCGGCTTCTCCTCCGTAGCCCTCCTCGGCGGCGTTACACCGTCGCTCTCCGTCGCTCGCTCTCCGGCGCTCTCCTCCGCGAGCGCCGCGGCCGCATCCACGCGAGACTTGGGTGCCGGACCCGGAGCAAGGCGGGTGCCGGACCCGGAACGAGGTCACCGAACAGGACGGGAGCCATCGTGCGATCCATCTGGAACGGGGCCATCTCCTTCGGCCTGGTCAGCATCCCGATCAAGCTGGTGAACGCCACCGAGAACCACTCCGTCTCCTTCCGGCAGATCCACACCGCCGACGGCGGCCGCATCCGCTACCGCAAGGTCTGCGAGCTGGACGGCGAGGAGCTGACCGCCGACGAGATCGGCAAGGCGTACGAGGCCGACGACGGTTCCATGATCCCGATCACCGATGAGGACCTGGCCGCACTGCCGCTGCCGACCGCGAAGACGATCGACATCGTGGCGTTCGTGCCGCTCGATTCGATCGACCCGTTGCAGATGGGCTCGGCCTACTACCTCGCGGCCGGCGGGGCCACGGCGGCCAAGCCGTACACCCTGCTGCGCGAGGCGCTCAAGCGCAGCCGCCGGGTCGCCATCGCCAAGTTCGCGCTGCGCGGGCGGGAGCGGCTGGGGATGCTACGGGTCGTCGGCGACGCCATCGCGATGCACGGGCTGCTCTGGCCGGACGAGATCAGATCGTACGAAGGGGTCGCCCCGGAGACCCCCGTCACGGTGCGCGATGCCGAACTCGACCTGGCCGACGCCCTGATGGACACCCTGGGCGAGGTCGAGATGGACTCGCTGCACGACGACTACCGGGAGGCCGTCGAGGAGTTGATCGCCGCGAAGACGTCCGGTGGCGAGACGCCCGCCCGGCCCGCGGCGGAGGCCGGTGCGGGCAGAATCATCGACCTGATGTCGGCGCTGGAGAGAAGCGTGCAGGCGGCGAAGGACTCACGCGGCGGGGAGGAAGCGGACGACGGGGAGGACGCCGAGGTCCGGGAGCTGCACCCGGCGCGGAAGCGGAAGGCGGCCACGAAGAGCGGTCGGGGGAGCGGGAGCGGGCAGTCCGGTGCGGCGGCCGCCAAGTCCGCACCGCGGAAGGCCGCTTCGGGCCGGGCGGCCCCCAAGAAGACCGCGGCCAGGAAGACCACCGCGCGCGGGGCGGCGTCGGGCGGCAGCGGCTCATCGGCCAAGGGGGCCGCGGCGAAGGGTTCCACGGCGAAACGGGCCCCGGCCAAGAAGAGTGCCGGGGGCAGGGCATCGGCCGGGAACGGGACGTCGAAGAAGACAGCGGCTGCCAGTGGGTCATCCGGTACCCGGGGGAAGAAGCGCGCCTCGGCGTGACACCCGGCGCGACCGGCCCCGAAGCGGCCCCACGGGTGCCTGGCCAGGCGTCACCCGCCCCTGCTCCACAGTCAGTTGCCCCTGGGGTGTCACCCTCCGCGTACTGACAAATGTCCTGCCGGGTACAGGACAGCTGCCTCTGCCGGGGCACCCTCCCTCCTCGCCAAGCTGTACGTATGGAAACCGCGACGAAGAAGCCGAAGAAGAGCATGAGCCCGCTGGTCCTGGATGTCGTCGTCCCGATGGGCGGTTACTACTTCCTCAAGCACGAAGGCATGGGCACGGTCGCCGCTCTCGCCTGGAGCAGCGCCCTGCCGGCCGTACGCACGGTGTGGGGCGTCGTCAGGGAGCGCCGGGTCAACGCACTCGCCGCCCTGATCCTCTTCGTCAACCTCGTCGGCCTGGCGCTCACCACTCTCTCCGGCGACCCGCGGCTGATGCTCGCCAAGGACAGCGCGGTCAGCAGTACGGTCGGCATCGGTGTGCTGGTCTCCGTACTGCTCGGAAAGCCGCTGATGTCGGCCGGCCTGAAGCCCTGGGTCGTCAAGAGCAGCGAGACCAAGGAGGCGGCGTGGAAGCGGCTTTCGGTCGAGTCGAAGCCCTTCCGCCGCCTGGAGTCGGTCTTCTCGCTGGTCTGGGGCGTCGCCCTGGTCGCCGAGTGTGTGGTCCGGGTGATCGCGGTGTACTCCCTGCCGGTCGACACGATGGTCTGGTTCGGCAACGTGATCATGGGCTGCTTCATCGTCCTCGCCATGCTGGTGGGCGGCGCACTCGCGGCCGCACCGATGGAGAGGCTGGTGGCGGCGGAAGCGGCCACCGGCTCGCCGGAGGCGGCCCGCCCGGCGCGCCCCGCCTCCACCGGAGCCACCCGTACGGCGTGAGGCCCTGGACGGCCCGAGCCCGTAACGCCTCCGCTGGGACGCCACTGTCCCGGGGGAGGCGTTACGGCGTACTGACGTACCGGCCACCCCCCTCCACTTCATGTGATCTGAGTCACAAATAAAAAACACACGCGAGGGAGGGCGGCAGCGCGCGCCCCATGCCCGCGCCCCCGCCGGTTACCCGGAGCGCCGGTTCGCGTACCGCCTGACATGCCGCTTTGCCGACGCCCCTGCACCGCGCGCCCGCGCACCACCGGCCGTGACCCCTGGGGCGTGAGAGGCGGAGGAGGTGCGCCGCCCGGCCCGTGAGTCGATCTTCAGGGCGCTCAGGAAATGTGGATGCCCCGTACAAGAGTTAGATTGCTTGCGTCAACTAACGACCCGTGTCCACCGGCGTCGGCGGGCAGGGGTGCGCGCAGAGGGGAACGTGCATCGTGGGCATGACCGGTCGAATACCTGCAGAGTCGTCGCCTCCGGCAGGGCCGGGGGAGCACTACAAGTGGATCGCGCTGTCCAACACCACGCTCGGCGTACTGATGGTGATGATCAATCAGTCGATCGTGCTGATCGCCCTTCCTGACATCTTCCGTGGCATTCATCTCGACCCGCTGGACTCCGCGAACACCAGTTATCTGCTCTGGATGCTGATGGGCTTCATGGTGGTCACCGCGGTGCTGGTGGTCACCTTCGGCAGGCTCGGCGACATGTTCGGCCGGGTCCGTATGTACAACCTCGGCTTCGCCGCCTTCACGCTCTGCTCGGTCATGCTCTCGGTCACCTGGATGGACGGCAGCGCGGGCGCGCTCTGGCTCATCGGCTGGCGTATCGCGCAGGGGATCGGCGGTGCGCTGCTCTTCGCCAACTCCACGGCGATCCTGACCGACGCCTTCCCGGCCAACCAGCGCGGTACGGCGCTGGGCATCAACTCCATCGCGGCCATCGCCGGTTCGTTCCTCGGGCTGATCCTGGGCGGTGTACTGGCCCCGGTGAACTGGAAGATGATCTTCCTGGTGTCGGTCCCGTTCGGCGTCTTCGGCACCATCTGGGCCTATGTGAAGCTCCATGACACCGGGGTGCGGGCCAAGGCGCGCATGGACTGGTGGGGCAATGTCACCTTCGCCGTGGGGCTGATCTCGGTCCTGGTCGGCATCACGTACGGCATCCAGCCCTACGGCGGCAGCACCATGGGCTGGCTGAACCCGTGGGTGCTGACCGCGCTGATCGGCGGCGTGGTCGTGCTGGGGGCGTTCGTCTGGATCGAGATGAAGGTGGCCGAGCCGCTCTTCCGGCTCTCGCTCTTCCGGCTGCGCGCCTTCACCGCGGGCAACATCGCCAGCCTGCTGACCGCGCTGGGGCGCGGCGGCCTCCAGTTCATGCTGATCATCTGGCTCCAGGGGATCTGGCTGCCCCTGCACGGCTACAGCTTCGAGAAGACCCCGCTCTGGGCGGGCATCTACATGATCCCGCTGACCGTCGGCTTCCTCCTGTCGGCCCCGCTCTCCGGCTGGCTCTCGGACCGGCTCGGGGCGCGGCCGTTCACGGTCGGCGGCGCGCTGCTGACAGCGGTGAGCTTCCTGGTCCTGATGACCCTGCCCACCGACTTCCATTACTGGATCTTCGCGCTGCTGCTGCTGGTCAACGGCGTCGGCTCCGGTCTCTTCGCCTCGCCGAACCGCGCCGAGATCATGAACGCCGTCCCGGCACGGTCGCGCGGCGCCGGCTCCGGAATGACCGCGACGTTCCAGAACTCCGCGATGGTCCTCTCGATCGGCATCTTCTTCAGCCTGATGATCGCGGGCCTCTCGCACACCCTGCCGAGCGCCATGCACGACGGCCTTGTGGCCCAGGGTGTGCCCGCGTCCGAGGCCACCCAGGTGTCCCAACTCCCGCCGATCGCCGTGCTCTTCGCGGCCTTCCTCGGCTACAACCCGCTCCAGCAGCTCCTCGGGGACCATCTGGCCAAGCTGCCGGACGGCGGCAAGCACCTCACCAGCAAGGAGTACTTCCCGCATCTGATCTCCGGCCCCTTCCACCAGGGCCTGGTCATCGCCTTCTGGTTCGCGGTCGCGGCCTGCCTGGTGGCCGCGCTCTCCTCGCTGCTGACCGGCCGGGTGAGCCGTAAGCACCGGGTGCTGCCCGCCGAGTCCCTGGGCTCCGAGCTGGCCGGCGTCTCCGGAGGCGCCGGCCTGGGCCTGAGCGAGCCGGTCGTACCGGACGGCGAGGGTGCCCACCCGGCGCCCCCCGGGCGCGGGGCGGCATCGGCGGGGCACGGCGGGACGCCACGTACGTAGCGGAGAAGCGCCGAAGCGGAGAGGCGCCATAGCGGAGAAGCGCTGGGAGGTGAGGCGCTCACGAGGTGAGGCGCTCACGAGGTGGGGCGTTGAAGCGGTGGGGCGCTGAAGCGGTGGCGGAGCCCGGCGGATCGGTTCGCCGACCGGGCACCGCGACCGTTCCGGTCCGGGCGCCGTACGGCGGACTCCGGTGGAAGCCGGACGCGGGCACGGAGGCCGTGGAACGATCTCTACGATGTCAGCCACCGGCCGGAACGGGGGCCGGCACGGGAGATCGGGGGAGCCATGGGAACCACGCAGTGGGCGGAAGGTCCGGAGAGCGCGGAACAGTACGGCTGGGGCACGCTGGACGACCATCTGCTCTACACCTGCGGCCTGGTGCACGACCTCCAGGCGGGCCGCATCGGCGAGCGCCCCCCGATCCCCACCAGGGCGCGGCTGCACCAGGGCGAGCTGTCCCTGGCGGTGGGCCCGGCCGCCCGCTCCACCTGGCGGGCCCTGGGCAACGGCTCGTACGTGAACAGCAGCACGGTCGCGTTCGGCTCCGCGTCCTTCGTGATCGGCAGCATGGTCGGCTCGGCCGTGGGCAACGCGGCCCGCAGGAACAGGGCGATGGCCGACGCACGCCCCCGCTGGATACCGGACGGTCCTGGTGAACTCACCGTCACCGACCGCCGGGCGGTCTTCGGACAGCAGCAGAACCCGCTGGACCTGGGCTGGACGGGTCTGGACTCGGTGGAGCTGATAGCGCCCGAGATCGTCCAGTGCAGCTTCCAGGACACGTACGGCAACGGCTATATGACCGTACAACTGCACACGCTCTGGGCCTCGTTGGTCTTCGTCCTGGCCGCGCGGGCCGCCTTCCCCGCCCACCCCCGGCTGCTCCAGGGGGACTGGCTCCCGCCGGGGTTCGAGGCCCGCTGCGCGGCCATGGGCCGGCCCTGCCCGCCGGTGCGCTGAGGCGGCGGGGCCCCACCCGGACCGAGGCGGCCGTAAAGGGCATGCAAAAAGGCTCTGACCAGCATTTCTGCTGGTCAGAGCCTGATTCCGGAAGTGCCCCCGGCAGGATTCGAACCTGCGCACCCGGCTCCGGAGGCCGATGCTCTATCCCCTGAGCTACGGGGGCGTATCGCTGCGGTAGGCGGCGACGAGTGAAACCCTACCAGCTCAGTGGGGGTGACCATGAACAGGTTTCCGCGGAGGGACCGCGTCCGGTGTCCGCACGGGGTGGAAGTGGGCAAAACCCGGACGCGGCGGTGGCCGCGGTCCTACGCTCGTAGGTGTGTCAGGCGCGTACGGCAGGGTGCTCGTTGTCGACGACAACAAGGTCATCCGGCAGCTGATCAGGGTCAATCTCGAACTGGAGGGCTTCGAGGTCGTGACCGCGGCCGACGGTGCCGAGTGTCTGGAAGTCGTCCACCGGGTCGCCCCTGATGTGATCACCCTCGATGTCGTCATGCCGCGTCTCGACGGTCTGCGTACCGCCGCCCGGCTCCGTGCCGACCCCCGTACCAGCCGGCTGCCGCTCGCGATCGTCAGCGCGTGTTCGCAGCAGGAGGTGGAGAGCGGACTCGCCTCCGGCGTCGACGCCTTCCTGGCCAAACCGTTCGAGCCCGCCGAGCTGATCCGGCTGGTGAGCCGGCTGATGTGCCGGGAGCAGTCGTCGTCCGCCGGTCCCGGCCGGAGCGCCCGCGGCGGCGGCAGGCCCGCAGGGCGGGCCGGGAGCACCCTCGGCTGACCGCATGGCGAAACCGGTTCGCGGAGTGGCCCCCCTTCTCCCATACGCTGGTCCTGTGACTCCCGCAGAGCTCTCCCGCACCGTCGCGCGCGCCGTGCGCCGCGCGGTCGACGAGGGTGCCCTGTCCGTGCCCGTCCCCGAGCGGATCAGGGTCGAGCGGCCCAGGCCCGGCGGGCGGGGCGACTACGCGACCAGTGCGGCGCTCCAGCTGGCCGGCCCGGCCGGGATGGCCCCCCGGGCGGTCGCCGAGGCCCTGCGGCAGCGGATCGCCGGTACCCGGGGGATAGAGCAGGTCGAGATCACCGGGCCCGGCTTCCTGAACTTCACGCTGGTGCCGGACGGCTCGGGCGCGGTCGTCCGCGCCGTGCTCACGGAGGGTCTGCGGTACGGACTGGGGGGAGCGCCCGACGCCCCGGCGGCCCCCGGGGAGCGCGACACCCCACCGGTTCCGGCCACGCCCGACCAGCCGGCTCCCGACCAGCCGGCTCTCGACGCGGCCCGCTGGGGCGCCCTCTTCGGCGGTGGCAGTGACGAACTGCTGGTGCGGCGCGAGAGCAATCCGCTCTTCCGTGTGCAGTACGCCCATGCCCGCAGCCGCGCCCTGCTCCGTAACGCCAGTGAGCTGGGCTTCGGTGCCGCGTCCTGCGCCGAGTACGACGCGGCCTGCGAGCGGGACCGTGAGGCAGCCGTACTGGTCGCCGCTCTCGCCGACTACCCCGGGGCCGTTGAGTCCGCGACAGGCCCCGGGCCCCGCAGGACCTCCCGTACCGCCCGGTCCGCGGCAGCCCCCGCCCCAGCACCCGCGGCAGTCACCCCAGCCGCACCCATAGCCGCGTCCACCCCCGCGGCAGCCCCCAGCCCCACCCCCACCGCACCCTTCGGTGCCGGTCACCGGATCGCCCGGCAGCTCGTCGTGGTCGCCGATGCCTTTCTGGCGTTCCACAGCACGGTGCTCCCCGTCGGGGACGAGAAACCCTCGGCCGCCCACCGCTCCCGGCTCGCCCTCACCGAGGCCGCCGGGACGGTGCTGGCAGGCGGCCTGTCCCTGCTCGGTATCAGCGCACCCGAACACATCTGAAAGAGCGAAGAGATGAGCCGTTCCGCACACCCCGCCGGGCCCCGGCACGCCGATGTCTACACCGAGGGCCACTACTCCGCCCCCGCCGAAGACCTCAACTCCCTGGACGAGAAGGTCTGGTCGCGCACGGTCGGCCGTAACGCGGACGGAGCCGTCACCGTCGGCGGCATCGAAGTGACCCGGCTGGCCGAGGAGTTCGGCACCCCCGCCTACTTCCTCGACGAGGCCGACTTCCGGGCGAGGTGCCGGGCCTGGGCGGACGCCTTCGGGCCGGACGCAGACGTGTTCTACGCGGGCAAGGCGTTCCTCTCGCGCGCCGTGGTGAAGTGGCTCCAGGAGGAGGGGCTCAACCTCGACGTCTGCTCCGGCGGCGAACTGGCCACCGCGCTCGCCGCCGGTATGCCCGCCGAGCGCATCGCCTTCCACGGCAACAACAAGACCGCCACCGAGATCGAGCGGGCCGTCGTGGCCGGTGTCGGCCGTATCGTGCTCGACTCGTTCCAGGAGATCGTCCGGGTCGCCCACATCGCGCAGAGCCACGGGGTGCGCCAGCGGGTCCAGATCCGGGTGACGGTCGGCGTCGAGGCGCACACCCACGAGTTCATCGCCACCGCCCACGAGGACCAGAAGTTCGGGATCGCGCTGGCCGGGGGCGAGGCCGCAGAGGCCGTCCGCAGGGCGCTCAAGCTCGACGGGCTCGAACTCATCGGAATCCACTCGCACATCGGCTCGCAGATCTTCGACATGGCGGGCTTCGAGGTCTCCGCACGCCGGGTCGTGCAGCTGCTCGCCGAGATCCGTGACGAACACGGTGTGGAGCTCCCTGAGATCGACCTCGGCGGCGGCCTCGGCATCGCGTACACCTCGGAGGACGACCCCCGCGAGCCGCATGAGATCGCCAAGGCGCTCGGCGAGATCGTCACCCGTGAGTGCGAGGCGGCCGGTCTCGCCACCCCGCGTATCTCCGTCGAGCCGGGCCGCGCCATCGTCGGGCCGACCGCCTTCACCCTGTACGAGGTCGGGACCATCAAGCCACTGGAGGGGCTGCGCACCTACGTCAGCGTCGACGGCGGGATGTCCGACAACATCCGTACCGCGCTCTACGACGCCGAGTACAGCGTCGCCCTGGTCTCCCGGACCTCCACGGCCGAGCCGATGCTCGCCCGGGTGGTCGGCAAGCACTGCGAGAGCGGCGACATCGTGGTCAAGGATGCATTCCTGCCCGCCGATCTCGCGCCCGGCGATCTGCTCGCCGTACCGGCCACCGGCGCCTACTGCCGCGCCATGGCCAGCAACTACAACCACGCGCTGCGCCCGCCCGTCGTCGCTGTCAGGGACGGCGAGGCCCGGGTGATCGTCCGGCGTGAGACGGAGGAAGATCTCCTGCGCCTCGATGTCGGCTAGTGAAATAGTCATCTCAGAATCCGGACAGGGGACAGAAACCCCCGTCCGGTGAGTGAGACTGGTCCAACCGTAGAAGTATGAGAAGTGAGGTCGGATGATGCGTACGCGTCCGCTGAAGGTGGCGCTGCTGGGCTGTGGAGTCGTCGGCTCAGAGGTGGCGCGCATCATGACGACGCACGCCGACGACCTCGCGGCCCGGATCGGTGCCCCCGTCGAGCTCGCCGGTGTGGCCGTCCGCCGCCCCTCCAAGGTCCGCGAGGGCATCGACCCCGCGCTCATCACCACGGACGCGATGGCCCTGGTCAAACGCGGTGACATCGACGTGGTGATCGAGGTCATCGGCGGCATCGAGCCCGCCCGCACCCTCATCGCAGCCGCCTTCGAGCACGGCGCGAGCGTCGTCTCCGCCAACAAGGCGCTGCTCGCCAAGGACAGCACCGCGCTGCACGCGCTCGCCCAGGGCCAGGGCCGGGACCTCTACTACGAGGCCGCCGTGGCCGGCGCCATCCCGCTCGTCCGCCCGCTGCGCGAATCGCTCGCAGGCGACAAGGTGAACCGCGTCCTCGGCATCGTCAACGGCACCACCAACTTCATCCTCGACAAGATGGACAGCACCGGCGCGGGCTACTCGGAGGCGCTGGACGAGGCCACCGCGCTCGGCTACGCCGAGGCCGACCCGACGGCCGACGTCGAGGGCTTCGACGCGGCGGCCAAGGCCGCGATCCTCGCCGGGATCGCCTTCCACACCCGGGTACGGCTCGACGACGTCCACCGCGAGGGCCTCACCGAGGTGACCGCGGCCGACATCGCGTCCGCCAAGCGGATGGGCTGCACCGTCAAGCTGCTCGCCATCTGCGAGCGCGCCGCCGACGGCAGGTCCGTCACCGCCCGGGTCCACCCCGCGATGATCCCGCTCAGCCACCCCCTGGCCTCGGTGCGCGAGGCGTACAACGCGGTGTTCATCGAGGCCGAGGCCGCCGGGCAGCTGATGTTCTACGGTCCCGGCGCCGGCGGCTCACCCACCGCTTCCGCGGTCCTCGGCGATCTGGTCGCGGTCTGCCGGAACAGGCTCAACGAGGCCACCGGGCCCGGCGAGTCCGCGTACACGATGCTGCCCGTGAGCCCCATGGGCGATGTCGTCACGCGTTACCACATCAGCCTCGACGTGGCCGACAAACCAGGCGTTCTCGCCCAGGTGGCCACGGTCTTCGCCGAGCAGGGCGTATCGATCGACACGGTACGCCAGCAGGGCCGAAATTCAGGCAGCGGTGACGAAGTCGCCATCGAGCAGGGTGGCGGCGGGCAGCGGGCGGGCGGAGGCGGCGAGGCATCACTCGTCGTCGTCACCCACCGCGCGCCCGACGCGGCCCTCTCCGGGACCGTCGAAGCGCTGCGCAAGCTCGACACCGTGCTCGGTGTCGCCAGCATCATGCGTGTTGAAGGGGAGTAAGGACCCATGACCACCAAGGGCACCCACCAGTGGCGCGGCATCATCGAGGAGTACCGGGACCGCCTCCCGGTCACGAGCACGACACCGGTCGTGACACTCCGTGAGGGCGGAACGCCGCTCGTCCCCGCGCAGGTCCTTTCCGAGCGCACCGGCTGCGAGGTGCACCTCAAGGTCGAGGGCGCCAACCCCACGGGGTCCTTCAAGGACCGGGGCATGACCATGGCGATCACCCACGCCAAGGAGCAGGGCGCCCAGGCCGTCATCTGCGCCTCCACCGGCAACACCTCGGCATCGGCCGCCGCCTACGCTGTACGGGCCGGAATGGTCTGCGCCGTCCTGGTGCCGCAGGGAAAGATCGCCCTCGGCAAGATGGGTCAGGCGCTGGTGCACGGCGCGAAGATCCTCCAGGTGGACGGCAACTTCGACGACTGCCTGACGCTGGCCCGCTCGCTCTCGGACAACTACCCGGTGGCGCTGGTCAATTCGGTCAATCCATCCCGTATCGAGGGCCAGAAGACCGGAGCCTTCGAGATCGTCGACGCGCTCGGTGACGCCCCCGACATCCATGTGCTGCCCGTCGGCAACGCCGGCAACATCACGGCGTACTGGAAGGGTTACAAGGAGTACGCGGCGGACGGCCCGGCCACCCGCACCCCCCGTATGTGGGGCTTCCAGGCATCCGGCTCCGCTCCCATCGTGCGCGGCGAGATCGTCAAGGACCCCTCCACCATCGCCACGGCGATCCGGATCGGGAACCCGGCCTCCTGGCAGTTCGCGCTCGACGCACGCGAGGAGTCCGGCGGCTTCATCGACGACGTCACCGACCGTCAGATTCTGGCCGCCTACCGGCTGTTGGCCTCCCGGGAGGGCGTCTTCGTGGAGCCCGCCTCGGCCGCTTCGGTCGCCGGTCTGCTGAAGGCCGCGGACGAGGGCAAGGTGGATCCCGGCCAGCGGATCGTCTGCACGGTGACCGGCAACGGCCTTAAGGACCCCGACTGGGCCGTCGCGGGAGCCCCGCAGCCCGTCACCGTACCGGTCGACGCCGTGGTGGCTGCCGAGCGGCTGGGCCTGGTTCCGTAGCCTCGGGTCCGCACGGACCCGCAGGTCAGGAGCCGGTCCCCGGGGCGCGCCCGGACTGTGCACCGGATGCGCCCCGGCTGTGCTCCCGATCTGCCGCATCACCCGCCGGTGGACCGCCCGGCCGACCGGTCCGACCCGGAGCGCATGGGTAGCGTGCGACACGCATCGTGCGCCTCCTGTGCGCCCTATGTCGCGACAGAACCTTCCTTCGATAAGCTGTAGGCAACCCACCCCGCCGCATGTGCCGCGGTGTTGCTGCCGTGATGGCCCGCAGGTGCTCGTTCTGCCTGTCCGGGTTGTCCGGCCCAGGGCCTCCGGGGGAGTGTTCTCCCGGGAAGCACAGCCGCATCCCCGTCACCACTCCGCGGTCGAAACCAGACGCGCAGTCTCACAAGGAGAGTCATCAGACCGATGGCCGGTCCCGCGTTCCGTGCCGCCGCCGTCCGGGTGCGCACCCCTGCCACCAGCGCCAACCTCGGACCGGGCTTCGATGCCTTCGGCCTGTCGCTGGGGCTGTACGACGACGTGGTCGTCCGGGTCGCCGACGCCGGGCTGCACGTCGACATCGCCGGTGAGGGCGCCGAGACGCTCCCGCGCGACGAGAGCCATCTGCTCGTACGGTCGCTGCGCACCGCCTTCGACCTGCTCGGCGGGCAGCCGCGCGGCCTCGAAGTCGTCTGCGCCAACCGCATCCCGCACGGCCGCGGCCTCGGCTCGTCGTCGGCCGCCATCTGCGCCGGCATTGTCGCCGCCAGGGCTGTGACCATAGGCGGGGCCGAGAAACTCGACGACACGGCCCTGCTCGAACTCGCCACCGAGATCGAGGGCCACCCCGACAACGTCGCCGCCTGTCTCCTCGGCGGCTTCACCCTGGCCTGGACCGACGGCGGAACGGCGCGCGCCATCAGGATGGACCCGGCGGATTCCATCGTTCCGGTGGCCTTCGTGCCCGGCAGGCCGGTACTCACCGAGACCGCGCGCGGTCTCCTTCCGCGGAGCGTCCCCCATGTGGACGCGGCCGCCAACGCGGGTCGCGCGGCCCTGCTCGTGGAGGCGCTCACCAGGCGCCCCGAGCTGCTGCTCGCGGCGACCGAGGACCGACTGCACCAGGAGTACCGTGCTCCGGCGATGCCCGAGAGCGTGGCCCTGGTCGCCCGACTGCGCGCGGACGGCGTCCCCGCGGTCATCTCCGGCGCGGGCCCCACGGTGCTCGCGCTGGTCGAGAACGGTGCGGCCGACAAGGTCGCACGGCTGGCCGGCGAAGGGTGGGCGGCCAACCGGCTGCCCCTCGACGCCTCCGGTACGAGCGTCCTGCCCCTGGGGTAGGTGCGCGTCCGGTTGCCGGTGAACGAGAGGGGGAATATTTGTTGGATCCGGTAGTGTTAACCTCAAGTCAGCACTCGACGTCGTTGTGGCTCGGTGCTCAGTGTCCCCATCAGGGACCGCCTTTTCTTCCGGGAGCCTCCCCAACTGCCTGACAGCCTGCCTGAGCAGTTTCGAGCACGCTCCGGAACCGGCCTCTGCCGGACCCCATGCACGTCTTGCCCTCCGCCGTATCCCGGCGGACCACCGCCCCGGCGTCGGTTCGCGATCAGTCAAGATCTGAACCGCAGTCGGACAGCACAACCGGTCGCCGAGCCAGACAGGCCGACGCCCGCTCCAGGGAAGGACCCTTCGTGAGCGACACCACCGATCTGATGGGCGTGACTGCCGACAACTCTGTCGAGGCCGCGCCCGCCGCCGGTGCTGCCACCGGCAGCACCGCACGGCGCCGCCGCTCCGGCACCGGCCTCGACGGCATGGTCCTGGCCGAGCTGCAGCAGGTCGCGTCCGGCCTCGGCATCAAGGGCACTGCGCGCATGCGCAAGAGCCAGTTGATCGAGGTCATCAAGGAGGCGCAGGGCGCTTCGTCCGCGCCGAAGAGCGCCAAGGCGGACGCCGGCGCTCCGGACGCGGCCGAGACCAAGCCGAAGCGCCGTGCCACGTCCAAGTCCCGTACGGGTGACGAGTCCGCGGCGGCCGAGAAGTCCGCGGCCCAGCAGCAGATCGACATCCCCGGGCAGCCCGCCAGCGACGAGCAGCCCGCGGGCGAGCGGCGCCGCCGCAGGGCCACCGCACAGGCCGGCAGCCCCGAGCCCGCGGCAGCCGAGACCAAGGCCGTCAAGTCCGAGGCCAAGGCCGAGGCGCAGTCCGTGGCCACCGGCGTGAAGACCGAAGCGCCGGCCGATGCCAAGGACTCCAGGGACACCAAGGACAACAGGGACTCCAAGGACTCCAAGGAGGCCAGGGCGGAGTCGGCAACCGACACCGCCGAGGGTCGCCGCGGAGACCGCCAGGACCGCGGCCAGCGCGGTGACCGCCGTGACCGTCAGGACCGCGGTGACCGTCAGGACCGCGGTGACCGTCAGGACCGTGGCGACCGCGGTGGCCGTGACCGCCGTGACCGTGGCGGCAAGGGCGACGACCAGCAGGGCGGCGGCCAGCGCGGTCAGCGCCAGGGCAACCAGAACAACGGCCCCCGCGACGAGAACGACGACGACTTCGAGGGAGGCCGCCGCGGACGCCGCGGCCGTTACCGCGACCGCCGCGGCCGCCGCGGTGACCGTCAGGAGTTCGGTGACACCCCGCAGGTCTCCGACGACGACGTCCTGATCCCCGTCGCGGGCATCCTGGACATCCTCGACAACTACGCGTTCATCCGGACCTCCGGCTATCTGCCGGGCCCGAACGACGTGTACGTCTCGCTCGCCCAGGTCCGCAAGAACGGCCTGCGCAAGGGTGACCACGTCACCGGCGCCGTCCGCCAGCCCAAGGACGGCGAGCGCCGCGAGAAGTTCAACGCGCTCGTCCGCCTGGACTCGGCGAACGGCATGGCGGCCGAATCCGGCCGCGGGCGCCCCGAGTTCCAGAAGCTGACCCCGCTCTACCCGCAGGACCGGCTCCGCCTGGAGACCGACCCGGGTGTGCTGACGACCCGGATCATCGACCTGGTCGCGCCGATCGGCAAGGGCCAGCGCGGTCTGATCGTGGCCCCGCCGAAGACCGGCAAGACCATGATCATGCAGGCCATCGCCAACGCGATCACGGTCAACAACCCCGAGTGCCACCTGATGGTGGTCCTCGTGGACGAGCGTCCCGAAGAGGTCACCGACATGCAGCGGTCGGTGAAGGGCGAGGTCATCTCCTCGACCTTCGACCGGCCCGCCGAGGACCACACCACCGTCGCCGAACTGGCCATCGAGCGTGCCAAGCGTCTCGTCGAGCTGGGCCACGACGTCGTCGTGCTGCTCGACTCGATCACCCGGCTCGGCCGTGCGTACAACCTGGCGGCCCCGGCCTCCGGGCGCATCCTCTCCGGTGGTGTCGACTCGACCGCCCTCTACCCGCCGAAGCGCTTCTTCGGTGCCGCGCGGAACATCGAGGACGGCGGCTCGCTGACCATCCTCGCCACCGCGCTGGTGGAGACCGGATCGCGGATGGACGAGGTGATCTTCGAGGAGTTCAAGGGCACCGGCAACATGGAGCTCAAGCTCGACCGGAAGCTCGCCGACAAGCGCATCTTCCCCTCCGTGGACGTCGACCCGTCCGGTACGCGTAAGGAAGAGATCCTCCTCAACGCGGAGGAGCTCGCCATCGTCTGGAAGCTGCGCCGGGTGCTCCACGCGCTCGACTCGCAGCAGGCGATCGAGCTGCTGCTGGACAAGATGAAGAAGACCAAGTCGAACGCCGAGTTCCTGATGCAGATCGCCAAGACGACACCTTCGGCCGGCAACGGAAACGACTGACCTTCCGTCACGGAACGTCAACTGGCCCGCCCCGTCACGGAAGTGACGCGGCGGGCCAGTCGTATGAGGCGGCGCACCGGTCGTACGGGGCGCTGCGCCCGACCGGTCGCAGGAGGCCCCGGCCGCCCGCCCGGCTCCCGTACACCGCCTCTGCACGCACCGCACACGTGTCGCCCACCCGGCTGCCGTACCGCATCGGCACCGGCCGAGATCTTCGCCACAGCACACCGCCCGCACCGCTCCGGGACGATCTTCCGCACGAAGGGAAAAACCCCAGGTCGGGACCGCTTTTCGAGATCGGGGCCGGCTACCGTCCGTGATGGCGGGGCCGCTCCGGGGTCACAGCGCGTTGTGCAACTCTTTCGCGAGATACGTCGTCTCACAGGGGACGACGGACCGCGCCTGAACTTCGGGGCAGGGGGTAGCGGGACCACCGAGAAAGCTGGAGGGGACATGGGCGAGCCGCAGAAGGGCAGCCGAATACGGGGCAGCGGCAAACGCCGCAGGACGGCCACCGGGCGCCGCAAGGCGCTGGTGATCACCGCATGGGCGGCGGCCGGAGTGGTCGTGCTCGGCGGCGGTGGCCTCGGCTTCCTCTACTTCAAGCTCGACGGCAACCTCAAGAGCGTCGACATCAACGCCCAGCTCGGCGCCGACCGCCCGCACAACGTCGACAACGGCTCGATGGACATCCTGGTGCTGGGATCCGACTCACGGGCCGGCGCCAACTCCAAGTACGGCAAGGACGAGGGCGGCGCCCGCTCGGACACCGCGATGGTCGTCCACGTGTACAAGGGCCACAAGAAGGCCAGCGTGGTCTCGATACCGCGCGACACCCTGATCGACCGCCCCGACTGCACCACGTCCAAGGGCGCGGACGCGCCGGGAGCCCAGCACGCCATGTTCAACACGGCGTACGAGACCGGCGGCCCGGCGTGTGCGGTCAAGACCGTCGAGAAGATGTCCGGGATCCGCATGGACCACTATCTGGAGGTCGACTTCGCCGGCTTCCAGAAGCTGATCGACGACCTGGGCGGCGTACCCGTCACCACCAGCAAGGCGATCAACGACGACAAGAGCCACCTGCACCTGAACGCGGGCACCCACACCCTCAACGGACAGGACGCGCTCGGTCTCGTACGGACCAGGCACGGCGTCGGCGACGGCAGCGACCTCGGGCGAATACAGCTCCAGCAGGCCTTCATCAAGGCCCTCATCAGCCAGGTCAAGCATGTCGGGGTCTTCAGCAACCCCAAGAAGCTCTACAGCCTCGCCGACACCGCGACGAAGGCCGTCACCACCGACTCCGACCTCAACTCCGTGAAGAGCCTGACGTCCTTCGCGGACGGCCTCAAGGGCATCGGCGCGGGCTCCATGAAGATGGTGACGATGCCGGTCGAGTACGACCCGACGAACCTCAACCGCGTCATCCCGCTGGAGGCCAAGTCCCAGCAGGTATGGGCCGCGCTGAAGCAGGACAAGCCGATTCCGGCCTCCGCCACCAAGGGCTCCGCCGGGGACAAGGGCTCGGCGGGCAAGGTCGTGACGAGCTCCTGACCGGCGTACGGAGCCCGGGGGCGGGGCGTCCGGCGGAATAGATCCGGTCCGCCCCCGGTTCACCGACTGTCCGAAATTTTGACGGGCGGGCCACTCCTGGCAGACTGGTCCGCTGGCCCCGGTTCACGTGCTGACAATTCCGCCCGCACGACCCGGCGCCCTCCCGAAACTAGGAGTCACCTTGAAGCGCGACATCCACCCCGAGTACCACGAGACCCAGGTCAGCTGCACCTGCGGTGCGTCGTTCACCACTTTCAGCACCCTCGCCGAAGGCAACATCCGTGCCGAGGTCTGCTCCGAGTGCCACCCGTTCTACACGGGCAAGCAGAAGATCCTCGACACCGGTGGCCGTGTGGCCCGCTTCGAGGCCCGCTTCGGCAAGAAGGCCGCGGACTCCGCCGCCAAGTAGCGAGCTGCTGCGCCGGTCCTCGGACGCTCCTCCCCGGAGCGCCCGGACCGGCGCTTTTGCCGTCCCGGAAGCGCCCTTCTTGACGTACGAAAGCAGGAACCCCCGATGTTCGAGGCGGTCGAGGAACTGATCGGCGAGCACGCCGTTCTTGAGGAACAGCTCGCCGACCCGTCGGTCCACGCCGACCAGGCCAACGCGCGCAGGCTCAACAAGCGCTACGCCGAGCTGACCCCGATCGTCTCCACGTACCGTTCCTGGAAGCAGACCGGCGAGGACATCGAGACGGCGCGTGAACTCTCCTACGACGACCCGGACTTCGCAGCCGAGGTCAAGATTCTCGACAAGCAGCTCGAAGCGCTGACCGAGAAGCTCAGGCTGCTCCTGGTGCCGCGCGACCCCAGCGACGACAAGGACGTGCTCCTCGAAGTCAAGGCGGGCGCGGGCGGTGACGAGTCAGCGCTGTTCGCGGGCGACCTGCTGCGGATGTATCTGCGCTACGCCGAGCGCGCCGGCTGGAAGACCGAGATCATCGACTCCACCGAGTCCGAGCTGGGCGGCTACAAGGACGTCCAGGTCGCGGTGAAGACCAAGGGCGGCAACGGAGCCACCGAGCCCGGCCAGGGCGTCTGGGCGCGGCTGAAGTACGAGGGCGGTGTGCACCGGGTGCAGCGGGTGCCGTCCACCGAATCCCAGGGCCGTATCCACACCTCGGCCGCCGGTGTGCTCGTCACGCCCGAGGCCGAGGAGGTCGACGTCGAGATCCACCCCAACGACCTCCGGATCGACGTCTACCGCTCCTCGGGTCCCGGCGGGCAGTCGGTCAACACCACCGACTCGGCGGTCCGCATCACACACCTGCCGACCGGTGTCGTCGCCTCCTGCCAGAACGAGAAGAGCCAGCTCCAGAACAAGGAGCAGGCCATGCGCATCCTGCGCTCCCGGCTGCTGGCCGCCGCCCAGGAGGCCGCCGAGCAGGAAGCGTCCGACGTGCGCCGCAGCCAGGTCCGTACCGTCGACAGGTCCGAGAAGATCCGGACGTACAACTTCCCCGAGAACCGGATCTCCGACCACCGTGTCGGCTTCAAGGCGTACAACTTGGACCAGGTGCTCGACGGCGACCTGGACGCAGTGATCCAGGCGTGTGTGGACGCGGACTCCGCGGCCAAGCTCGCCGCCGCCCAGTAGTAGCCGGCCCGTACTGGAGAACCGCATGAACCTGCTGCTTGCCGAGGTGGCCCAGGCCACCCAGCGGCTGGCCGACGCCGGCGTGCCCTCCCCGCGTTTCGACGCCGAGGAGCTCGCCGCCTTCGTGCACGGTGTCAAGCGGGGCGAGCTCCACCAGGTCAAGGACGCGGACTTCGACGCCCGCTACTGGGAGACCGTCGCCCGCCGCGAGGCCCGCGAGCCGCTCCAGCACATCACGGGCCGCGCCTTCTTCCGCTATCTGGAACTCCAGGTGGGCCCCGGTGTGTTCGTGCCCCGCCCGGAGACCGAGTCGGTCGTCGGCTGGGCCATAGACGCCGTACGCGCCATGGACGTCGTCGAGCCGCTCATCGTCGACCTCTGCACGGGCTCCGGCGCCATCGCGCTGGCCATGGCCCAGGAGGTGCCGCGCTCGCGCGTGCACGCCGTGGAGCTGTCCGACGACGCGCTGCGCTGGACCCGCAAGAACGCCGAGGGGTCCAGGGTCACCGTGCACCAGGGCGACGCCCTGAGCGCGCTCCCCGAACTCGACGGCCAGGTCGACCTGGTCATCTCCAACCCGCCGTACATCCCGCTCACCGAGTGGGAGTACGTCGCACCCGAGGCCCGTGACCACGACCCGGAGATGGCCCTCTTCTCCGGCGAGGACGGCCTCGACACGATCCGCGGCATCGAGCGCACCGCCCACCGTCTCCTCGTGCCCGGCGGCGTCGTCGTCATCGAGCACGCCGACACCCAGGGCGGCCAGGTCCCGTGGATCTTCACCGAGGAACGGGGCTGGGCCGACGCGGCCGACCACCCCGACCTGAACAACCGGCCCCGGTTCGCCACGGCCCGCAAGGCCCTGCCGTGACGATCGCAGGACCGGTTCCGCACCACATTTCTCAGGCTCTGCAGGCTTTGCTCAGGGAGGCTCGCTAACAATGGCACGGCGATACGACACCAACGATGCGACCGACCGCTCCACCGGTCTGCGCGAAGCCGCGTCCGCCGTCCGCCGGGGCGAGCTCGTCGTACTTCCGACGGACACCGTGTACGGCATCGGCGCCGACGCCTTCAGCTCCGATGGCGTCGCCGACCTGCTCGACGCGAAGGGGCGCGGCCGCAACATGCCGAGCCCTGTGCTCATCGGCTCCCCGAACACCCTGCACGGCCTGGTCACGGACTTCTCGGAGCAGGCGTGGGAGCTGGTCGACGCGTTCTGGCCGGGCGCCCTGACGCTCGTCGCCAAGCACCAGCCGTCGCTCCAGTGGGACCTCGGCGACACCCGGGGGACCGTCGCCGTGCGGATGCCGCTGCACCCGGTCGCCATCGAGCTGCTCACGGAGGTCGGCCCGATGGCCGTCTCCAGCGCCAACCTGACCGGCCACCCGGCGCCGGAGGACTGCGACGCGGCACAGGAGATGCTCGGCGACTCCATCTCCGTCTACCTGGACGGCGGCCCCACACCGGGCATCGTCCCGTCCTCCATCGTCGACGTCACCGGCAAGGTCCCCGTCCTGCTCCGCGCGGGCGCGCTCTCCGCCGAGGAGCTGCGCAAGGTGGTACCCGACCTTGAGGTGGCCAATTGACAGCCCCTGAGGGGCGTGGCATAGGCGCGTCCGCCTCCGGCGGCACGTTCAGGATCCTCCACGTCAGCACCGGCAACGTCTGCCGCTCGCCGATCACCGAGCGGCTGACCCGGCATGCTCTGACGGACCGCCTGGGCACCGGGCTCGCCGACGGCCTGATCGTGGAGTCGGCCGGCACCTGGGGCCACGAGGGCGCCCCGATGGAGGCCAACGCGGCGACCGTCCTGGAGGACTACGGCGCGGACGCCGGGGGCTTCCTCGGCCGTGAGCTGCTCGACGACCATGTGATCCGGGCCGATCTGGTGCTCACCGCGACCCGCGACCACCGCGCGCAGGTCATCTCGATGGGCCACTCCGCGGGGCTGCGCACCTTCACGCTCAAGGAGTTCACCCGGCTCGTACGGGCCATAGACCCGGCGACGCTGCCCGACCCGCTCGACGAGGGCGTGGTCGAGCGGGCCCGTGCACTGGTCAGGGCCGCCGCCGCGCTCCGGGGGTGGCTGCTGGCGCCGACGGCCGAGGCGGACGAGGTCAACGACCCGTACGGGGGGCCGATCACCTTCTTCCGGTCGATCGGCGACGAGATCAACCAGGCACTGGACCCGGTGGTCACGGCGCTCACCGGGGTCGCCGCACCGCACTGAGGGCCCGCCCGTCCCGCAGGAGCGGGCTGTCCGCCCCCGTACGGCAGACCACCGGCAGGCGCCCCCGCGCGGCCCGTCCTACATTGGACGGGACGCCGAGGAGCACACGATGCCGGTCACCACCACCCCGCCCCACCTCGCCGGCCCCCACCCCGCCGGCTTCGACGCGCTGCGCGGGCAGGACCCCGAGATGGCGGACGTACTGCTCGGCGAGGCCGAGCGGCAGGCCACCTCGCTCCAGCTGATCGCCGCCGAGAACTTCACCTCGCCCGCCGTCCTGGCCGCACTCGGCTCCCCGCTCGCCAACAAGTACGCGGAGGGCTACCCGGGCGCCCGCTACCACGGCGGCTGTGAGCTGGCCGATCTCGCCGAGCGGATCGCCTGTGAGCGGGCCACAGCGCTCTTCGGAGCCGAGCACGCCAACGTCCAGCCGCACTCGGGCTCATCGGCCGTCCTGGCGGCGTACGCGGCCCTTCTGCGCCCCGGTGACACCGTCCTGGCCATGGGACTTCCGCACGGGGGCCATCTCACCCATGGATCGCCCGCCAACTTCTCCGGCCGCTGGTTCGACTTCGTCGGGTACGGCGTCGACGCGGAGAGCGGGCTCATCGACTACGGCCAGGTGCGCACGCTCGCCCGGCAGCACCGGCCGCGGGCCATCGTCTGCGGCTCGATCTCGTACCCACGCCACCCGGACTACGCGGCCTTCCGGGAGATCGCGGACGAGGCGGGCGCCTATCTCATCGCGGACGCCGCCCATCCGATGGGCCTGATCGCCGGGGGAGCGGCGCCCAGCCCGGTGCCGTACGCCGACGTCGTCTGCGCCACCACCCACAAGGTGCTGCGCGGGCCGCGCGGCGGACTGATCCTCTGCGGCGCCGAGCTGGCCGACCGGATCGACCGCGCCGTCTTCCCCTTCACCCAGGGCGGCGCCCAGATGCACACGATCGCGGCCAAGGCGGTCGCCTTCGGCGAGGCGGCGGCCCCGGCGTTCGCGGCGTACACGCACCAGGTGGTGGAGAACGCCCGGGTGCTCGCCGCCGGGCTGGCCGCCGAGGGCTTCGAGCTCACCACCGGGGGGACCGACACACATCTCATCACCGCCGATCCGGCGCCGCTCGGCACCGGCGGGGCGACCGCCCGCGCCCGGCTGGCGGCGGCCGGGATCGTCCTGGACACCTGCGCGCTGCCCTACGGCGACGAGCGGGGCGTCCGGCTGGGCACCGCCGCCGTCACCACCCAGGGCATGGGGGCGCCGGAGATGGCCGAGATCGCGGGGCTCCTCACGGCGGCCCTGCGTGAAGAGCGGGGGACCCGTGAAGAAGTACGCGCACTCGCCGGGCGGTTTCCGCCGAATTCGGGCTAGAGCGGTACTCGTGCAACCATCGGAGCTACCCGTGTGTCCTCAACCTCATGCAGGCCGAAGCTAAGGTGTGGGGCTGAGATGGCCAGCGATATCTGTGGGGCAGCCCGTGCGTGAATACCTGCTGACGCTCTGCGTCACGGCCGCGGTGACGTATCTCCTGACCGGGCCGGTGCGGAAGTTCGCCATCATGGCCGGGGCGATGCCGGAGATCCGGGCCCGTGACGTGCACCGTGAACCGACGCCGCGGCTCGGCGGCATCGCCATGTTCGGCGGTCTGTGCGCGGGGCTGCTGGTCGCGGCCCATCTGCAGAACCTCGGCAGCGTCTTCACGCTGTCGAACGAGCCGCGCGCGCTGCTCTCCGGCGCCGGGTTGATCTGGATCATCGGTGTCCTGGACGACAAGTTCGAGATCGACGCCCTGATCAAGCTCGGCGGCCAGATGATCGCGGCGGGCGTGATGGTCATGCAGGGTCTGACGATCCTGTGGCTGCCCATCCCGGGCGTCGGCACCGTCTCGCTCACCCAGTGGCAGGGCACCCTGCTGACCGTCGCGCTGGTGGTGATCACCATCAACGCGGTGAACTTCGTGGACGGCCTGGACGGACTCGCGGCCGGCATGGTCTGCATCGCCGCCGCGGCCTTCTTCATGTACACCTACCGGATCTGGTACGGGTACGGGATCGAGGCGGCCGCCCCGGCCACCCTCTTCGCCGCCGTGCTGATGGGGATGTGCCTGGGTTTCCTGCCGCACAACATGCATCCGGCCCGGATCTTCATGGGCGACTCGGGATCGATGATGATCGGCCTGGTGCTCGCCGCCGGTGCCATCTCGGTGACCGGCCAGGTCGACCCGGACGCGATGAGCCTCAACCTCGGCGGCGGGCGCGAGGCCACCCACGCGATGCTGCCGGTCTTCATCCCGCTCCTGATGCCGCTGACGATCATCGCGGTGCCCTTCGCGGACCTCGTGCTGGCGATCGTGCGGCGCACCTGGAACGGCCAGTCGCCGTTCGCCGCCGACCGCGGCCATCTCCACCACCGGCTCCTGGAGATCGGCCACTCGCACAGCAGGGCGGTGCTGATCATGTACTTCTGGTCGGCCCTTTTCGCCTTCGGCGCGCTGGCCTACTCGGTGCGCTCCTCGTCCACCTGGATCCTGCTGGCGGTCGTGGTGCTGAGCGCGGTGGGCCTCGCCCTGCTGCTGATGCCGCGCTTCACCCCGCGCGCCCCGAAGTGGGCCCAGGGCTTCGTTCCGCCGCGTTACCGGGGGCGCCGCCGCGTGGCTCCCGAGGCGGAATCGGAGACGGCATCGAGGACGGCACCGGAGGCGGCCGGTACGGCGGAATGCGGTGGTACCGGCAATGCGGATGAGACGCCGATTTCATCCGAAACGGGCGATTCCGCACCGCTCGTCGGCCTGAACGGAAACGAACCGATTCCCGCAGGCGTCAACGGGGCGACCGCAATTGGCCCCCGATCCGGGTTCCCCGATCGGCGCGAGGCCGGAACGAGGCGTTGAGCATTTCCCTCAACAGCCCCCAATATCAGGCATAACGAACGCCCGCATGCACAGACGCGCGCCTTCACTCTCATGTGTGACGGGCAGCACACTTCCATGGTAAAGACCTCATCAAATAGTTTGTGATACCGTTCACGAAACCCGGAGATGAAGCCGAAGGGCCGCAGTGCGACGGCTCCTTGGCCCGAGATTTCCCTCTCGAACCGGGCCTACGCTCGTCCATGACGACACCCTGCCCCCACCCGAAGCGGAGCTGCCGCCATGCCGTCCCCCGACGCCCGAACACTCCTCCAGACCGCTGTACCCACCGCCGCAGCCGGCGTTGTCGCCGCTGCGATCAGCGGTGTGGTCGCGGGCGGCAAGGGAGCGGTCGGCGCACTTGTCGGCGCCGTGGTCGTGATCGTCTTCATGGGGATCGGACTTGTCGTCCTGAACCGCACCGCCAGGTCCCTGCCGCACCTGTTCCAGGCCATGGGGCTCATGCTCTATACCGCGCAGTTGTTGCTGCTTGTCATTTTCGTCGCGGTGTTCAAGAACACCACGTTGTTCAACCCCAAGTCTTTTGCCATCACGCTGGTTGTGGCGACGGTTGTCTGGATCGCGGCTCAGGCGCGGGCTTATATGAAGGCCAAGATCCTCTACGTCGAACCGGACTCCGCCGACGGGCACCAGCCCGAGAAGACGGGTTCGTCGAAGTGAAGGGTAGGGGCGGGATAAGCGGGCGTTGTGGATCCTGCTATCGTCCGGTTCCAACTGCGGCACTGCGGGCGCGGGCATCTGAGCTGACGCCTGCACCATCGCGAGGCTCACTGCCTGCCAGCCGCCCCCACATCCGTAACACCAGTCCAGTGCCGAACCGCGGCTGTGCGCCGCGCCGACACAACGAGGTTGCCGTACCTATGCGCCATGTTGAAGGAGCCCGCGGTGAGTGCTGACCCGACGCAGGTGCTCGCCTTCGAGACCGACTGCCACATCTTTGACGGCTGTGGATTCCCGGCTCCCGGCCTGCACTCGTTCCTGTTCAAGCCCCTGTGGGGCGACGGGGACAGCAACTTGTACTTCAACAAGACGATGCTGCTCGCGCTGCTCGGCACGGTCGTCATCGTTGGGTTCTTCTGGGCGGCCTTCCGCAACCCCAAGGTGGTTCCCGGAAAGCTGCAGATGGTCGCTGAGGCCGGATACGACTTCGTGCGCCGAGGAATCGTTTACGAGACGATCGGCAAGCGTGAGGGCGAGAAGTACGTCCCGCTGGTTGTCAGCCTGTTCTTCTTCGTCTGGGTGATGAACCTCTGGTCGATCATCCCGGTCGCCCAGTTCCCCGTGACGGCGATTATTTCCTACCCGGCCGCGCTCGCCCTGATCGTCTATGTGCTGTGGGTCAGCCTGACGTTCAAGAAGCACGGATTCGTCGGAGCCTTCAAGAACTTCACCGGTTACGACAAGTCCCTCGGCGTGGTCCTCGTGCTCTCGATGCCCATCGAGCTCTTCTCCAACCTGCTGGTCCGGCCGTTCACTCACGCGGTCCGACTGTTCGCCAACATGTTCGCGGGCCACACGCTGCTGCTCCTCTTCACGATCGCCAGCTGGTACCTGCTGAACGGCATCGGCTTCGCCTATGCAGGCGTCTCGTTCGTGATGACGATCGTGATGACCGCTTTCGAACTCTTTATCCAAGCTGTCCAGGCCTATGTGTTCGTCCTGCTGACTTGCAGCTATATCCAGGGCGCTCTGGCCGAGCAGCACTGAGTACCCCCACCTCCCTGAATCATCCGGTGGCCATCCCCCACCGGTCCATGAAAGAGAAGGAAGAACCGGCATGTCTGTTCTCCAGACCCTCGCCGCTGGCGTCGAAATCAAGGGCAACCTCGGCTCCATCGGTTACGGCCTCGCAGCCATTGGTCCCGGCGTCGGCGTCGGCATCATCTTCGGTAACGGTACTCAGGCCCTCGCCCGCCAGCCCGAGGCTGCCGGCCTGATCCGCCAGAACCAGATTCTCGGCTTCGCCTTCTGTGAGGCGCTCGCCCTCATCGGTCTGGTCATGCCGTTCGTCTACCCGAGCGCCTGACCTCGGTCGCGAACAGCCCCATTAGACGGAAGGCACTGACGTGAACCCTCTGGTTCAGCTCGCGGCGGAGCAGGAAAACCCGCTCATCCCGCCGATTCCTGAGCTCATCATCGGCTTCCTCGCCTTTGTCATCGTCTTCGGTTTCCTCGCCAAGAAGCTCCTCCCGAACATCAACAAGGTTCTGGACGAGCGCCGCGAGGCCATCGAAGGCGGTATGGAGAAGGCGGACGCCGCCAAGCTCGAAGCCGAGAGCGTGCTTGAGCAGTACAAGGCTCAGCTCGCCGAGGCCCGGCACGAGGCCGCGCGGATGCGCCAGGAGGCGCAGGAGCAGGGTGCCGCGCTCATCACTGAGATGCGTGCGGAGGGCCAGCGTCAGCGTGAGGAGATCATCGCTGCCGGTCACGCCCAGCTCGCGGCCGACCGCAAGCAGGCCGCGCAGTCGCTGCGCCAGGACGTGGGCAAGCTCGCCACGGACCTGGCGGGCAAGCTCGTCGGCGAGTCCCTTGAGGACCACGCCCGGCAGAGCCGCACGGTCGACCGTTTCCTCGATGAGCTTGAGGAGAAGGCCGAGGCCGCTCGATGAACGGCGCGAGCCGCGAGGCACTGGCCTCCGCACGTGAGCGTCTCGACGCGCTGACCGACAGCCCGTCGGCCGACGCGTCGAAGCTCGCCGGCGAGCTGGCCGCCGTCACCGCGCTGCTCGACCGCGAGGTCTCGCTGCGCCGGGTCCTCACCGACCCGTCGCAGGCCGGTGAGGAGAAGGCCCAGCTGGCCGGACGGCTGCTCAGTGGTCAGGTCGGCGGGGACACCGTGGACCTGGTGGCCGGGCTCGTCCGGTCCCGCTGGTCGCAGTCGCGTGACCTGGTCGACACGGTCGAGGAGCTCTCGGCCACCGCCGACCTCACCGCGGCCCAGCGGGCCGGCACGCTGGACGACGTGGAGGACGAGCTGTTCCGGTTCGGCCGGATCGTCACCTCCAGCACCGGACTGCGGGCCGCGCTCACCGACCGCACCGCATCGGGCACCGCCAAGAGCGAGCTGCTGCGCAGCCTGCTCGGCGGCAAGGCCGACGCGGTCACCGAGCGTCTGATCGTGCGCCTTGTGACCCAGCCGCGTGGACGTAGCCTGGAGGCGGGACTGGAGTCCCTGTCCCGGCTCGCCGCGGAGCGCAGGGACCGCACGGTCGCGGTCATCACCTCGGCGGTGCCGCTGAGCGACGGCCAGAAGCAGCGCCTCGGCGCCGTACTGGCCAAGCTGTACGGCCGCCGGATGCACCTCAACCTGGACGTGGACCCCGCGGTCCTCGGCGGGATCCAGGTGCGGGTCGGCGACGAAGTCATCAACGGCTCCATCGCGGACCGTCTCGACGAGGCGACTCGTCGGATGGCCGGCTGACCAGCAGACAAAGCCACCAACTCAACAGTACTGATAACGGCCCGAGTTGGGCCGACAAGTAATTGATTCGGGCCCAACAAGGAGAGCAGGGAACCCAGATGGCGGAGCTCACGATCCGGCCGGAGGAGATCCGGGACGCACTGGAGACGTTTGTCCAGTCGTACCAGCCGGACGCGGCCTCGCGCGAGGAGGTCGGTACGGTCAGCGTGGCCGGCGACGGTATCGCGAAGGTCGAGGGTCTTCCCTCGGCCATGGCGAACGAGCTGCTGAAGTTCGAGGACGGCACGCTCGGTCTTGCGCTGAACCTTGAAGAGCGCGAGATCGGCGCGATCGTTCTCGGCGAGTTCAACGGCATCGAGGAGGGCCAGCCGGTGCAGCGCACCGGTGAGGTGCTCGCGGTCGGCGTCGGCGAGGGCTACCTCGGCCGCGTCGTCGACCCGCTCGGCAACCCGATCGACGGCCTCGGCGACATCGAGACCGAAGGCCGCCGTGCGCTGGAGCTCCAGGCTCCCGGCGTCATGGTGCGCAAGTCCGTGCACGAGCCGATGCAGACCGGCTACAAGGCCGTCGACGCGATGGTGCCGATCGGCCGCGGTCAGCGTCAGCTGATCATCGGTGACCGGCAGACCGGCAAGACCGCGCTGGCTGTCGACACGATCATCAACCAGCGCGACAACTGGCGCACCGGCGACCCGTCGAAGCAGGTCCGCTGCATCTACGTCGCCATCGGCCAGAAGGGCTCCACCATCGCGTCCGTACGCGGTGCGCTGGAGGAGGCGGGCGCCCTGGAGTACACGACGATCGTCGCGGCTCCGGCTTCCGACCCGGCCGGCTTCAAGTACCTGGCGCCGTACACCGGTTCGGCCATCGGCCAGCACTGGATGTACGCCGGCAAGCACGTCCTGATCATCTTCGACGACCTCTCGAAGCAGGCCGACGCCTACCGTGCCGTCTCGCTGCTGCTGCGCCGTCCGCCGGGCCGTGAGGCCTACCCGGGCGACGTCTTCTACCTGCACTCCCGTCTGCTGGAGCGCTGCGCGAAGCTCTCCGACGACATGGGCGCCGGTTCGATGACGGGTCTCCCGATCGTCGAGACCAAGGCGAACGACGTGTCGGCGTTCATCCCGACCAACGTCATCTCCATCACCGACGGCCAGTGCTTCCTGGAGTCCGACCTCTTCAACGCAGGCCAGCGGCCCGCGCTCAACGTCGGTATCTCGGTCTCCCGTGTCGGTGGTTCGGCCCAGCACAAGGCGCTGCGCCAGGTGTCCGGCCGACTCCGTGTCGACCTCGCCCAGTACCGCGAGCTGGAGGCGTTCGCCGCCTTCGGTTCCGACCTGGACGCTGCGTCGAAGGCGTCGCTGGAGCGCGGTAAGCGCATGGTCGAGCTGCTGAAGCAGGGCCAGTACGAGCCGATGCCCGTCGAGGAGCAGGTCGTCTCCGTCTGGGCCGGTACCACCGGCAAGATGGACGACGTCCCGGTCGGCGACATCCGCCGCTTCGAGTCCGAGCTGCTGGAGTACCTGCGCCGCGAGCGCAAGGAGCTCCTCACCTCGATCGCCGAGGGCGCCAAGATGTCGGACGACACACTGACCTCGATCGCCGACGCGATCACCGCCTTCAAGCGGCAGTTCGAGACCTCGGACGGCCAGCTCCTGGGCGAGGACGCGCCGGCCGTCAACGTCTCCAAGTGACGACGGAAGGGACCTGACTCATGGGAGCCCAGCTCCGGGTCTACAAGCGTCGCATCCGATCCGTCACCGCGACCAAGAAGATCACCAAGGCGATGGAGATGATCGCCGCCTCGCGCATCGTCAAGGCGCAGCGCAAGGTGGCGGCGTCGATGCCGTACGCGACCGAGCTCACCCGCGCGGTGACCGCGGTGGCGACCGGCTCCACGACCAACCACCCGCTCACCACCGAGGCCGAGTCCCCGGTCCGTGCCGCGATCGTGCTCATCACGAGCGACCGCGGTCTGGCCGGCGGCTACTCCTCGAACGCCATCAAGGCGGCGGAGCGGCTCACCGAGCGGCTGCGCGGTGAGGGCAAGGAGGTCGACACGTACATCGTCGGCCGCAAGGGTGTCTCGTACTACGGCTTCCGCGAGCGCAAGGTCGTGGATTCGTGGACCGGGTTCACCGACAGCCCGACCTACGCGGACGCCAAGCGGGTCGCCGCGCCCCTGATCGAGTCCATCGAGAAGGAGACGGCCGAGGGCGGCGCCGACGAACTGCACATCGTCTTCACGGAGTTCGTGTCGATGATCACGCAGAACGCGGTCGACAGCCGGATGCTGCCTCTCTCTCTCGACGAGGCCGCCGAGGGCGGAACACCCGCGGACAGCACGAAGGACGAGATCCTTCCGCTGTTCGACTTCGAGCCGTCGGCGGAGGACGTCCTCGACGCTCTGCTGCCGCGCTACGTCGAGAGCCGTGTCTACAACGCACTGCTTCAGTCGGCTGCCTCCGAGCACGCCGCCCGTCGCCGTGCGATGAAGTCGGCCACCGACAACGCCGGGGATCTCATCAAGAACCTCACCCGGCTTGCCAACGCGGCCCGCCAGGCCGAAATCACCCAGGAAATCAGCGAGATCGTCGGTGGCGCAAGCGCCCTGGCCGACGCGACCGCGGGGAGTGACAGGTAAATGACGACGACTACCGAAAGCGCCGTGACCGCCGCCACGGGCCGCGTTGCCCGGGTCATCGGCCCGGTCGTCGACGTGGAGTTCCCCGTCGACGCGATGCCGGAGATCTACAACGCCCTCACCGTCGCGGTCGCTGACCCGGCCGAGGACGGCAAGCTCAAGACGCTGACGCTCGAAGTGGCCCAGCACCTGGGCGACGGCGTGATCCGCGCGATCTCGATGCAGCCCACCGACGGTCTGGTCCGCCAGGCCCCGGTCACGGACACCGGCGACGGCATCACAGTGCCCGTCGGCGACATCACCAAGGGCAAGGTGTTCAACACCCTCGGTGAGATCCTGAACAAGCCCGAGGCCACGTCGGAGATCACCGAGCGCTGGCCGATCCACCGCAAGGCGCCGGCCTTCGACCAGCTTGAGTCGAAGACCAAGATGTTCGAGACCGGGATCAAGGTCATCGACCTTCTCACCCCGTACGTCACGGGTGGAAAGATCGGCCTGATGGGCGGTGCCGGTGTCGGCAAGACCGTTCTGATCCAGGAAATGATCTACCGCGTCGCCAACAACCACGACGGTGTGTCGGTGTTCGCGGGCGTCGGTGAGCGTACCCGTGAGGGCAACGACCTCATCGAGGAGATGGCCGAGTCCGGCGTCATCGACAAGACGGCGCTCGTCTTCGGTCAGATGGACGAGCCCCCGGGCACCCGTCTGCGTGTCGCGCTGGCCGGTCTGACCATGGCGGAGTACTTCCGCGATGTGCAGAAGCAGGACGTGCTCTTCTTCATCGACAACATCTTCCGTTACACCCAGGCCGGTTCCGAGGTCTCCACGCTGCTCGGCCGTATGCCGTCCGCGGTGGGCTACCAGCCGAACCTGGCCGACGAGATGGGTCTGCTGCAGGAGCGCATCACCTCGACGCGTGGCCACTCGATCACCTCGATGCAGGCGATCTACATCCCCGCGGACGACCTGACCGACCCGGCGCCCGCGGCGACCTTCGCCCACCTGGACGCGGTGACCGTGCTGTCGCGTCCGATCTCGGAGAAGGGCATCTACCCGGCGGTCGACCCGCTGGACTCGTCGTCCCGCATCCTGGACCCGCGCTACATCGCGAAGGACCACTACGACGCCGGTATGCGCGTCAAGGGAATCCTTCAGAAGTACAAGGACCTCCAGGACATCATCGCGATCCTCGGTATCGACGAGCTGGGCGAGGAGGACAAGCTCGTTGTCCACCGCGCCCGTCGTGTCGAGCGCTTCCTGTCGCAGAACACCCATGTCGCCAAGCAGTTCACCGGCGTGGACGGTTCGGACGTGCCGCTCGACGAGTCGATCACCGCGTTCAACGCGATCTGCGACGGTGACTACGACCACTTCCCCGAGCAGGCGTTCTTCATGTGCGGTGGCATCGAGGACCTCAAGGCCAACGCCAAGGAGCTCGGCGTCTCCTGAGTCGCGCACCTGAGTCGGGCGCCGGCCCGCGCGGATCACCCGTGACCCGTGTGAGCCATCCGACTCGTGTGAGAGGGACGGGCCTGTCCCGTCCCTCTCCTCACGCCCATTAGACTTTGACCCAACACCCGGCAGCAGTGCCGGGTGGTGACCCGAGGAGCCACCCTTGGCTGCTGAGCTGCACGTCGAGCTGGTCGCGGCGGACCGTAGTGTCTGGTCCGGCGAGGCGACACTGGTTGTCGCGCGCACCACGTCCGGCGACATCGGCGTCATGCCCGGTCACCAGCCGCTGCTCGGTGTGCTGGAATCGGGCCCGGTGACCATTCGTACGAGCGAGGGCGGGACGGTCGTTGCCGCTGTGCACGGCGGTTTCCTCTCGTTCGCCGACAACAAGCTTTCGCTGCTGGCCGAGATCGCTGAGCTGGCGGACGAGATCGATGTCCAGCGCGCCGAGCGTGCGCTGGAGAGCGCGAAGTCGGACGATGACTCGGCCGCCGAGCGGCGCGCCGATGTCCGACTGCGTGCGGTGACGGGGAACTGACGCCTCCCACCGAGATTTGACCTCAGCCGCGGCCCGTCCGGAACCATCCGGACCGGGTCGCGGCTGAGGCGATGCAGAACCAGTTCCCTTACGGCATGAGGCGAGGAGGTCGGTGTAGATGATCCTCGCTCTGCTTGTGTGCGGCCTGGTCGTCGTACTGGTAGCGGTGGGGCTCTTCGTCTTCGGCCTCCGCCGGCGGCTGATCCAGCGTTCCGGGGGCACCTTCGACTGCAGCGTCCGCTGGGACCTCCCGGAGAAACCGGACACGTCCGGCAAGGGCTGGGTGTACGGGGTGGCCCGCTACAGCGGCGACCGCATCATGTGGTTCCGCGTCTTCTCGTACGCCCCCCGACCGCGCCGGACCCTGGAGCGCCAGTCCATCGAGGTCGTCTCCCGGCGTACGCCGGAGGGCGAGGAGGAGATGGCACTGCTCTCCGACGCGGTCGTGCTCCGCTGTTCCCATCAGGGCGTACGTCTGGAACTCGCGATGAGCGAGGACGCCCTGACCGGCTTCCTCGCCTGGCTGGAGGCGGCGCCACCCGGTCAGAGAGTGAATGTGGCCTGAGCAGAGCCTGGTTGCCCGGTCGGCTCAGCGCTCGCCGCCCGGTACCCACAGCACGTCCCCGACCTCCTTGTTCGCGGTGCGCGCCAGGATGAACAGCAGGTCGGACAGCCGGTTCAGATAGGTCGCGGTGAGCGCGTTCATCACCTCGCCGTGCACCTCAAGCGCGGCCCAGGTCGACCGCTCGGCCCTGCGGACCACGGTGCACGCCTGGTGGAGCAGCGCCGCCCCGGGCGTGCCGCCCGGCAGGATGAAGCTCCGCAGCTTGTCCAGCTCTTCGAGGAAGCGGTCGCAGTCGGCTTCCAGCTTGTCGATGTAGTGCTGCTCCACCCGCAGCGGCGGGTACTTCGGGTTCTCCGCCACGGGTGTGGACAGATCGGCCCCCACGTCGAACAGATCGTTCTGGACGCGGACGAGTACCTTCACCACCTCGTCCGGCAGCCCGCCGAGCGCCACGGCGGTGCCGATGACCGCGTTGGCCTCGTTGGCGTCGGCGTACGCGGAGATCCGCAGATCGGTCTTGGCCGTGCGGCTCATGTCGCCGAGCGCCGTGGTGCCCTGGTCGCCGGTACGGGTGTAGATGCGCGTCAGATTGACCATGCGGCCGAGCCTAGCCGGGCACGGTCAGCCGCCGGCCCCGCGGAAGACACGTGTGCCGACCGTCACGGCGACTGCCGCCAGGATTCCGGCCGTGAGCACCCCGTACAGCATCGCCGTACCGGTGTAATCGCCCACATAGCCCGCCCGTACCGCGTCCACCAGATAGCGGAATGGCATGAAGTGCGAGAGCACGTCCAGCCAGGCGGGGGCCAGTGCCATCGGGAGCATCAGGCCCGAGAGCAGCATCGACGGCAGGGTGACCGCGTTGATGACCGGGCCGAACTCGTGCGGCTTGGAGACCTTGAGGGCCAGCGCGTACGAGAGCGAGGCGAGGGTCACCGTCAGGACGCCCACAAAGACGAAGCCGATCAGCACCCCGCCCAGCGGTGCCCGCAGCCCCATCAGCAGCGCCGTCAGCACCAGCAGGACCGACTGGAAGACGAAGAGCGCCGCGTCCCGCAGGACCCGGCCCAGCAGCAGCGCGAGTCTGCTGACCGGGGTCGCCCGCATCCGCTCGAAGACCCCGGTCTGGTTCTCGATGATGATGGCGAAGCCACTGAACGACGCCCCGAACAGCGCGAGTTGGAGCAGCAGCCCGGGGACGAGTACCTGCCAGGAGCCGCCTCGTGAGCCGAGTGGCAGACCGGTCAGCAGCGGGCCGAAGAAGAGCAGATAGAGCAGTGGCATCAGGACGCCGAAGAGGATCTGGAACGTGGAGCGCGCCGTCTGCCGCGCATAGCGGCCGAAGATCAGCGCGGTGTCGTGCACCAGCATGGAAGGGCTCCTAGACGGATACGGGGGCGGTGTCGGCGGGCGTGGCGGTGCGGCCCGTGAGGGCGAGGAAGGCGTCCTGCAGGGAGGCGTCGGCGGAGCCCGCGTACTGGAGCTTGAGGGCGCAGGGCGTGCCGTCGGCCACCACCGTGCCCTCGTCCACGACGACGAGCCGGTCGGCCAGCGCGTCCGCCTCGTCGAGGTAGTGCGTGGTCAGGACGACCGTGGTGCCGTGCTCTTCCCGCAGCCCGCGCACCAGCTCCCACAGATCGGCCCGGCTGCCCGGGTCGAGCCCGGTGGTGGGCTCGTCGAGGAAGAGCACATCGGGCCGGTGGGTGAGGCCCATCGCGATGTCGAGCCGCCGCCGCTGGCCGCCGGAGAGCGCGGCGCACTTGCGGTCGAGCAGCGCGGTCAGGCCCAGTCCGGCCGCGAGTTCCGCGGCCCGCGCCGCCGCGCGGGTCCTGCCCAGCCGGTAGAGGCGGCCCTGGGTGACCAGCTCCTCGCGTACGGACATCTGGGGGTCGGTGCCGCCGCTCTGGGCGACGTAACCGATCCTGCGGCGGACACCCGCCGGGTCCTTCACCAGGTCGCAGCCCGCGACGGTGGCAGCGCCCGAGGTGGGGGCCAGCAGGGTGGTGAGCATCCGCAGGGTGGTGGTCTTGCCCGCGCCGTTGGGGCCGAGGAAGCCGAGGATCTCGCCGGGCCGGACCGTCAGGTCGATACCGCGTACGGCGTCCACCGGACCGGCCTTGGTGGTGAAGGTCCGGGCCAGCCCGGACGTACTGATGATTGGCATGGCACTCAGAAAAACAGAGTGACTTAAATTTTGCAACGCACTTCAGTTTTGGGCTTGCCTCAATTTCTCTCCGGGGCCGGCGGTCCGCATACGATGCGGGCATGGCTGAGGGGCTCAGAGAGCGGAAGAAGCGCCGGACCAGGCAGTACATCTCGGATGTGGCGACCGGTCTCTTCCTGGAGCGCGGCTTCGACGCGGTGACCGTCGCCGAGGTCGCCGAAGCCGCGGAGGTCTCCGTCAACACGGTGTACAACTACTTCCCGGCCAAGGAGGACCTGTTCCTCGACCGGAGCAAGGGCGTCGTGGACCGGCTCGCCCGCTATGTGCGCGGCCGGGACCGTGGCGAGTCCGCCGCGGGCGCGGTCCTGCGTGAGCTGCGGGACCAGGTGACGGCTGTCTCGCCCACGGTCGGCCTCATCGAGGGCTACGACCGCTTTCTGCGCGTCGTACAGGAAGCGCACACGCTGCGCTCCCGGATGTGGCACATCCAGCAGGAGTCCCTGGCGAACGTGGAGACGGCGCTGCGGGAGGAGACGGGCGCGGCCGTCTCCGACACGCTGCCGACCCTGATGGCCGGCCAGCTCTCCTGGATCCAGTCGACGCTGATGGAGTGGATCGGGGGCGAGCTGGTCTCCGGCCGCGCACCGGACGAGGTCTCCCGGCGGGCCCTGGATCTCCTCGACGGCATGGAGGAGATTCTGGGGGAGAAAGTACTCAACTACGCAGTACGGGCCTGAGGGTGACGCCCCGGAGTGTGATGTCCGCCATGTGGGACGTGACGCGTATCTCTTAGCCACCACAAGGTGCTCCGCTCCCTATAACCTCCGCCCCAGAGCCGTTCGCAGAAAGCCGTTGAAGGGGTGCCAATTGGCCAGGAAGCTCGCTGTCATCGGAGCCGGACTCATGGGTTCCGGAATTGCGCAGGTGTCGGCTCAGGCCGGCTGGGACGTCGTCCTGCGCGATGTCACCGATGCGGCCGTGACCCGCGGTACCGACGCCATCAAGGCGTCCTACGAGCGGTTCGTCGCGAAGGGCAGGCTGGAGGGGGCCGACGCCGACGCCGCGCTCGCCCGGATCACCACGACCACCGATCTGGACGCGGTCGCCGACGCCGACATCGTCGTGGAGGCGGTGTTCGAGAAGCTCGATGTCAAGCACGAGATCTTCCGTGCGCTGGACAAGCTGGTGCGGGACGACACGGTGCTCGCCTCCAACACCTCGGCCATCCCGATCACCAAGATCGCGGCGGTGACGGAGCGCCCGGAGCGGGTCGTCGGCGCGCACTTCTTCTCGCCGGTCCCGATGATGCAGCTCTGCGAACTGGTCCGCGGCTACAAGACGAGCGACGAAACCCTCGCCACCGCAAGGGAGTTCGCCGAGTCGGTCGGGAAGACCTGCATCGTCGTCAACCGCGATGTGGCGGGCTTCGTCACCACCCGGCTCATCTCCGCGCTCGTGGTCGAGGCGGCGAAGCTGTACGAGTCGGGCGTGGCCACCGCCGAGGACATCGACACCGCCTGCAAGCTCGGATTCGGGCACGCCATGGGACCGCTGGCCACAGCGGATCTGACCGGGGTCGACATCCTGCTGCACGCCACGGGCAACATCTACACGGAATCCCAGGACGAGAAGTTCGCTCCGCCGGAGCTGATGCGCCGAATGGTCGACGCGGGTGACATCGGCAGGAAGAGCGGGCAGGGGTTCTACAAGCACTGAATCGCACGTGCTGCTCCGCGATCACCTAGTTGGGTGAATTCGGTATCGGTTCGCTTACGGACGGCAACTTCTTTCCCGGCGGGGCAGTCAGTTCAGTGACAGACGTGAAAGACGTGACGGAGTCCGAGAACTCCCGGGGAGCGCATATGCATATCAGGGGCGACCACGTCGAGCTGGTCGTCGGGGGCCGCCTCGACGTCCGCAGCGCGGCGGACGCCCGTACGGTCCTGCACTCGGCCGTCGACGACGGAGTCGGCGACCTGGTGCTCGACCTGACCGCACTCGACTCGTGGGACGCCACCGGCCTCGGGGTCATCATGGGCGTCCACCGGCGGGCCGGGAGATGCGGCCGCCGGCTCGTCCTGCGCGGGGTCCCGCCGCAGATGCAGCGCCTGCTGGTGGCGACCCGGCTGCACCGCATCCTGGCCATCGAGGGCGGTATCGCCGCCGAATGCCTGCCCCGCGTCTGACGCAGGCCGTGGCCCGCTCCCGCTGCGCCGGCCGGCCGCCCTGCGCGCCGGGGACCCCCAGTGGTGACGGATACTGGCAGAAGGTCTAGGGTTCGGTCGCCTGCTGATTGACGAACCCATGTGCGGTAGGCGCCGGACCAGAAGCGACAGCGTGGTGTGCGAGGCCGGGAAGGCAGACCGCGCGCAACGCCGGCTGGGGGCTTTCACCTATGGACCCGATGAACAGCGGACCGGACGAGTACGGCCAGAACTCCGGCCACCGCCCGGCGCAGCAAGGTGGCCCGGTGCCGCCCAGACCACCGCGGGACCCGCTCGCGCCCGACCTCGGGCAGCCGGCGCCCGCCCGCGCCCGCACCGTGCGGCTCGTCACCGGTGACTTCCTGGTCACGGTGAACCCGGTCGACGGCAGTGAGATCGAACACTGCCCGCCGGGCGAGCACCCCGGCCCGCCGCCGCGCCACAGCCCCGAGGAGCGCGCCGATCTGCTCCGCGCGGCGGGTCCGCCGGTGCCCCCCGGCCCCGCCGGTCCCGAACTCCCGCTCATCGAGCGGCAGGAGGAGCACGAGCGGCTGGTACGGCTGCTGGCGCGCGGCCGGTCCGTACGTCTGACGGGGGCCGCCGGTTCGGGGCGCACCTCGCTCGTCGACGCCGTGGCCCGCGACTGCGCCGGTTTCGCGCCCGACGGCGTGGTCCGGCTCTCCGGATACCACCGCACCCCCGCCGACCTGCTGTACGGGCTCTTCGCCTCCGTCCACCGGGCACCCCAGTACCGCCCCGACCGGGCCGAGCTCCTTCCGCTGGTGCGGGGGATCGGTGCGATCGTCGTCCTGGACGACCTGGAGTTCGGCGGCGCCGCACTTGAGGAGCTGCTCGACGCCGCCCCCGAGTGCGCCTTCCTGCTCGCCGCGACCCCCGATGTGGCCGCCCCGCTCCCCGAGTCGCATCTGGAGGAGGTGTTCCTCGGCGGGCTCGGGCGCAGCGCCTCGCTCGACCTCCTGGAGCGCGCCGTGGGACGCCCGCTCACCGACGAGGAGGCCAACTGGGCGGGGGACCTCTGGTTCGAGTCGGAGGGGCTGCCGCTGCGCTTCGTCCAGGCGGGGGCGCTGCTGCGCCAGCGCGATCTGCTCCGTACCGGCCCCGACGCCTTCGGCGGCCACCCCGGGCCCGGCACCGACGACGCCCGTACGGACGGCTCAGGTCCCGCCGCCGGCGCGCCGGGTGACGCCCCCGAGGTCCCGCTGCCCACCCTCGGGCAGGGCGCGGCGCCCGCCCCGCTGCTCGCCGAGCGGCTGAGCGACGCCGCACGGGCCACGCTGGCCTTCGCCGTGGCGCTCGGCGGCGAGGTGCCGCACCAGGCCCATCTGCCGGCGCTGGTCGGGGACACCCACGCCGACGCGGCGATGGGGGAGCTGGCCGCCTCCGGGCTGCTCTCGGCTGCCGGTTCGCACCACCGGCTGGCCGCCGGTGTCGTACAGCAGCTGGAGGCCGCGGGATACGCCGACGACCCCACCGGGCACGCGCTGACCACCGCACAGCACTACGCCTGGTGGGCCGGGCACCCCTCGGTGGCCCCCGACCGGGCCGCCGCCGAGGCGGACGCCGTCCTCGCGGCGATGAGCGCACTCGTACCCGGCACCGAGGCCGGGCACCCCAGTGCCGCCGCACTGCTGGCCCGCAGCGCCGCTCCCGCCTTCGCGGCCGGGCTGCACTGGAGCGCCTGGGAGCGCGCCCTGCGGACCGGCCAGGAGGCGGCCAGGCTCTCCGGCGAGGTCGCCGAAGAGGCCTATTTCCACCATGAGTTGGGGGTACTGGCGCTCTGCACCGGCAATCCGGACCGGGCGCTGGCCGAGCTGGAGGCCTCGATAGCACTGCGCGGCGCGCTGGCCGACAAGGCGGGCACGGTCGCCGGGCGCAGGGCGCTCGCACTCATCGCCGACCGCTCGGGCGCCGCCTCGCTCGGCGGCTATCTGCCCGGCGGCCCCGGCGACACCCCGCCGCAGGGCGCCGAACTCCTGCCGCCCGCCGATGAGGACGCGGCCACACCGCCCGCCGGGACCGGCACAGCGGGCGCCGTCGTCTCGCTCTCCCCGTCGCCGGACGACCACATCACGCTGGTCACCCCGCAACTGCCCGGGCAGGGCGCCGCTCCGCACGGCCGGCGCCGTACGGTCCTGGGCGGTGCCCGGCGCAATCTGGTCGCCGCCGGAGCCGGTGTGCTGCTGGCCGGAGTGCTCGGCACCGTGGTCACCCTCGGCGCGACCGGCAACGACGGCTCCGGGGACGGCCGGCCGGGCCGGTCGGTCAACGACGACGGCGGCAAGGACGGGATGAGCGCGGACGAGCCCACTCAGACCACACCGGGCAGCTCCGACGGCTCGGCCGGCCGCGACTCCACCGGCCCCTCGACGCAGCCCACCCCCAGCGCGAGCGACAGCACACCCTCTCCGGGGGAGAGCACACCATCGGACGGCGCGTCCACACCGGGGGACAAGACCTCGTCGCCCTCGGGGAAGCCGTCCAGCCCCGGGAAGCCGCCCACCGAGCCGACGAGACCGCCGTCCAAGCCCTCGCACTCCCCGCCGGGCACCCCGTCGGGGTCACCGGGCGACCCCTCGGACAGCCCGAGCCCCACCCCGTCCGACTCCACGAGCGAGGACCCGCCGCCCGCCGATTCGCCCTCGTCCACACAGAGCGTCATGCGGCCCTCCACGGCGTCCAGCGCGCCCATGGACAGCGGGAGCCCGCCCACGCCCTCGCAGGACGCGTCGGCGTCCCCCTCGTCCCCGGCCGCCCCCTCCGGGGACTGAGTCCGGGGCGGGCGCAGAGCGTACGGCGGAAGGCCCCGGCGGACAACACGTCCGCCGGGGCCTTCCGTTCAGCCCTGTGCCGTATCCCCGTACCTCAGAAGAGCCGCAGCTTGTCGTCCTCGATGCCGCGCATCGCGTCGTAGTCGAGCACCACGCACTCGATCCCGCGGTCGGTGGCCAGCACCCGGGCCTGCGGTTTGATCTCCTGCGCCGCGAAGACGCCCTTCACCGGGGCCAGATGGGGATCCCGGTTGAGCAGCTCCAGATAGCGGGTGAGCTGCTCCACGCCGTCGATGTCGCCGCGCCGCTTGAGCTCGACGGCCACCGTCCCGCCGTCCGCGTCCCGGCAGAGGATGTCCACGGGGCCGATCGCCGTCATGTATTCACGCCGAATCAGTGTGTGGCCCTCACCGAGGGTTTCGATGCGGTCGGCCAGCAGCTCCTGGAGGTGCGCCTCCACCCCGTCCTTGATGAGCCCCGGGTCGACCCCGAGCTCGTGCGAGGAGTCGTGGAGGACCTCCTCCATCGTGATGATGAGCTTCTCGCCCGCCTTGTTCACCACCGTCCACTGACCGGTGTCGTCCCCCGTCCCCTCCTTCAGAGTGCAGGGCGGCGACATCCAGTTGAGCGGTTTGTACGCCCTGTCGTCCGCATGAATCGAGACGCTCCCGTCGGCCTTGACCAGAATCAGGCGCGGGGCGGACGGCAGATGGGCGGTGAGGCGGCCCGCGTAGTCGACGGAGCAGCGGGCGATGACGAGACGCATGGTCGGCAACGCTACTCGACATCGCCGCTTGTACGCGATTCGCCCTGAACAACCCCGTTCGTTATTGGCCGGTTGTGTGCCCATTCTCCTGGTGCGGCGACCTGTACACGCATACCGTGGAAGCAGGAGGTCGTCGCGTGTGTACTCTGCGTCGCGATCCTCCCGTCCCTGCCCGTAAGGCCCCGGCCGTTCCGGGGTCGCGAGAGGAGAACCCATGTCGCTCGACGTCTCACCGGCCCTACTCGAACAGGCCGAGCGAGGCGAGGTCGATGAAGCCGACTTCATCGACTGCGTCCGGACCTCCCTGCCCTACGCATGGGAGATGATCAGCTCTCTGGCGGTCCAGCTGAAGGTCGACGGCGGCGAGTTCGCCGACAACCAGACGCCGCCCCCCAATGAGCAGGCGCGCGGCCAACTGCTGCGCGCACTCGCGAGTGACGCGATACGAGGAGCGCTGCAGCGGCATTTCGGGGTGCGCCTCGCATTCCAGAACTGCCACCGTGTGGCGGTCTTCCCGCTGGATCCCTCGGTCGATGAGCGGCTCGGCCGTTTCACCTCGATCAGGGGCCAGCTGCTGAACCAGTCTCCGGAACTCAGGGACTGCTGACGCGCCGGGCTGCCGCTCCGTACCGCTGGAGGTGTCTTGGCTGTCGGAGCGGCAGCGCCCGGTTCCACCCGGATCAGTGCAACCTCGGGAGGACTTCGGCTCCGATCAGCCGGAGGTTCTCCTCGGTGGCCGCGACATCGCCCGAACCCTCCACCAGCATCGCGAACCGTGTGATGCCGGTCCTCTCCGCCGTGGCCGCGAGCCGGTCGGCAGCCAGGCGGGGAGGGCCCACCGGGTGGATCCCGCAGAGCATCTCCGTGTACGCGACCGGGTCCCGCATCGCGCGGTGCCTGCCGTCGACGGTCACATGGGCGTCAAGTCCCTGTTTGAGCCAGCCCGGCATCGCCTTCACCAGAGTCTCCACCGCATCGGCGCGCCGGTCCGCGATCTGCGCCACCCCGGCCGCCACATGGCCTGGATCCGCCACGGTCCCGGGTGCAACTCCCGCCGCACGTGCGTACGTTCGCCACAGGGCGGCCATTGCGGCCTTCTCCGTGTCGTCCGAGTGCATCCCGAGCAGCATCGGCAGCCCGCGCTCGGCGGCGAGCCGCACACTGGCGGGCGAGGTGCACGCCACGACGACCTCCGGCCCCGGCACCTCACCGCACCGCAGCTCCTGCGGCCTCGGTACGACGGGGACTTCACGGAACCGGAACCGCTCCCCGGCGGCCGAGACCCGGGACTCGCGCAGCCACCGCAGCAGCAGGTCCAGCGACTCCGGGAAGCCGCTCTCGTACGCGCCGAGTCCCGCGCCGAAGACCTCCAGGTCCACCCACGGTCCACCGCGCCCCACACCGAGGCTGAACCGCCCGCCCGACGTGATGTGCAGCAGCGCCGCCTGCTCGCCCAGTGCGACCGGGTGCACGGTCGGCAGCACGCTCACCGCCGTACCGACCTGGATCCGCCGGGTGCGGCCCAGGATCATCGCGGCCAGTGTCACCGCCGACGGGCACACCCCGTACGGAACGAAGTGGTGCTCGGCCAGCCAGACCGCGTCGAGCCCGGCCTCCTCGGCGACCTCGGCGGACCGGACCGCTCGGTGCAGCGCCTCTTCCTGCCCCTGCCCCGGGAACTGGGCTGCCAGTACAAATGCCCCAACACGCATCGCCTTACGCCTCCTTGCGGCCGACGCGACTCTCCCCTTACCGGCAACAACGTCTGACACGTGCCAAGGGCACGGCCCTTCGCAAAGTTGTTGTGATTTTCCGGTAAGCCGGGGCCCGGGGCTTCACATTCTCACGGTGAGCGGTACCGGTGGGGCGTTCCGCTGCCCGTAGGCTGGAGAGAGCGAGAAACTGTCCGCTCTGCCCCGTGAGGTGTTACGTGTCCCCGCGCCGCAACCGCCCCCGTGGCGGCGAGAAGCCGAGTGAGCCCGCCGGCGGGGGTGGTGGTCCCGACCGTTTCGGCCTCCAGGGCGCCGAGACATGGCAGGGCGAGGAGTGGTCGGTCCGCATGGTCAGCGGGGCGAGTGCGCAGGGCAAGAGGTACCGCTGTCCCGGCTGCGACCAGGAGATCCCCTCGGGGGTGCCGCATGTGGTGGCCTGGCCCGAGTACGGCGGGGTCGACGACCGCAGGCACTGGCACCGGGCTTGCTGGAACGCGAGGGACCGCCGCACCTCCCGGGTGCAGCGGTCCCGTAACGCACCGCGGTACTGACCGGCGGCCGGCGGCTGTCCCGATTGCCGCCCGGCAGCTGTCCTGACGACCGCCTCGCAGTGTCCCGGTGGCCGTCCCGCAGCGTCCCGGTGGCCGGTCCCGGCGGCCGGTGGCCTCAGACGTCGCGGTTGTTGAGCGTGGCGACCGCTCCCGCGTACACCACCGCCGTCACCGCGAGAAGGATCCACAGCGGCTGCCAGCCGGACGGTCCCGTGCTGGAGACCGAGGTGTTGTAGAGAGCGCTGAGCTGGTTGGGAATTGAGTACTCGAAGAGCTTCTCGCGCAGCGAGGAGAGCGAGTCCGCGAACATGAAGAGGGCCAGTACCAGCGGAAGCAGCAGCACCCCGAGCATGATCGTGATCGCACCGGCCGAGTGGCGGATCAGCGAGCCGACGGCCAGCGACAGCAGACCGAGCAGGGCGACATAGAGGCTGACGCCCACCGTCGCACGGATCCACTCCCCGACGTCCGGCGTCCGGGCGCCCATCCCCTTGAGCATCGCGTACTGGAACATCGCGACCAGCGCGGTCGTCACCAGCAGGATCACGAAGGCCAGCAGGAAGAAGACCACCGCCTTCGCCGCGAGCACCCGGGCCCGGCTCGGGCAGGCGGTCAGGGTGGTGCGGATCATGCCGGTGCCGTACTCGGACGCCACGGTCAGCACGCCGAGCGTGACGACACACATGGAGCCCAGCAGCACACCGAAGAAGCCCATGCTCAGCACCGGGGTGCCGCGCATGCTGGTACCGGAACCGGTCGCTCTGACGGCGACCGTGGACAGCAGGCCGATGCCGAAGACGAGCACGATCAGCACGCCGAGGGTCCACATCGTGGAGCGGACCGACCTGATCTTCGTCCACTCCGATGCGATGGCGTGCCCGAGGTGCGCGTCGGTCACCGGGATCGGGGAGACGTAGTGCGGTGCCCGGTGCGGTGCCCGCGATGGCTGGGGCGGCTGCTGCTGCGGCGGCTGGAACGGCGCGGGAGCGGGGGACGTCATCGGGGGTCCTTCGGGGCGTGAGCGGGCGCGGGGGCGGCTGCCTGCGGTGCGGCGGTACCGGTGGCGGGCGGCGCGGTGGGGGCCGTCGCGGGTCCGGTGGAGGCCGCTGCGGGGCCGGTCGTGGGCGCGGCGGCAGGGGCAGCGGGGGACGGCGGCGCTGCGGCCGGGGGAGCGGCGTACGGGTTCCGGCCGGGCGGCGGCGGGGCGTACCAGTCCTGCTGCGGCGGCTCGGGCGGCGCCGCGGGCGGGTCGCCGGGCCGGGCGAAGCCGGAGAGCTCGTCCGCCGTTGAGCGGTAGTCGACCGCCCCCTGGGTCATCCGCATATAGGCCTCCTCCAGGGATGCCTGGTGCGGGGAGAGCTCCCACAGCCGTACGTCCGCGTCATGCGCCAGGTCGCTGATCCGCGCCAGTTGCAGCCCCGTCACCCGCAGCGCGCCGTCCTGCTCCGGCATGACCTGCCCGCCGGCCTCGGTGAGTGTGGCCGTCAGCTTCTCGCGCTGCGGCACGTCGGGGGTGCGGACCCGGGCGAAGTCGGCCGAGTTGTGCGAGATGAAGTCCTTGACGCTCAGGTCCGAGAGCAGCTGGCCCCGGCCGATCACGATCAGATGGTCGGCGGTGAGGGCCATCTCGCTCATCAGGTGCGACGAGACGAAGACGGTACGTCCCTCCGCGGCGAGGGACTTCATCAGATTGCGGACCCAGAGGATGCCCTCCGGGTCGAGTCCGTTGACCGGCTCGTCGAAGAGCAGGACCTGCGGGTCGCCCAGCAGCGCGGCGGCGATCCCCAGGCGCTGCCCCATGCCCAGCGAGAACCCCTTGGAGCGTTTGCGGGCCACCTCCTGGAGGCCGACCACACCGAGCACCTCGTCCACCCGGGAGGCCGGAATCCCGGAGAGCTGCGCCAGCGACAGCAGATGGCTGCGCGCGCTGCGGCCGCCGTGCACCGCCTTGGCGTCGAGCAGTGCGCCGACCTGCCGGGGGGCGTTGGGCAGCTTGCGGAAGGGGTGGCCGCCGATGGTGACATGGCCGGCGGTCGGCTGGTCCAGACCGAGGATCATGCGCATGGTGGTCGACTTCCCAGAGCCGTTGGGCCCCAGGAAGCCGGTCACCATGCCGGGCCGTACCTGGAAGGAAAGGTTGTACACGGCCGTCTTGGCGCCGTAGCGCTTCGTCAGGCCGACTGCCTCGATCATTCTCCAGCCCCATCGACGTTCTGCGGGTCGTCGGGGCCTGGCCGCATTCGGCCGAACACCCCCGTATGAGTGAGGAGGATATCCAGCCCTTGACGGTTCCAGCCAAGTCGTGCGAACCGGCGGCTACCGGCCACCGGACCGGGGAACAGCCGTCAGGCGTCGCGCTTCTTCAGCAGCAGATAGCCGGCGAGCAGCGCCGCCACCACCCACAGCGCCATGATGCCGAGACCGCCCCACGGCCCGTACGGTGCGTCACCACTGCTCGACACCACCTGGGTGATCTTGCTTCCGGCCTGGTCGGGGAGGTATTCGCCGACCTTCTTGGTGGCGGAGACGCTCCCCAGGATGTTGGAGATCAGGAAGAAGAACGGCATCAGGATGCCCAGCGACAGCATCGGACTGCGCAGCAGCGAGGCGACGCCCATCGAGAACATCGTGATCAGGGTCATGTACAGCGCGCCGCCGATCACCGCGCGCAGCACACCGGGGTCGCCGATGTGGGAGCGGTGGCTGCCCAGCAGCGCCTGGCCGAGGAAGTACGTCGCGAAGCTCGTCACCACACCGACGACGAGCGCCAGGACCGTGGCCACCGTGATCTTGCTGATGTAGTAGGTGGCCCGCTGCGGTACGGCGGCCAGCGACATCCGGATCATTCCGGTGCTGTACTCGTTGGAGACCACGAGCACCCCGAAGACGATCAGCGCCAGCTGACCGAGCACGATCCCCGCGAAACTCACCGACGTCGGGTCAAAGGTGAGCTGGTCCGTACGGCTCATCTTGCTGAACTGCGAGTTCGAGAGCGCGCTGAAGAGCGCCCCGAACGCCACCGTCACCACCAGCGCACACGCCAGGGTCCAGACGGTGGACTGCACCGAGCGGATCTTCGTCCACTCCGACTTCATCACCTGGGCGGCCGCCATGGTCAGGCCCCCCTCTGCGGGTTCTGGCCCCATCGGGGCGGTTGCTGCTGGGGATTCTGCGGGGGGTTCTGGCCCCACCCCTGCTGCTGCGGGTTCTGACCCCAGCCGGGCTGCTGTCCCGGCTGTCCTTGCTGCTGTCCCGGCTGCTGCGGTGCGCCCGGGGTGCCCTGGCCGCCGTTGTGTGCGTGGTACTCCACCGACTCCGCGGTGAGCTGCATGAACGCCTCTTCGAGTGAAGCCTGCTGGGGGCTCAGCTCGTGCAGGACGAGCTGGTGCCGGGCGGCGAGTTCGCCGATCTCGGCGGCGGCTGTGCCGTCCACTTCGAGCGTGCCGTCGCCCGCCGGGACCGGCTTGTATCCGGCCTCGTGCAGCACGTCGCGGAGCCGCTCCTGCTGCGGGGAGCGCAGCCGTACGTACGACCGTGAGTTCTCCGCGATGAACTCCGCCATGCTGGTGTCGGCCATCAGCCTGCCCTGGCCGATGACGACCAGATGGTCGGCGGTGAGGGCCATCTCGCTCATCAGGTGCGACGAGACGAAGATCGTGCGGCCCTGTCCTGCGAGGGACTTCATGAGGTTGCGGATCCAGTGGATGCCCTCGGGGTCCAGACCGTTCACCGGCTCGTCGAACATCAGGATCTCGGGGTCGCCGAGCAGTGCCCCCGCGATCCCGAGCCGCTGCCCCATGCCGAGCGAGAAGCCCTTGGCGCGCTTCTTCGCCACGGCCGAGAGACCGACGGTCTCCAGCACCTCACCGACCCGGGAGGCCGGGATGCCGTTGCTCTGCGCGAGGCAGAGCAGATGGTTGTAGGCCGTACGCCCGCCGTGCATGCTCTTGGCGTCGAGCAGCGCGCCGATGTGGCGCAGCGGGTCCTTGAGGTCTGTGTAGTGCTTGCCGTCGATCCGGACGTCTCCCCCCGTGGGGTTGTCCAGGCCGAGGACCATACGCATCGTGGTGGACTTGCCGGCGCCGTTGGGCCCCAGGAAGCCGGTGACGATGCCGGGCCTCACATTGAAGGTCAGCTGGTCGACCGCCGTCTTCTCGCCGTAGCGTTTGGTCAGCCCCGAGAGTTCGATCACTACGTTCCGCCTCGTCGTGTCCGTTGATTCGCCTGGCCTTTCCCCCTGCCCCCGACCCGGCCGCGGAATCCTGAGGGCAGCACGCAGGACACGGTAGGCGCACGACAGGCCCCCCGCCACCGGAGTGACGGGGGGCCTGCGCTGTGGTGCGTACGAGTCCGGACGTGGCGGAGACGCGGCCCCGGGGGAGAGGCGACGTATCAGCGGCCCGACCGGCCGGTCAGCGGGTCTGCCGGTGGGCGAGACCGCCGGTCGGCGGCTCGACCGGTCGGCGAAACTGCTGCTCAGCGGGTCTGCTGCGCCGGGACGCCGCGGGAGGCCGGCTCCTCGTCGGCCGGTGCACCGGCGGCGGCCACCGCGGCACCGGTCAGCGTGGCCAGCATCTCGCGGACGTTGGTCAGCTGGGCGTTGATCGAGTCGCGGCGGTTGGTGAGCGCCGCCAGCTCGCGCTCCGATTCGCTGCGGATCCGGTCGGCCTTGGCGTTCGCGTCGGCCACGATGTCCTCGGCCTGGCGCTGAGCCGTCTCCACCGTCTGACGGGCGCGGCGCTCGGCGTCCGTGCGCAGCTTCTCCGCCTCCAGACGGAGCTGCTCGGCGCGGTGCTCGATCTCGGCCAGACGCTTCTCGGCCTTGGCCTGACGCGAGGCCAGATCGCGCTCAGACTGCTCGCGCCGCTTGGCCAGGTTCGTCTCGAAGTCCGCGGCGGCCTGGGCGGCCTTGGCGCGGGTCTCCTCGAAGAGCGCGTCGGCCTCCTCACGCTTGGACTGCGCGTCCTTCTGGGCCTCGGAGCGCAGCGAGGACGCGTCGCTCTTGGCCTTCTCGACGATCCGGACGCCCTCGTCCTCGGCCTTCGCCTTGCGCTCGGCGGCGAAGGACTCGGCGTCGTTGCGGACCTGCTGGGCGGCCGACTCGGCGAGCTCGCGGTGCTGCTCGGACGCGCGGCGGGCCTCCTCACGGAGGTCCTTCGCCTCTTCCTCGGCGAGCCGGAGGATCTTCTCGACGCGCGCGCCGAGACCCGCGTACGACGGCTCCGCGTCGTTGACCTGGGCCTGCGCGTTCTGCGTCTCAAGGTGGAGTTCCTCGATGCGCTTTTCCAGAGAGGTGATCCGTGCCAGAGCGCTGTCACGGTCGGCGACGAGCTTCGTAATGCGGTCATCCACCTGACCGCGGTCGTAACCACGCCGCACGAGCTCGAAGCCGAATGGGGAGGAAGTGTCGCTCATGGGGTTCCTGTCGAATGAGACCGGTGAGGTGATAGAGGGAATCCTAGGGGCCGAGGCGGCGTGTCATCGAGCGTATGCCCGTTTGATCTGGAGAATGTCCAGCCTTTTGAGTGGCTAGCCATCAGAAGGCTTGCCACTCGTGCGAGTTCCCCCGGCTGCCGCACCCGCCTTGACACCGTCCGCCGCCTTGCCGCCCCCGGTCGGCGCCTCGAAGGATTCCAACGCCTCAAGTACGTCCTGGACACGGGAGATCTCTGCCTGGATGTCAGCCCGACGGCGCATCAGCACATCGTGCTCGCGGGTGGCTTCCTCGATGAGATGGTCCGACTCGGTCACCGCGTCCGCCTTGAGCCGCTCGGCCTCCTGTATCAGACCGGCCTTCTTCTGCTCGGCCTCCTTCAGCAGGGACTCGGCGCGCTTGACCGCGGCGATCCGGACGCTGGCCGCCTCCGACTCGGCGTCCGCCACCAGCTCCTTGGCCTTCGCCTCGGCCTCGGCCTGCTGGTCGGCGGCGGCCTTCAGCAGCTTGTCGACGCGTTCCCCCGCGGACTTCAGCTGCTCGGCGGTCTCGCGGCGGGCCCGCTCGTGCAGCTCCTCGATCTCGGCCGTCACCCGGTCCCGCAGCTCCTCGGACCGCTCCCTTATGGCGGTGGCGTCCCGGCGTGCCCCGACGAGCAGTTCGTCGGCGTCCGTACGGGACCGTTCCACCAGGCTGTTGCCCTCGACGGTCGCGTCCGCGGTGATCCGGTCGGCCTCCTGGCGGGCCGCCCCGACCATCGTGTCGGCCTGCGCCTCGGCCTCCGTCGCGGTGCGCAGCGCCTCCTCCTGGGCCTTCGACATCAGCTGGTCGGCCTGTTCCGCCGCGTCCGCCCGGCGCTTGGCCGCGACCTCGCGGGCCTCGTCCAGCATCCGGTCGGACTCCGCCTGGGCCTCGGCGCGCAGCTGTTCGGCGGCGGCGTCCGCGTCGGCCCTGACGCGCTCCGACTCCACCCGGATGCGCTCGGCGGCCTGCTGGGCGGAGCCGACGGTCTCGGCCGCCTCGGCCCGCATCCGCTCCGACTCGCCCGACGCCTCCGCGATCAGGGCGTCCGCCTGGGCCGCGGCGTCCGAGCGGATGCGGTTGGCGTCCTCGCGGGCGTCGGCCCGTGCGCGCGCGGCGTCCTGCTCCGCCGACGCCACCGCGTCGGACGCCTCGGTCCGCATCCGCTGGGCGTACTCGGCGGTGTCCGAGCGCAGCTTGTCCGACTCGGCGATCGCCTCCGAAACGGTGCGCTCCGCAAGGGACTTGGCCGCCTCGGACTCCTCCTGGGCGACGCTGCGGATCCGGCTCGCATCCTCGGAAGCGCGCTCCCGCTCGGCGTACGCGTCGGAGCGGACCCGGTCCGCCTCCTCCTGCGCCTCGGTCCTGGTCCGCTCGGCCGCGTGCTCGGCCGCCGAACGCAGCCCGGTGATCTCCTCCTCGGCCTGGTCCTGGAGACCCGCGACGGAGTCCCGTACCTGCTGGGCGGTCTGCTCGGCCGCCGACACCAGCTCGCCGGCCCTGCGGTCCGCCTCCTCGACCAGCCGCGCCGCCTCGGCCTGCGCCTCCTCCACCCGCTTGCGCGCGGATGCCAGCAGCTCCTCGCTCTGGCCGCGGGCCTGGACCCGCTCCTGCTCGGCCTCGGAACGGGCCGACGCCAGGGTCTCGTCGGCCTCCCTGCGGCGCCTGTTGGCCTCCTCCTGGGCGGCGTCGAGCGCCTCCTGCGCCTCCGTGCCGACCCGTTCGGCCGCCGCCGCGGCCTCGGCGCGCATCCGGTCGGCGCTCTCCTGCGCCTCGGACTTGAGCCGCTCGGCCTCCGCGGTGGCCTCGCTGCGCAGCCGTACGGCGATGTTCTCGCCCTCGGCACGTGCCTGCGAGGCGTCGGCCGCGGCCTCGTCGCGCAGCCGCTCGGCCTCCTGCTCGGCCTGGTCGCGGAGGGCCCGGACCCGCTCGGCCGCCTCGGTGCGCAGCCGCTCCGTCTCGTCCGCGGTCTCCTTGCGCAGCCGCTGCGCCTCGGTGCGGGCGTCGGCCAGCGCCGTCTCGGCGCCGCTCAGCCGCTCCTCGGCCTCGGTGTGCAGCCGGGCCAGCTCGTCGGCCGCCTCGGCCCTGCGGGCCTCTATGCCGCGCTCGTTCTCCTCGCGCAGCGCACCTGCGGCCTCCTCGGCCTGGGTACGGGTCTGCTCGGCCTGCTCCTCCGCCTCGGCGGCCAGCCGCTCGGCCTCGGTACGAGTGCGCTCCAGGGTCTCCTCGGCCTGGGTGCGCAGCGTCGTGGCGCGCTCGACGGCCTCGGTGCGTACCCGCTCGGACTCGGCGTCCGCCGCCGCGCGCACCTCGCCCGCGTCGGCCTTCGCCTTGGCCAGCAGCTCCTCGGCGGTCCGCGCCGCCTCCTCGATCTGCTGGACGGCCTCCCGGCGGGCCTCGCCGCGGATCCGCTCACCCTCGGCGACCGCGTCGGCCCGCAGCTGCTCGGCCTCGCCGCGGAGCCTGCGCGCCTCGTCCTGGAGCTCGACCGTCTTGGCCCGGTACTCCTTGGTGTCGTCCTTGGCCGCGCCCTTGAGCTGCTCGGCGGACTCGGCGGCCTCGTCGCTGAGCCGCGCGGCCTCCGCCTCCGCCTCGTGCCTGATCCGCTCGGCCTCGTCGGCAGCGGCCCTGGTGGTCGACCTGGCGTCGTCGGACGCCTTGGTCAGGATCTCCTCGGCGGTCCTTGCGGCCTTGGCCAGCTGGGCCGCGGTGTCCTCGGCCGCCGTCGTACGGGCCTTGTCGCCCGCCTCGGTGACCATCCGCTCCGCGGTGCCGCGCGCGTCCTCAAGAGCCTGCTGGGCCTCCGCCTTGAGGGCCTCCGCGTCCTTGGTCGCCTCGCCGACCAGGCGGGCGATCTCGGCCTTGGCGGTGCGGGTGCGCTGCTCGTTGACCGACTCGGCCGTGGTGAGCTGCTTGGCCGCCGTGTCCTTCGCCTCGGCGAGTACCTTCTCGGCCTCCGCCCGCGCCTCGCGCAGGGCGCGCTCGGCCTCCTGGACCCGCTGCTCGGCGCCGCGGCTCAGCTCGGCGGCCCGCTGGCGGGCCTCGTCGGACTCGGCTGCCGTGGACGTACGGAGCTGCTCGGCGTGGGTGGTGGCCTCCTGCGCCTGGGTGGAGGCGGCGGTGAGCAGCCGCTCCGCCTCGGCGCGGGCCCGGCGCAGGAGGGCGTCGGCCTCACCGCGGGCCGACTCGGCCTCGGAGCCGAGCCGCTGACGGGCCTCGGTGACCAGCCGCTCGGCCTCGGCGCGGGCGGCGCTCAGGGACTGTTCGGCCTCGGTGCGTGACTCGTCCATGAGCCTGCGCGCCTGGGCCTCGGTCCGGGCGCGCAGCTGCTCGGCCCAGGCCACGTTCTCGTTGACGTGCGACTCGACGGTCTGCCGGCGCTCGGCCAGCTCCTGGTCCAGGCGCTGGCGCCGGGTGACCGCCTCGCTGTGCAGCTCGGCCTGGAGCCTGGCCTGGTGCTCGGCGTGCTCCTGGAGGATGCGCTGCGTCTGGGCGCGTGCCTCGCGCAGTTCGCGCTCGGCGTCGGTGCGCAACTGGTCGGCCTGCACCTGCGCGTTGCGCAGCATCTGCTCGGCCTGGTAGCCGATGTCCGCCTGGTCGTAGGCAGGACGGGACGCCAGACTGCGGCGCGCCTCATGGAGCTTGGCACGCAAGACCTCGACCTGGTAACCGAGGTCCTCGGCGTGCTGTACGGCCTTCTCCCGCTCGGTCTTCAGCCGGTCCATCTCGGCCTCGAACCGCGAAAGATGGTCGTCTTCAGCCCGGTGGCTCTCCTGGCGTTCGTAGCCCCGCACTGCGCGGTCCCATCCGTCCCCTGGTCGCAACACACTCTTCCCGTTCGAGCGCCGCCGTCTCGGTGATGACGGGCCCCCGGGGGAATGGTGTCAGATCAACGACGAGGCATGGGTCACAGGCCCCGATCCGGCCCCGGACCGGAGCCGCCCACTCTACCGGCCCGGGTATCCGGAGGTCAGTGCTCCTTCGGGGCCGGGGGGTCCGCTTCCTCCGCCGTTCCGTGCCCGGCGGCGGCCGTGACCAGTTCCGTCAGCACCCCGTGGCAGTCCTTGGGGTGCAGGAACGTGATGCGGGAGCCCATCGATCCGGTGCGCGGCTCGTCGTACAGCACACGGACGCCCTTGTCCCGAATATCCTGGGAATCACCGTCCACGTCCGCGGTCCCGAACGCGATGTGGTGCACGCCCTCGCCGTTCTTCGCGAGCCACTTGCCCACCGCGGAGTCCTCGCGGACGGACTCCAGCAGCTGGAGATAGGAGGCGCCGCCGTCGGATGTCTCATTGATCCTGAGCATGGCCTCCCGCACGCCCTGCTCCTCGTTGACCTCGGTGTGGAAGACCTCGAAGCCGTACGTCGCCCGGTAGAACTCGACAGTCGTGTCGAGGTCGAAGCAGGCGATTCCGATGTGGTCGATTCGCGTCAGCATTCCCCCAGTGCAGCGTGGAGACACCCGGTTACGCAACGTGCGCGCGATCACATGGGCGGGGCGATGACGAGCGGCGGACCGCTCAGTACATTCGAGTGCACCTCCTTCCGGGGGGACACCCCCCGACCCCCACTCGTTCACTCTCTTCCAAGGGGCCGCGCCTCATGTCTGGAACGAACAGCAGCACCTCCTCCGTGATCGTCGCCGGAGCCAGGACCCCGATGGGCCGGCTTCTCGGTTCGCTCAAGTCCTTCTCCGGCGCCGATCTCGGCGGTTTCGCGATCAAGGCGGCGCTGGAGCGCGCCGGTATCGGCGGGGACCAGGTGCAGTACGTGATCATGGGGCAGGTGCTCCAGGCCGGGGCAGGGCAGATCCCGGCACGCCAGGCCGCCGTCAAGGCGGGCATCCCGATGAACGTCCCCGCGCTCACCGTCAACAAGGTCTGTCTCTCCGGGCTGGACGCCATCGCCCTGGCCGACCAGCTGATCCGCGCCGGTGAGTTCGACGTGGTGGTGGCCGGCGGCCAGGAGTCCATGACCCACGCGCCCCATCTGCTGCCCAAGTCCCGCGAGGGGTACAAGTACGGCGCGGTCGAGATGCTCGACTCGATGGCGTACGACGGCCTCACCGACTCCTTCGAGTCCATCCCGATGGGTGAGTCCACCGAGAAGCACAACACCCGCCTCGGTATCGAGCGCGCCCCGCAGGACGCCTTCGCCGCCTCCTCCCACCAGCGGGCCGCCGCCGCGCAGAAGAACGGCCTGTTCGAGGCCGAGATCACGCCGGTCGAGATCCCCCAGCGCAAGGGCGACCCGGTCCTCTTCTCGCAGGACGAGGGCATCAGGGCCGAGACCACGGCGGAGTCGCTCGGCAAGCTGCGCCCGGCCTTCACCAAGGACGGCACGATCACCGCGGGCACCTCGTCGCAGATCTCCGACGGCGCCGCCGCGGTCGTGGTGATGAGCAGGGCCAAGGCGGAGGAGCTGGGTCTCGACTGGATCGCCGAGATCGGCGCGCACGGCAATGTGGCGGGCCCCGACAACTCCCTCCAGTCCCAGCCGTCGAACGCCATCCGGCACGCGCTGGGCAAGGAGGGCATCGGTGTCGAGGACCTCGACCTCGTCGAGATCAACGAGGCGTTCGCGGCCGTCGCCGTCCAGTCAATGAAGGACCTCGGCGTCTCGCCGGAAAAGGTGAACGTGAACGGCGGTGCCATCGCGCTCGGCCACCCCATCGGGATGTCCGGCGCCCGGGTGGTCCTGCACCTCGCGCTGGAGCTGAAGCGGCGCGGCGGCGGGGTCGGCGCGGCGGCGCTGTGCGGCGGCGGCGGGCAGGGCGACGCCCTGATCGTGCGCGTACCCAGGTAGGAGCGGAGCGGGACCGGTCCGGGGCTGCGACGGGCACCCGGGTACGGGTCCGTGCGGGTACGGGACCGGCCGCGTACGGGCCGGGGCCGGGTGCCGTATCCGGCGGGAGACGGCATCGGCCGGATAGGGCACCGACCGGATACGGCATCGGCCCGGCGAAACTGATCAGAACTGAGCGGAACTGAGCGGAGCTGTGAACGTGGACATGGACGTCCCCACCCTGGTCGGACAGGCCCGTGAGGGCAGGCCGAGGGCCGTCGCCCGGCTGATCTCCCTGGTGGAGGGGGCGTCCCCGCAGCTGCGCGAGGTGATGGCACGGCTGGCTCCGCTGACCGGCGGCGCGTACGTCGTCGGGCTGACCGGTTCGCCGGGGGTCGGCAAGTCGACTTCGACATCGGCGCTGGTCTCGGCGTACCGGCGGGCCGGCAAGCGGGTCGGTGTGCTCGCGGTCGACCCCTCGTCGCCGTTCTCCGGGGGCGCGCTGCTCGGCGACCGGGTCCGGATGTCCGAGCACGCGTCCGACCCGGGCGTCTACATCCGCTCCATGGCGACCAGAGGCCATCTGGGCGGCCTCGCCTGGGCCGCCCCGCAGGCGATCCGGGTGCTGGACGCCGCGGGGTGCGATGTGGTGCTGGTGGAGACGGTCGGCGTCGGCCAGTCCGAGGTGGAGATCGCCTCGCAGGCCGACACGTCGGTGGTGCTGCTGGCCCCCGGGATGGGCGACGGGATCCAGGCCGCCAAGGCCGGGATCCTGGAGATCGGCGATGTGTACGTCGTCAACAAGGCGGACCGGGACGGCGCCGACGCGACCGCGCGCGAGCTCAACCACATGCTGGGCCTGGGCGAGGCGCGCACCCCGGGCGACTGGCGCCCGCCGATCGTGAAGACGGTGGCGGCGCGCGGCGAGGGTGTCGAAGAGGTCGTCGAGGCGCTGGAGAAGCACCGGGCCTGGATGGAGGAGCACGGCGTCCTGGCGGAACGCCGCAGGGCACGCGCGGCACACGAGGTCGAGACGATCGCGGTGACGGCCCTGCGCGAACGCATCGGCGACCTGCGCGGCCACGACCGCCTCGACGCCCTGGCCGACCGCATCGTCACCGGCACCCTGGACCCCTACGCGGCGGCGGACACCCTGGTGGAAGCGGTGACGGAGGGGGCGGCTGGGGCCGGCGGGGCGCCAGGTGCTGAGGGCTTGTCGGACTGAACCCCGGGGGCGGATTCGCCGGGCCGGGGCCGCTGGAGTCCGCCCAGCGCTTTGACCCCGCCCGCCGCTCCGCGGACCCCGTCCCTCCGCATGTGCTCCGGCTCAGTCGTCGTCCTGGTCGTCGTCGTGCTGGTGGCGGTTCTGGTGTTCGGAGATGACCTTGCCGGTGCTCAGGTTGATGTAGACCTCGTGCCGGGTGCCGTTGTGGGCGGTCACCTCGGCCTCCCAGCGGCCGTTGTCCAGCTCGACCGATGTGACCGTGCCGGGGACGGCGCCGCGGGCCACCGAGGCGGCGTGGACCGCGGTGACGGGGGCGCCCTTGCGGTCGTCCTGGTCGCCGCCGTCCTGGCGCGAGGAGGTGACCTTGCCGGTGGTGCGGTCCAGATGGATCTCGTGCCAGACCTTGTCCTTGCCGTAGAGGTCCACCTCCCAGCGGCCGTGGTCCAGTTCGGCGGAGGTGACCGTGCCCGGCTCGGATGCCTGGGCCGAGCGGATCACCTGGTCGACGGTGGCCGGGCCGCTGGAGCCCGCCGCCGCTCCCGACGCGTTGCCGGTGTCCGGTGCGGACCGCCCGGCCGTCGGGGCAGCCTTCGCGGAAGCCGCCGTCGCGGCCGAGTGCGGTGCGGAGCCCGAGCCGCCGTCCGCGAGGGCGACCCCGGTGGCCGTGCCGCCCGCGGCCAGGGCCGCGGCGGCGATGCAGGCGATGACGTAGTTGCGCTTCATGAGTGAGTACCTCCAGGAGGCGAGTGCGGTGGCTGGTCCGGCCGGTTCTGCCGTCCCGGCTGCTTCGGACAGCTCCCAATCTGCCGCGGGCCTGCTGAACGCAGCCTGAAGCCCCCTGAAGATCCCTTCAGCATGGATTTGGGAGGCTGTCCCCATGCGCCTGTTGATCGTGGAGGACGAGAAGCGGCTCGCGGTGTCCCTCGCCCGCGGACTCACCGCCGAGGGTTTCGCCGTGGATGTCGCGCACGACGGCCTCGAAGGGCTGCACCTGGCCAGCGAGGGCCCGTACGACCTGGTCGTGCTCGACATCATGCTGCCCGGGATGAACGGCTACCGGGTCTGCGCGGCGCTCAGGGCGGCGGGCAACGACGTGCCCATCCTGATGCTGACGGCCAAGGACGGCGAGTACGACGAGGCCGAGGGGCTCGACACCGGGGCCGACGACTACCTCACCAAGCCGTTCTCCTATGTGGTCCTCGTCGCCAGGATCAGGGCGCTGCTCCGCCGGCACGCGGCCGGGCGGCCGTCGCCCGTGCTCACCGCGGGCAGCCTCACCGTCGACACCGCCACCCGCCGGGTGCACCGCGCGGGCACCGAAGTCGCCCTCACGGCGAAGGAGTTCGCGGTCCTGGAGCAACTCGCCGTCCGCCAGGGCGAAGTGGTCGGCAAGCCGGAGATCCTGGAGCACGTCTGGGACTTCGCCTACGAGGGCGACCCGAACATCGTCGAGGTGTACGTGAGCGCCCTGCGCCGCAAGCTGGGCGCCGGACTCATCCAGACCGTGCGCGGCGCGGGGTACCGTCTGGTCGCCGAATGAGGCGCCTGCTCGGTTCCGTACGGGCCAGGGCGGCGCTGGGCGCGACGGCCGTCGTCGCTGTCGCGCTGGTCGCCGCGGGGCTCTCGCTCCTGAGCGTCCTGCGGTCCAACCTCACGGGCCAGACCGATCTGCGCGCCGAGGTCGTCGCCCAGAACATCGCATCGCAGGTCGCGCTCGACGTCCCGTACCGCAAACTCCATCTGCCCGACTCCGACGAGAACCCGGTGCAGGTGGTCACCGAGCACGGCGGACTGCGCGCCGCCAGTGACGATCTGGACGCCGTGACGGGGACGGCGACCACCGCGGTGCATCCGGCGCCGGCCGAGTCGAAGCACGACGACGACCATGGCGACGACAAGAGCCACGGCAAGAGCGACGACAAGAGCGACGACAAGAGCGACGACGACGATGACGACCACGGCAGCGGCGACGATCCGCCGCGCGGTGAGGTCTCGCACGACGACCCCCACTTCAGCTCCGGCACCGCGACCGTGGACGGTGACACCGCCGACTACCGGTTCGCCGCGGTCGAGGTGACCAACGGCAGCGACGACACCCTGATCGTCTACGCGGGCGCCCCGCTCACCACCGAGCAGAGCGCCGTCAGCACGCTCCGCGGCGCGATGCTCATCGGGCTGCCCGCCCTCCTGCTGGTCGTCGCGGGCGTCACCTGGCTGGTGACCCGGCGCGCCCTGCGCCCCGTCGAGGGGATCCGGCGGGAGATGGCGGCGATCACCGCGTCCGAGGACCTCGGCCGGCGGGTCCCGGAGCCCGGCTCGCACGACGAGGTGGCCCGGCTGGCCCGTACGACCAATGAGACGCTCACCGCCCTGGAGCGCTCCGTCGACCGGCAGCGGCGGTTCGTCGCGGACGCCTCCCACGAACTGCGCAGCCCCATCGCGAGTCTGCGCACCCAGCTGGAGGTCGGCGCCGCGCACCCGGAGCTGCTCGACGTCGAGGGCGCGGTCATGGACACTGTACGGCTCCAGCAACTGGCCGCCGATCTGCTGCTGCTCGCCCGCCTGGACGCGGGGGAGCGGCCCGGTGCGGCGCGGATCGACCTGGGGGAGCTGGTGCGCGAGGAGGTCTCGCGGCGGCACGGGGGCCGGGTGCCGGTGACGGTCGACGCCGCGAACGGGCTCGAAGTGGAGGGATCCCGCGGGCAGTTGGCGCGGGTGATCGGCAACCTCCTGGACAACGCCCAGCGGCACGCGCGCTCGGGCGTCGAGGTCTGCGTACGGGAGCGGAACGGCCGGCTCGTCGCGGAGGTCGCGGACGACGGCCCCGGGGTGCCGCCCGCGGAGCGTGAACGGATCTTCGAGCGGTTCGTACGGCTCGACGACGCCCGGACCCGTGACGACGGGGGCGCCGGTCTCGGCCTGGCCATCGCCCGCGATGTCGCGCACCGGCACGGCGGGACGCTCACCGTCGGCGACGGCGCCGCCTTCGCCCTGGACCTGCCCGCCCCGCGGACCGGGGACGCCCCGCGGACCCAGGACACCCCGCCCGCCCAGGACGCTCCGCGGGCCCGGGCAGCCAAGGGGAGCGGCCCTGGCGGCGTCTGACACACTGAGCGCGAACCCAGGCGGTGCGGTGAAGGAAACCGGTGCGATTCCGGTACGGTCCCGCCACTGTGACCGGGCCTCGCGGCCCGGAAGCCAGACACTTCCCGCGCCGCCTTCTCCGTACGACCTGGGGACGAGGACATCCCCCGGAGAGGCCCGGCCATGCCCCGTAACCCCCGGACGTCGCGCGCCGCACTGGCGCTCATACCCCTGATCCTGCTGCCGCTCGCCGGCTGCGGGGCGGGCTCCACGCAGGACACGGGCGCGGACAGGGGCGCGAAAGCTCCCGCCGGATTCCCGTACACGGTCGACAACTGCGGGACCAGGACGACCTTCGACGCGCCCCCGAAGCGGGCCGTCACGATGAACCAGCACGCGACGGAACTCATGCTGGCCCTCGGACTCCGGGACCGGATCGCGGGCACCGCCTACCTCGACGACAAGGTCCTTCCCCGGTACCGCGCCGACTACGCGAAGACCAAGGTCATCGCCAAGGAGTACCCGTCCCGGGAGACCCTCCTCGGCGCCAACCCGGACTTCGTCTACGGCGGTTACGCCAGCGCCTTCGACAAGGCCCAGGGCCGTGACCGGGCCGGGCTCCAGAAGTCGGGCATCAACACCCGGCTCAATATCGAGAACTGCACCGGCGGCCCGGTCGGCCTCGGTCAGCTCAGCACCGAGATCACCCAGGTCGCGCGGACCTTCGGCGTTCCCGGCCGCGGCCGGAAGCTGATCGCGGAGCAGAAGGAGAAGATCGCGGCCGTCGAGGCGAAGCTCAAGGGGGCGGACCGGCCCTCGGTCTTCGTGTACGACTCGGGGGACAGCTCGGCGTTCACGGCGGGCGGCAGCGGTATCGGCAACGAGATCGTGTCACTGGCGGGCGGCACCAACGTCTTCGCCGATCTGGGGAAGAGCTTCGGTGATGTCTCCTGGGAGCAGGTCATCAAGCGCAGGCCCCAGGTCGTCGTGGTCTACGACTACGGCGGGACCAGCGTCGCGGCGAAGAAGAAGCGGCTGCTCGGCGATCCCGCCCTCAAGGACGTCCCCGCCATCAGGAACAGGCGTTTCGCGGTGCTGCCGCTGTCGTCGGCCGTCCTCGGCGTACGCGTCGCTGACGCCGTCGGGGACCTGGCCGCGCAGCTGCACCCCGACGCCGGATGAGGGCCGGGACCAAGGCCCGGCCGCATCCTCCGGCCTCGGGTGTGCTGCGTTCGATGCCCGTCGTGACCGGTGTGCTCACCGTGGTGCTGCTCGCGACGGCGGTGGCGGGACTGGCGCTCGGCCCGGTGCGCATCCCGCCGGGCGAGGTGCTCCGGGTGGTGCTGGGCGGCGAGCGGAGCGGCGCGTATCCGACGATCGTGTGGGACGTGCGGCTGCCCCGGGTGGTGCTCGGGGCCGTCGTCGGGGCGGGGCTCGCGCTGTCCGGGGCGGTCCTCCAGGCGCTGGTGCGCAACGCGCTGGCCGATCCCTTTCTGCTGGGCGCCTCCTCGGGGGCGTCGGCCGGGGCGGTGCTCGTCATCGTCTTCGGCCTCGGCACGGGGGCCGCGGCGACCGTGGCGCTGCCGGCCGCCGCGTTCATCGGCTCGATGGCGGCGCTGGTCGCGGTGTACGCGATGGCCAGGCGCGGCGGGACGATGACGACGGGGCGGCTGATCCTGGCCGGAGTGGCGATCCAGTACGTGCTGTCCGCGCTCACCAGCCTCGTCCTGGTGCTCTCCGCGCAGGCCGAGCATGTGCGCGCCATCATGTTCTGGACGCTGGGCGGTCTCGGCGGGGCCCGCTGGGACGAACTGGCGCTGCCCGCCGGGGTGCTGGCCGTCGGCGCGGTGGTGCTGATCGCGCTGGCCAGACCGCTGGACCTGCTGCTCGCCGGTGAGGAGGGAGCACGCAGCCTGGGCCTGGATCCGGGCCGGTTCCGGGGCGCCGTCTTCATCGGGGTCTCGCTGATCATCGGGGTGCTGGTGGCGTTCAGCGGGGCGATCGGCTTCGTCGGGCTGATGGTCCCGCACGCCGCCCGGCTGGTGGTGGGGGCGGGCCATCGCAGGCTGCTGCCGGTCACCGCGCTGGGCGGGGCGGTCTTCCTGCTGCTGGCCGATCTGCTGGCCCGCACGGTGGCCGCACCCGAGGAGATTCCCGCGGGCGTGGTCACGGCGCTGGTCGGCGGGCCGTTCTTCCTGTGGCTGCTGCGCCGCTCGTCCCGTACGGAGGGGATCACCGGATGAGCACGGCACCGGCCGCCCTGACGGCGGAGGCGATCGGCTACGAGGCCGGGGGCCGGGCCCTCCTGGACGGGGTGTCCCTGGACGCCCGGCCCGGTGAGACGGTCGGCCTGGTCGGGCCCAACGGCAGCGGCAAGACGACGTTTCTGCGCTGTGTGTACGGGGCGCTGCGTCCCGCATCCGGACGGATCCTGCTGGACGGCGGGGACGCGGCCGGGCTCGGAGTGAAGGAGCGGGCCCGGCGGATCGCCGTCGTCCCGCAGGACAGCCCCGGCTCCTTCGGACTCACCGTCCGCGAGGTGGTGGCGATGGGCCGCAGCCCGCACAAACGGTTCTGGGAACAGGACGGCGCCGAGGACGCGGAGCGGATCGATGCCGCGCTTGACCGGGTCGGGGCGGGCCCGTATGCCGGGCGGCGGTTCGACGAGCTGTCCGGCGGGGAACGCCAGCGGGCGCTGATCGCCCGCGCCCTGGTGCAGGAGCCGGGGCTGCTCGCCCTGGACGAGCCGACCAACCACCTGGACATCCGCTACCAGTTGGAAATCCTCGCGCTCGCACGCTCGCTCGGCACCACCAACCTCCTCGTCCTGCACGATCTCAACCTGGCCGCCGCGTACTGCGACCGGCTGTTCGTGCTGAGCGGCGGGCGGCTGGTGGCGTCCGGCGCCCCGGACGACGTCCTGACCGAGGAGATGCTGGATGAGGTGTACGGCGTACGGTCGCGGATCGGTGCGCACCCGGTCACCGGAGCCCCGCACGTCTTCTACCACCCGACGTCATGAACGACGGGACACAGCCCTGGGACCCGCTTCCGTTCGGCCCGCGCTGGCAGGTCGCCGAGGGCGAGCCGCCCGCCGCCGATGCCGGACGGTGGCTGGCGGCCGACCGGCTCGCGGATCCGTCCAGTGACGAGCTGGGCCGGCTGCTGGAGGCCGAACGCACCGGCAGCGGCCATCGCACGGCCCACGCCACGGCGTTGACCGTCATGGCGGTGTACGCGGGCCGGGTCACCGCTGCCGCCGTGCTGCACTGGGCGCTCTACGACGAGGTGCCCGATCTCGGCTCCGGCAATGTGCTGCTGCGGCCGGGGGCCCACGGCATCGACGGGGTCCGGGTGCGCCGGGCCCGGCTGCTCGCCCCCGCGGACGGTGAGGAGCCCGTACGGCTGCTGCACCGCACCGTCCTCGACGGGCATCTGCTGCCGCTGGCCGACGCGCTGCACAGGCGGACCCGGGCGGGGGCACGGCAGTTGCGCGGCGGGGTCGCCCACGGGTGCGCCACCGCGCTCTGCGCGTACGGCGCGGAGACCGGCCTGCTCGCCGAGCGCTGGCGGCGGTTCACGCAGGGAGCGCCCGGTGGTCTCGGCGCCCTGGGCGAGGTGGCGCGGGTGACGGCCGCGACCGGGCGGGAACGGCTGGTGTACCTGCGCTCCACCTGCTGCCTCTTCTACACCAGTGCGGAGGCGGTGCGGTGTGCGAGTTGCTGTCTCACCTCGCGGGAGGAGCGTCTCGACGCGTACGCGGGGCGCGGCCGGGCACGGTGACGGTGACGTACGCGGGGCGCGGCCGGGCACGGTGATCCGCGGGACAGGTGTGACCCGCGACAGGTGTGATCCGTGGGGGGGAGGTGTGATCCGCCCGACGGATGTGAACCGCCGGACGGGTCCTACCCCTTGCGGAGCCCCCGCAGCTGATCGGTGACCGGCTTCAGCGACTCGCGCAGGTCGGCCAGCGCCTCGGGCGTCAGCATGTCGATGAAGTGTCTGCGGACCGACGCCACATGGTGCGGTGCGACCTTCTGCATGGTCTCGCCGCCCAGATCGGTGAGGACGGCGAAGAGCCCGCGCCGGTCCGACTCGCAGTTCTCCCTGCGGACCAGTCCGGCCTTCTCCATCCGGGTGATCTGGTGCGACAGGCGGCTCTTCGACTGGAGGGTGGCGGCGGCGAGATCGCTCATCCGCATCCGCCGCTCCTCGGCCTCGGAGAGATTGACCAGGATCTCGTAGTCGTTCATCGTCAGGCCGAACGGCTGAAGGTCCTTCTCCATCTGGTACGACAGCAGCCTGTGCATGTCCAGATAGGTGCGCCATGCGCACTGCTCGGCGTCGGTCAGCCAGCGGGTGGCCGTCTCGGTCTCCATGATGAGAATTCTACCTAAGAAGTTGAATATTGGACAATTGTGGGGGGTTGCCTCCCGGCGCACACCGCGCCGCACGGTCGCGGACCCGGCCGCGCCACTGATCCGGACCGGCGTATGCGCCGGGCGCGGGGAGGGGGTTCAGGTGTTCGACGTTACACTCCGCAGGCTATCGCTCACAGCCCGAAGCGGCGCTGAAGATCCCCGACCTGGCCGGGAAAGCGCGATCCTGGGCCGTTTTGGCCGGAACGCGGCCCCTGTCCACCCGGAATGCCCGCTTCGTTCGGTACGGAACCGGTCGGCTGCTCGGGCAGCAGCTCCTCGGTCGACTGGAGCAGCACCGTGCCGGCCCCCACGAACTCGAACTGGTGCTCCTCGCCCGAGACGCCCCCGAAACCCGTGAACGACCGGATCCCGCCCAGCACCCCCGTCATATAGGCGTGGTCGTAGTGATGACACGGCGAGGGGCAGTCCGCCCAGCCCACCAGCGCCTGCGGGTCGACCCGGATCGGCGGCTCCATGAAGACCACCGGGCCGTTCGACGCGGCCACGAACTTCCCCGTACCGAGCAGGGTCAGAAAGCCGGGCACGATCGACTGCTTCAGCGACAGCGAAGGCTCGAACGCCAGCAGATTCCCCGCGCGGATGGTGAGGTTGCCGTCCTCCAGGTCGAACGAGTTCACATCGAAGGCGCGGTCGGCGAGCAGCATCTTGCCCGAGCCCTCCGCCACCACCCAGTCCGCGGCGTGCAGCGGGGAGTGGAAGCTGCTGCGCAGCAGCTGGTCGAAGCGGCCGTTGCCGAAGCCGCTGTAGTCGATCCGCCCGTAGTAGGCGATCATCTTGCCCTTCTGCAGGAACCACCGGGTACCGGTGAGCTCCACACAGAAGGTGTACTTGTTGACGTTGTCGTTGGCCGGCAGCGTCATCGGGTCATGGACCACCGGTCCCGTCACAGCTTCTCCTCCGATGCCTGCACATAGACCGCGCCGCTGCCGGACAGCTCCAGCTGGAACGCCTCGCCCGAGCCGCGCCCCACCATCTCCCGCCAGCCGAGCGCCGCCGACAGCCTGTTCCGTACGTCCCCGTGGTGGGCGACGTACGCCTGCGGATCCACATGCACCGGCCCCTGCGGGGTGATCGGCAGCTCCACGACCCCGCCGTGCGCCATCACCGCCACCGAGCCATGGCCCCTGAGCGTCGTGGTGAACAGCCCCTGTCCGGTGACCTGGCCGCGCACCATCCCCATCACCCCGCCCTGCGAGCCCATGAACATCGTGCCCTGCTGGAGCGAACCGTCGAAGGCGAGCAGCCGGTCCGCCTCCACATACAGGGTGTCGCCGGCCAGCGAGATCACCTGGATGTGGTGGCCGCCGTGCCCGAACATCACCGTGCCGCTGCCCTCCACGGTCATCAGCGGCGTCGCCTCGTTGGCCACCCGCCGCCCGATCATGGACATCACACCGCCCTGGCCGCCCCCGATGTCCGGCGTGAAGGTCACATCGCCCCGGTAGGCGAGCATCGCCCCGCGCTGGCTGTAGAGCTTCTGGCCGGGTACCACCGTGGCCTCGACCATCTTCGAGTTGATCTCGGTGAACGGCATCAGACATCACCCCCGAACGTGCTGCGCTCGCTGGGCTGCACATAGACGAGCCCCTCGCCCTCGAACCGGATCTGGAAGGACTCCCCGGACCCCTCGCCCATGAAGGTCCGGAAGCTGACACCGGTCTGGAAGTGCTGCCGGAGGTCGCCGGTGTGGGCGATGTACGCGCCCGGGTCGACCAGGAGCGGGTACTGCGGGGAGACCCGCAGCACGACCGCCGGCCCGTCCGACATCACCGCGGCCTGCCCGGTCCCCTCGACGGTGGTGGTGAACAGGCCGTTGCCCTGGGACGCGCCCCGCAGCCCGGTGAAGGTCGTACCGGTGCGCAGCCCGGCGTCGGTGCACAGCAGGTTGCTCGCCTCCACATGGAGCTTCTCGCCGTGCAGGGTGACGAGGTTGATCTCGGTGGCGCGGTCGGCGAAGTAGCAGGTGCCCTTGCCGCGCACCTCCATCACGCTCATCTGTTCGCCGGTCAGACGCCGGGTCACCATCCCGCGGAGCCCCTCACCGCCGCCGGTCATCTTCTTGAAGGTCATCTGGCCGTCGTAGGCGACCATCGCGCCGTTCTTCGCTCTGACGCTGTCACCCGTCAGGTCGACGGCGAGCATCCTGCTGCCTTGGAGTCGGAACTGAGCCACGGTCCGAAGGTAACGGTCCACCGGGGGTGCGCACAGGGTTCCCGGGGTGTAGACGCACCCTGAAAGAGCCCTGATATGCGGGGCTGCCACAATGGTTCCGAGTTTGTGCGCACTTTCACAAGATCACGCGTGCGTGTGATCGACAGCGCGCACGGTCCTGTTTACGCCGCCCGCTGCCGAAGGTTTCCTCCGTGGACATCAAGACCGCATCCGCCATCCGCCGCCTCCGCCTGGTCTCCGCCCCCGAGGCGGTCTCCTTCCTGCTGCTGCTCGTCTGCTCGGTCCTGAAGCGGACCACGGACTTCAACGCGGTGCCGGTCATGGGCATGGTGCACGGCGTGCTCTTCGTGCTGTACGTGATCTTCTGGGCCGACGCCTGGAACCGCGCCAAGTGGTCCGCCGGGACCGGCATCCTCTACTTCGTCCTGTCGGTGCTGCCCACCGGCGGCTTCTTCGCGGAGCGCAAGCTGCGCCGCGAGGCGGAGAACGCGGTCATCGCCTCCCGCGCGCGCCGCGAGGGCGTGGTGGAGACGTCATGATCGTCGCCTTCTCGGTCTCCCCGCTGGGCGTGGGTGAGGACGTCGGCGAGTACGTCGCCGACGCGGTCCGCGTCGTACGCGAATCGGGTCTGCCGAACCGTACGGACGCCATGTTCACCTCCGTCGAGGGCGAGTGGGACGAGGTGATGGATGTCGTCAGGCGCGCCGTCCAGGCCGTCGAGGCGCGTGCGCCCCGGGTCTCGCTCGTACTCAAGGCGGACATCAGGCCGGGGGTCACCGACGGCCTGACGTCCAAGGTCGAAACGGTCGAGCGGCACCTGGCGCCCTGACCGGTGCGCTCCCTGCCGTACCGACGCCGTGCGGCAGGGGCCGCCCCGGGTGCACGGACCGAAGGGCGAGACGGGGCTGACCGTCATATGACCGGCCGGTAGGGTCGATGCCGTGCCGAAGCCGCTCAGCCTTGCCTTCGATCCCATCGCGCGCGCCGACGAACTCTGGCAGCAGCGCTGGGGACCCGTGCCCTCGATGGCCGCCATCACCTCGATCATGCGCGCCCACCAGATCCTGCTCGCGGAGGTCGACGCGGTCGTCAAGCCGTACGGGCTGACCTTCGCGCGCTACGAGGCGCTGGTGCTGCTCACCTTCTCCAAGGCGGGCGAACTGCCGATGTCCAAGATCGGTGAGCGGCTGATGGTGCACCCCACATCGGTGACGAACACGGTCGACCGGCTGGTCAGGTCGGGACTGGTCGACAAGCGCCCCAACCCCAACGACGGGCGCGGCACGCTGGCCTCCATCACCGACAAGGGCCGTGAGGTCGTCGAGGCGGCCAGCGCGGATCTGATGAAGATGGAGTTCGGGCTCTCCGCGTACGACGCGCAGGGCTGCGGCGAGATCTTCGAGATGCTCAGGCCGCTGCGGGTGGCGGCGGACGACTTCGAGGAGTAAGGGCGGCGCCACGGGTCCCAGGAGGCCGGGCGGCGCAAGGGCAACCCCGCCGAAGATCGCCCATAGCGCCCCGATACGCTCGACTCCATGAAACGAAGCGTGCTGACCCGCTACCGCGTGATGGCCTACGTCACCGGTGTGCTGCTGGTCCTGCTGACCCTCGGCGTCATCGCCAAGTACCTGCTGGACATCAACGGGGCGACCGGTTTCGTCAGCATCGTCGGCATCGCGCACGGCTGGCTGTACGTGGTCTACCTGATCTTCGCCTTCGATCTCGGATCCAAGGCGAAGTGGCCGGTGACCAAGCAGATCTGGGTGCTGCTGGCCGGCACGGTCCCCACCGCGGCCTTCTTCGTCGAGCGGAAGATCTCCCGCGAGCTGGAGCCCCGGATCACCCAGCCGGCCCCGGTGGCCGCCAAGGCGTAATCCCGCCGCCCGCACGATGTGCGGGCGGTCTGCCATCGACAGATACTTGGACGTCCTAGTAAATTCATGGGTATGGACGCTCACGCCATCGAAGAGGGCCGCCGCCGCTGGCAGGCCAGGTACGACAAGGCCCGCAAGCGGGACGCCGACTTCTCCACACTGTCCGGGGACCCGGTTGACCCGGTGTACGGGCCGCGGCCCGGTGACACGTACGAGGGGTTCGAGCGGATCGGCTGGCCCGGTGAGTATCCGTACACCCGTGGCCTGCACCCCACCGGCTACCGCGGCCGCACCTGGACGATCAGGCAGTTCGCCGGGTTCGGGAACGCCCGCCAGACCAACGAGCGCTACAAGACGATCCTCGCCAACGGCGGCGGCGGACTCTCGGTCGCCTTCGACATGCCGACGCTGATGGGCCGCGACTCGGACGAGCCGAAGGCGCTCGGCGAGGTCGGCCACTGCGGGGTCGCCATCGACTCGGCCGCCGACATGGAACTCCTCTTCCAGGACATCCCGCTCGGCGACGTCACCACGTCGATGACGATCAGCGGGCCCGCCGTCCCGGTCTTCTGCATGTACCTGGTCGCCGCCGAGCGCCAGGGCGTCGACCCGGCCGTGCTCAACGGCACGCTCCAGACCGACATCTTCAAGGAGTACATCGCACAGAAGGAGTGGCTCTTCCAGCCCGAGCCGCATCTGCGGCTGATCGGCGACCTGATGGAGCACTGCGCCGCCTCCATCCCCGCCTACAAGCCGCTCTCGGTCTCCGGGTACCACATCCGCGAGGCGGGCGCGACGGCCGCGCAGGAGCTGGCGTACACCCTCGCCGACGGCTTCGGCTATGTGGAGCTGGGCCTCTCCCGCGGGCTCGACGTGGACGTCTTCGCGCCCGGCCTGAGCTTCTTCTTCGACGCGCACGTCGACTTCTTCGAGGAGATCGCCAAATTCCGCGCGGCGCGCAGGATCTGGGCGCGCTGGATGAAGGACGTCTACGGGGCGCGGACCGACAAGGCGCAGTGGCTCCGCTTCCACACCCAGACGGCCGGGGTCTCGCTGACCGCGCAGCAGCCGTACAACAACGTCGTACGGACCGCCGTCGAGGCGCTCGCCGCGGTGCTCGGCGGCACCAACTCGCTGCACACCAACGCCCTGGACGAGACGCTGGCGCTGCCGAGCGAGCAGGCGGCCGAGATCGCCCTGCGGACCCAGCAGGTGCTGATGGAGGAGACGGGCGTCGCCAATGTGGCGGACCCGCTGGGCGGCTCCTGGTACATCGAGCAGCTCACTGACCGTATCGAGGCCGACGCGGAGAAGATCTTCGACCAGATCAAGGAGCGCGGCCTGCGGGCGCACCCCGACGGTCAGCACCCGGTCGGCCCGGTCACATCGGGCATCCTGCGCGGCATCGAGGACGGCTGGTTCACCGGCGAGATCGCCGAATCCGCCTTCCAGTACCAGCGCTCGGTCGAGAAGGGCGACAAGCGCGTCGTCGGCGTCAACTGCCTGCACGGCTCGGTCACCGGCGACCTGGAGATCCTCCGCGTCAGCCACGAGGTGGAGCGCGACCAGGTCCAGGAACTGACGGCCCGCAGGGCCGCCAGGGACGACGCCCGCGTCTCCACGGCCCTGGACGCGCTGCTCGCCGCCGCCCGGGACGGCTCGAACATGATCGAGCCGATGCTGGCCGCCGTCCGGGTGGAGGCCACACTCGGCGAGATCTGCGGCGCCCTGCGGGACGAGTGGGGCATCTACACGGAGCCGCCGGGGTTCTGAGCGCCGGTTCCGGGCGGGAGCGGGGGGTGTGCCCGGGGGCTTCGGCCTCCGGGCACACGCATATCCGTGGTCGGACGCCCACTGGCCGTTACCTCTGACACAGAGCTAAAATAAGAAGCGTGGCCACCGAAGAGTTTCCCGAGTCGCTTGCCGATGTGCTGGCCGGGGTGCACCGGCTGGTCCGGCGGCGGCTGCGGCGAGGGCTTGCCGCGCCACCGCTGCGAGGGGCGCAGGCGGAGTTGCTGCGGCTTGTCGGCGGGCGGCCCGGGATCAGGGTCTCGGACGCGGCCAGAGAGCTGTATATGGCGGGCAATTCGGTCTCGACGCTGGTCAACCAGCTGGCCAGGGCCGGATATCTGATCCGCGACAACGACCCGGACGACCGGCGTGCGGTGCGGCTGCGGCTCACCCCGGCGGCCCGTGAACGGCTGCGTGACTGGCAGACGCGGCGCGGCGAGCTGGTCCGGGCCCAGGTGGCCCGGCTCTCCGACGAGGACCGGGCGGCCCTGGCCGCCGCGCTCCCGGCGCTGCGGCGGCTCGCCGGGAACCTGCACGAGGAGGTGGAGGGCTCATGAGCGACCCGGGGCGCGACGGCAGCGGCGGCGCCGACGAGAACGGCCGGGGCAGTGGCAGCAGTGGCAGTGGCAGTGGTGGCCCCGCCGGGACCGGCGAGGGCGGCCCGGCCGTTTCCTGTAGCGGCCTGGAGTACGCCTTCGGTGCGACCAGGGCCGTCGACGGCGTGGACCTCTCGGTCGGCGCGGGTGAGGTCTTCGGTCTGCTCGGACCCAACGGTGCGGGCAAGACCACCGTGATCCGCTGTATCACCACCCTGCTGCCGGTTCCCTCCGGACGGGTGCGGGTGTTCGGGCACGACGCGGCGAAGGAGCGGATGGCGGTGCGGCGCCTGCTCGGCTACGTACCGCAGCAGCTCTCCGCCGACGCCGGGCTCACCGCACGCGAGAACGTGGCGCTGTTCGCCCGGGTCTTCGATGTCTCCCGGCGCGAACGGGCCGAGCGCGTCACCCAGGCGCTGGCGGCCGTCGGCCTCGCGGAGACCGCGGACCGGCTCGCCAAGACCTACTCGGGCGGCATGATCCGCCGGCTCGAACTCGCCCAGGCGCTGGTGAGCGCGCCCCGACTGCTCATCCTCGACGAGCCGACCATCGGCCTCGACCCGATCGCCAGGACCAGTGTGTGGGAACACATCGACGCCGTACGCCGGGCCACCGGGATGACCGTACTGGTGACCACGCACTACATGGACGAGGCCGAGCAGTACTGCGACCGGCTCGCGCTGATGCATCAGGGCCGGGTACGGGCGCTCGGCACCCCGGGAGAGCTGAGAGCGGGCCTGCGGGAGCGCCGCCGCGCACAGAGCGGCGCCACCGGCTCCCCGGCCGGATCCACTGCCGGGCGGGCCGCCGCCCCGGACACCCCGGACGTCCCGTCCGGCACGGCCCCCGCCGCCGCCCGGCGCGAGGACACCGAGCCCACCCTTGAGGACGTCTTCCGGGACGTCGCGGGCAGTGGTCTCGACGAGCAGGGAGGTGAGTTCCGCGATGTCCGTTCCACCCGCCGCACCGCCACCCGGGTCGGCTGAGGCCGACCGGGCCGGGCTCGGGCTGCTGCTGGTACCGCCGAAGCCACGCACCGGCCGGCGGATGGTGCCGGCCAGGGTGGCCGCCATGTGCGTGGTCGAGCTGCAGAAGCTGCGCCACGACCGTACCGAGCTGTACACCAGAGCCGTCCAGCCCGCGCTGTGGCTGCTGATCTTCGGGGAGACCTTCACCCGGATCAGGGCCATCCCGACCGGCGGCATCCCGTACATCGACTATCTGGCGCCCGGCATCATCGCCCAGTCCGCGATGTTCATCGCGATCTTCTACGGCATCCAGATCATCTGGGAGCGCGACGCCGGAATCCTCACCAAACTCCTTGTCACACCGACCCCCAGAGCCGCCCTGATCACCGGCAAGGCGTTCGCGGCCGGGGTGAAGGCACTGATCCAGGCGGTCGTGGTGGTCGTCATCGCCGCACTGCTCGGCGTCGCGCTGACCTGGAATCCGCTGCGGCTGCTCGGGGTGGCGGTGGTCGTGATCCTGGGCTCGGCGTTCTTCTCCTGTCTGTCCATGACCATCGCCGGGATCGTGCTGACCCGCGACCGGCTGATGGGGATCGGACAGGCCATCACCATGCCGCTGTTCTTCGGCTCCAACGCCCTGTACCCGGTCGCGATCATGCCCGGCTGGCTCCAGGCGATCAGCAAGGCCAATCCGCTGAGCTACCAGGTCGACGCCCTGCGCGGGCTGCTGCTGGGCACCCACGCCCATCTGGCCCTGGACTACGGGGTGCTGGTGGTGGCCGCCGCACTCGGCGTGCTCGCCGCTTCGTCGCTGCTCGGCCGGCTCGCCCGCTGACGCCCGCCGGACCTCACGGCAGGCTCAGCCGGAACAGCGCCCCGCCGCCCGGCGCCTGTTCCGCCGTCAGCTCCGCCCCGTGGGCGCGGGCGATCTGACGGGCCATCGCGAGGCCCAGACCGGAACCGGGCAGCGCACGCGCGGCGCGGGCCCGGTAGAAGCGGTCGAAGACATACGGCAGATCGGCCGGCGCGATCCCGGGCCCGTGGTCGCGTACGGTCAGCTCGGTCGCGGTGAGGACTACGTCGACCCCACCGCCCCCACCGACCCCACCGCCCTCACCGCCCGCACCGGAGAACTTCGCCGCGTTCGAGAGCAGATTGGCGAGCAGCCTGGAGAGCCGCGCCGGTACGCCGTCCAGGACCGGGTCCGCCGTCACCTCCAGGGTGAGGACCAGCCCCGGCCAGTGGCCGCGTGCGGCTGCCACCGCGTGCTCGACCAGCGGGGCCAGCCGGACACTCTCCACCAGCGGTACCGGCTCCTCGTCCCTGGCCAGTTCGATCAGGTCGTTCACCAGCGTCGTCACCTCCTGGATCTGCCGGGTGAGGGCCCCGGCCGCCCGGTCGTGCTGAGCGGGCGTCAACCGGTCGGCACGGGCGAGGAGTTCGGCATTGGTCCGGAGCGCCGTGAGCGGGGTGCGCAGTTCGTGGGAGGCGTCCGCCACCAGCCGGCGCTGCGCGGTGACCGACTGCTCCAGCTCACCCAGCATGGTGTTGAAGGTGGTGGCCAGCCGGGTGACCTCGTCCTCCCGGGTCACGGGCCCCGGCGGCAGCTCGATGCGGTGGCGCGGGTCCCGGGTCGCCGCGATCCGCTCGGCGGCCCGGGTGAGCCGGGCGACGGGCGCCAGACCGGTGCGCGACACCCAGTAGCCCAGCCCCGCCGCGATCAGCACCCCGGCGCCGCCGACCGCCGCGAGCAGCTGGGCCGTCCGCCGCACGCTCTTCTCCACCGGGTCGGCGCGCAGCGCGACCTGCACAGCCTTGTGGTGGCCGAAGGTGGTGGTGAGCATCCGGGTGGGGCGCCCCTGCAGCGTGATGTTGCTGAAGTACGGAGCGCGGGTGCCGGCCGCGACCTCACGGACCGGCCCCGACACCGGCAGCAGATACCGCCCCGCCGGGTCCGCCGAAGGGTCGGCCGGCACGATCTGGGAGCAGGCGGGCGAGGCGAGGAACTGGCACTGCCCCTCCACGACGCCCGGCTGCCCGCCCCCGCGCCCGCTTCCGGTGACGGAAGCCGACTGGACGAGATTGAGGTCCAGCTGGTGGTAGATCTCGTACCGCTGGACGAAGAAGGCCGCCGCGCAGACCCCGAGCGCCACCAGGGCCACGGCCGCCGAAGCGGTCAGGGCGAGCCGGGTGCGCAGCGGACGGCGGCGGCGCCAGCGCGCACCGAGCCGGTGGGACGGCGCCCGGCGCGCGCCGCTCCGGCCGCCGGGGGCGCTCATACGGCGTCCAGCCGGTAGCCGACGCCGTGCACGGTGTGGACCAGGCGCGGCTCGCCGCCCGCCTCCAGCTTGCGGCGCAGATAACCCACGTACACGGCAAGGGAGTTGGAGTCGGGCCCGAAGTCCTGTCCCCAGACCCGCTCCAGGATCAGCTCCCGGGTGAGGACCTGCCCGGGGTGGCGCAGCAGCAGATCGAGCAGGGCGAACTCGGTCCTGCTGAACTCGATCGCGCGTCCCGCCCGGCGCCCGGTGCGCGTCACCGGATCCACCGTCAGATCGCCGTACACCAGGACGCCCGGCTCCTCGTCGGCCGGTGCGGCCCGCCGCAGCAGTGCCCGCACCCGGGCGACCAGCTCGTCGAGTGCGAAGGGCTTCACGAGATAGTCGTCGGCGCCCGCCTCCAGGCCGTCCACCCGCTCGCTCACCGAGTCCAGGGCGGTCAGTACGAGGACGGGCGTCCGGTCGCCGACCGCCCGCAGCTGCCGGCAGACCGCGAGGCCGTCGAGGACCGGCATCATCACATCGAGCACGACCGCGTCCGGCTGCCAGGAGGAGACGGCCGACAGCGCGGCCAGGCCGTCGGCCGCGCCCAGCACCTCGTACCCCTCGACCGTGAGACCGTCCTCCACCGCCAGACGGACCTCCGGCTGGTCGTCCACGACCAGGATCTTCCTGGGCCGGGGGCTCGCGGGCGGGGTGTGCGGGTACGGGTTCATGGGGCAAAGCCTGCCAAAGCAGCGTCTTAGAACCTTCTTACCCCGCGACGCGAGTGTGCTGCCCATGCGCACACCACTCTCCGTCGTGATCGGTGCGGGCGGCACCGGCGGTCATATCTACCCGGGCCTCGCCCTCGCCGACGCACTGCGCCGGGCCGTACCCGGCGCGGTGATCTCCTTCGTCGGCACCGACCGCGGCCTGGAATCCACGCTGATACCCGGCGCCGGATACCCGCTGCACACCGTCGACATGATCCCCTTCGACCCGGCGCTCGGCGCCCGCCGCTATCTGCTGCCCGCCGCCCTGCTGAAGTCCGGTGTGCAGTGCCGGACCATCCTGCGCGAGCAGCGCGCCCAGGTCGCGGTCGGCATGGGCGGCTACCCCAGCGCGCCGGTGGTGCTCGGCGCCCGGATGGCCGGCGTGCCGAGCGTCATCCACGAGTCCAACGCGGTGCCGGGCCGCGCCAACCAGTTCGCGGCCCGGCTCACCCCGCATCTCACCGTCGCCTTCGACCGCAGCCGGGCCCACCTCGCGGGCGGCGAGCGGGCGGAGACGGTCGGGATGCCGATCGCCGCACCGATCGCGGCTCTCGACCGTCCCGCGCTGCGCGCCGAGGCCCGCCGCACCCTGGGCGTCCCCGCCGGGGCGCGGCTGCTCCTGGTCAACGGCGGCAGCCTCGGCGCGGCCCGGCTCACCGCAGCGGCGGTCGGGCTCGCGGCCCGCTGGCAGGCGCGTACGGACGTCCATCTGCTCATCAAGACCGGCCCGGCCGCCCTGGAGGCGGCCAGGGCCCGGCTGGCCGACGAGGGCGGCTGCCGGATCGCGCGCGCCGTCCCCTATCTGGACCGGATGGACCTCGCGTACGCGGCGGCCGACCTGGTGGTCTGCCGGGCCGGTTCCGCCACCGTCGCCGAGCTGGCCACCACCGGGGTGCCCGCGGTCCTCGTGCCCTATCCGCACGCGCCGGGCGACCACCAGACCCACAACGCCCGCGTCCTGAGTGACGCCGGGGCGGGGGTGCTGGTCCCCGACGCGGAGACGACGGCGGAGCGCCTCGCCGATGTGGCGGGCCCGCTCCTCGCCGACCCCGCCCGGCTCGCCGCGATGAGCGGTGCGGCCGGCCCCTCCACCCATGCCCGCGCGGCGGATCTGCTTGCCGCCCGGGTCCTGTCCCACGCAAGGGAGTTCACCTCATGACCCTGTCCCCGGCCACCTCCCGCTGGCAGAACCGCACCGTCCTCGTCACCGGAGCCGAGGGCTTCATCGGCTCCACCCTGGTCGACCTGCTGGTCGAACAGGGCGCGCGGGTCCGGGCCTTCGTGCACTACAAGCCGTACGGCGAGAAGGGCCACCTCGCCCGCCATCTGGGCAGCTCCCAGGTGGAGATGGTGGCGGGCGACATCCGGGACGCAGGCCGGGTCGACGACGCCGTGGCCGGCTGCGACACGGTCTTCCACCTCGCGGCGCTGATCGGCATCCCGTACAGCTACGACGCCCCCGGCGCGTACGTCGCCACGAATGTCACCGGCACCGAGAACATCGCCGAGTCCTGCCGCAGGCACTCCGTACGGCGTCTGCTGCACACCTCGACCAGTGAGGTGTACGGGACGGCGCTCACCGCCCCGATCAGCGAACAGCACCCGCTCCAGCCGCAGTCCCCGTACTCCGCGTCCAAGATCGGTGCGGACATGATGGCGCTCTCGCACTGGCACGCGTTCGGACTTCCGGTGACGGTGGTGCGGCCCTTCAACACCTACGGACCCCGGCAGTCGGCGCGCGCCGTCATCCCCACCATCCTCGCCCAGCTCCACGCCGGAGCACGGGAGATCAGGCTCGGATCGCTCACGCCGACCCGTGACTTCACCTATGTCACGGACACGGCGCGCGGCTTCCTCGCGCTGGCGGAGTGCGACCGGGCGCTCGGCGAGAGCGTCAACCTCGGTACCGGGCAGGAGATTTCGATCGGGGAGCTGGCGCGGGAGCTGATCGCGGCATCCGGCCGGGACGCGGAGGTCGTCGTCGACCCGGCCAGGCTCCGCCCGTCGGGCAGCGAGGTCCAGCGGCTGCTGTCGGACAACTCGCGGGCCCGTGCATGGGCCGGCTGGCAGCCCGAGGTCCCGCTTGCCGAGGGGCTGAAGCGGACATCGGAGTGGATCGCGGAGAATCTGCACCTCTTCGCGGCCGACCGCTACCAGGTCTGATGCGCTGCGGACCGCTCCAGTTCTGATGCGTCGCGGGCCGCCCCAGTTCTCATGCGCGGCGGACCGCTGCCGGGTATCAGAACGGGTGGGGGCCGGGGAATCACCCGGGCTGCGCCGGGGGCGGATCCGGCGCCATGGACGGGGGCGGGGGAGGGGCCGGAGGCTCGGCGGCGGCGCTCAGCCCGGTGCAGAGCAGCAGCGTGAACTCGCGCGCCCACTCCCCGTCCACCGGTTCCGCGCTCACCAGCGCCCGGTGCACCACGGCCCCCGCGACCACGTCGAAGATCAGGTCGGTGTGCCGGGCCGCGGTCTCGGGGTCCTCCTCGAAGGGGAGTTCACCCCGGGCCTGGGCCCGCTCACGGCCGATGGTCACCAGCCGTTTCTGCCGGTCGACGATGGCCGAGCGGATCCGGGCGCGCAGCGCCTCGTCACTGATCGACTCGGCGACCACCGCCATCAGCGCGGTCTTGGTCTCAGGCCGGGCGAGGAGCGCGGCGAACTGGAGCACCACCCCCTCGATGTCGGCGGCCAGACTGCCGCGGTCGGGCAGTTCCAGCTCGTCGAAGAGGACCGCCACGGCGTCCACGACCAGTTCGTTCTTGTGCGACCAGCGCCGGTAGAGCGTCGTCTTCGCCACCCCCGCGCGGGTCGCCACATCGCCCATGGTCAGCTTCGACCAGCCCAGGTCGACCAGCGCGGCTCTCGTCGCCACGAGGATCGCGGTATCGGCCTCTGCGGAGCGTGGGCGACCCGTTCGGGTGGGCTTGCTGAGCGGCATGACCGCGACCATACCGGTCAGTAGCTCAGCCGCCGTGAGTCAGATCACGGAAAACCGGCGGAGGATTTACGCCCGTGGTTCCCGGTGGACCAGTTACGCTACGAGTCGTAGCGTAAGGAGGCGCAAGCGCGCCCCGGCCGCACGAGCACCACGCGACGACCACGCGACAACCGGGTGACAGAAGAACAGCACGAAAGAGCCATGGGCGCCAGGGTGGGGACCCTGCGCCCGTCCGGGCCCCTCACCGGGCCGACGGTCCGCGTCCGTCCCGTACGCCCCGCATCCGGCGGGGGGTGTACGGACGGGCCGGTCCCGCACCACCGGCGGATTTCGCCGACAGCTTGCTGAACGGCTTTCCTGAACGAGTGGTGGAGGGGGGAGGATGTACGTATGCAGCCTAGGAACATGTCCATGAGCGGCGTCGTCGACCTCGCCGCAGTGAAGGCCGCCGGCGAGGCCCGGCAGAAAGCGGAGCAGGCGCGGGCCGAGACCGCCAGGCAGGGCGGAGCAACTCCGGTGTCGCCCGTCTCGCTGGTGATCGATGTCGACGAGGCCGGCTTTGAGCGCGATGTCATCCAGCGCTCGGCCGAGGTCCCGGTCGTCATCGACTTCTGGGCCGAGTGGTGCGAGCCCTGCAAGCAGCTCGGCCCCCTGCTGGAGCGCCTCGCCGTCGAGTACAGCGGCCGCTTCCTGCTCGCCAAGGTCGATGTCGACGCCAACCAGATGCTGATGCAGCAGTTCGGGATCCAGGGGATCCCGGCCGTCTTCGCCGTCGTCGCCGGGCAGGCGCTGCCGCTCTTCCAGGGCGCCGCGCCGGAGGCCCAGATCCGGCAGACCCTCGACCAGCTGATCCAGGTCGGCGAGGAGCGCTTCGGCCTCACCGGGATCCCGGTCGACCCGGACGCGGAGCCGCCCGCCGCGGACGCCGAGCCCGCCGAAGCCCCGGCCGGTCCCTATGACGCGCTGCTCGAAACGGCCGTCCAGGCGCTGGACGCCAATGACTTCGACGGTGCGGTCCAGGCGTACCGCAGCGTCCTCTCGGACGACCCGGCCAACGAGGAGGCCAAGCTCGGTCTCGCCCAGGCCGAACTGCTCGGCCGGGTCAAGGACCTGGACCCGCAGCAGGTCCGGAAGGACGCGGCCGACAAGCCCGCTGACGTCCCGGCGCAGCTCGCCGCCGCCGATCTCGATCTGGTCGGTGGTCATGTCGATGACGCCTTCGGGCGTCTGGTCCAGACTGTGCAGCGCACGGCGGGCAGCGACCGCGAGGCAGCGCGGGTCCATCTGCTCCAGCTCTTCGAGGTCATCGGCTCCGAAGACCCGAGGGTGACCGCGGCGCGTTCCGCCCTGGCGCGGGTGCTGTTCTGACGCTGGTTCTGAAGGGGCGTCAGCCGTTTCTGAACAGTCATTAAACGCGCGGTGTCGGCGGGTTGCCGCTGACGATTTGGCGACACAGCGATAACCGGCGGCCGTACTTTGCCAAAGCTTGGCAATTGCGGCCGTCTGTTACTCCGAGTAAATCAAGTACGTCCTTCTGCCCGGTTATGGGCGCCTACCACCCGATGTGGCGCCGCCGTCGGCTCCACCCTGTGTGCCCGGGCGATATCGGCCGGTCGCGGTTCGGTTATCCCGGCGTTACTAGCCGGTAACGAACCCCTTGTGCCACAGCCGCGAATGCACCACGATCGGCCAGGCTCGGTCCAATAACGCACCAGCGCGGCAACCGGTCGCGGCGTGGCCGCTTGGGTCCCCACCGAGCCGGTCGGCGGCAGTGGGCGCCGGCTGCGGGACAGGGGGGTTCCTGCCACCCGGCGGGGCCTGTCCAGCGGTTGCGCGAAGGCGTGGCCAGTGGTTGTCGCTCGGGGGTGATCGCCGGTGCTTCGGACGCGGTTCGCGCTTCTGAACCGGGCGCTCTCCTTCCCGAGGACGTAGCACTTCTCCCATCCCAGGACGGGCTTCGAACCCGATCCGGAGATGTACGTCCGAGAAGGAGGAAACTAAGTGAGTTCCCAGGTACGTGGCGGAACCAGATGGAAGCGGTTCGCGCTTGTCATGGTGCCTAGCGTGGTCGCCACCGCTGCGGTGGGCGTCGGCCTCGCGCAGGGTGCGCTCGCCGCTTCGTTCAGCGTGTCGGGTCAGAGCTTCAAGGTCAGTGCCGACAGCCTGGACGGGCACGACTTCCGTCAGTACGGAAGCGTCGCGACAGGCAAGTCGCTGGACGGCAAGAACGCCGCTCACGCGGTGGCCGTGTCGGGGTTCAGCAGGGCGAAGATCCAGAACCTGTGTCAGTCGGTGGTCACGCCGAACCTGCCGTTCGGCCTGGGCGACATCACGCTCCAGCTGCGCGCGGGCACCGACTCGAAGAGGCCGGTCGTAGCCAAGGATCTCTACATCGACGTAGCGGACCTCAAGGCTGACGCCGACTTCAGGCACATCGACATCGGTGTCGCGGCGAAGGACTCCGGCATCCAGCCGGGTACCGAGAGCAAGGTCAACGGGAACGGCTTCTCGCAGCGAGCCGACAGGGCCGTGCTGACGAATGTGAAGCAGACGGCGTGGGCGACCACGGCCGGCACCTTCAAGCTCAGCAACCTGACCCTGAAGCTGAAGCACGGGACCGGCGCCGGAAACGAGTGCTACTGAGCACGCCAGGGCGGCCGGGAGGCGGGCTGTTCAGTCTCCTGGCCGCCCGACCCTCTTCACTTTTCACAGCAACACCGGTACCAGGGAGCTGTTTTCCATGAGCGCCGAGTCCACAGGTTCCCGCGATTTCTCCTACTGGAGGCTTCGCTTCCGCGCCTGGCGGGGGAGCCGACCCTTCTGGGCGGGCCTGTTCACCGTGCTGGGTGGCGTACCGATCGCCTACTTCCCGTACGCCAATATGCATCTCGGGAATGTGACGCTCGCGATGTCCACCACGGCGGGCTCCGGGTCGCTGATCATCGGTGTCCTGCTCGTGACACTGGGCCTGACGATGTGGTTCCACGGCGTTGTGCGGGTGTTCGCGGGAATAGCGACGATCCTGCTCGCGCTGATCTCGCTCCCGGTGGCCAACATCGGCGGTTTCATCATCGGCTTCCTGCTGTCGATGATCGGCGGGGCGCTCTCGCTCTCCTGGGCCCCCGCGAAGCCGGAGGCCGATCCGGCGGTGCCCGCCCAGGGCGGCTCCGAGGGCGGGACTCCGTACGGAAGCGTGCCCGGAGGCACCGCTCCCGCGGACGACTTCTCTCCTTTCGGCCACGCTCCGGCCGTCCCTGAGCAGAAGTCGGCCGGATATGACAAGGACACGACAGTGGATGCCAACGGTGGGAGGCACCGTGCGGGGTGACGAAGCGCAGCTGAGTACCACCGAAGGCGACGACTACCGGGAGAGAAGAGGCGGCCGTCACGCGGCCCCCCGGAAGTCGCTGCTGACGAAGCTGCACATACCCGCGAGCAAGGCGATAGCCCTGGCGGCCATGCCCACCGCGGTGTTCGTCGGGATGGGACTCACCCCCAAGCTGGCGATGGCCGACGACCACGGCGACATCCCGTTCGCGGCCGGCCCGTGTGTGTCCCGTTCGGACGACCCGAGCCCCTCGGCGAAGCCGTCGGACTCGCCGAGCCCGTCGGACAGCGCGTCGGACAAGGACGCGAAGGACGACAAGGCCAAGAAGGACGCCGAGACCAAGAAGGACGACAAGTCCGCGGACGCCTCGGACACTCCGTCCCCCTCGGCCACTCCATCGGCGGACGAGAACGGTGCGGCCAAGAAGTTGGGCTCTACGTCCGGTTCCTCCGCCTCGGACCACGGCACCCCTTCGTCCAGCCCCTCGCCGTCCGCTTCGGAGACGAAGAACCCGCTGGACCCGCTGGGTGTGGGTGACGCGCTCAAGCACCTGTTCAACCCGGACAAGGACAAGGCGAGTTCGTCCGCTGACCCGTCCTCCTCCACATCGTCCAAGAAGTCCGGGGAGACAGCGGCGGAGAAGAAGGCCGCGGAGAAGAAGGCCGCGGAGAAGAAGGCGGCCGAGAAAAAGGCCGCCGAGAAGAAGGCCGCCGACAAGAAGGCAGCGGACACCGCCGGGAAGACGGTCGACGAGGTCACGGGCGCGGCGAAGACCACGGCCGACAAGACCGCCGAGAAGATCCGCGAGGCCGCAGCCGAGGCGGGCAAGCCGGTCAAGGAACTCCCCGCGGACGCCAAGGGCCTGGACCCGAAGAAGGACACGGCCGTCCCGGACGGTGCCAAGCCGTCCTACCCGTGCCCCACCGCCGACCCGAAGGCGCTCGCGGCGGCCGACGAGGAGAAAGGCATCCCCGCGCTGCCCGACGACCCGTGGACGCTGAAGAGCTCGATGCTGACCCTCAACGGCCTTGACTACAAGGGCATCGTCGAGGTCCGGACGGGCAGCGGCAAGATCAAGAAGGTCCTGAAGTTCACCGCGTCCTCGCTTGACATCAAGGACCTGCACCAGATGACCGTCGGCCCGAACGGGTCGACCGGCCATGTGCAGGCAGCGTCGGGCTCGACGTCGACCATCCGCGACGGCCAGGTCACGATGTACACGGAGTCGCTGAAGGGCAACCTCTTCGGCCTCATCCCGATCACGTTCAGCCCCGATACGCCGCCGCCGATCAACGTACCGTTCGCGTTCTTCACCAACGTCACGGTCAAGCAGGCAGGGCAGTTCGGCGGCACGCTCCATGTGCCGGGACTCCACAACTACTTCACCGGCGCCTGACCCGCCGGAGCGAGAACTTCCGGGAGCCGCGGAAACGGCTGTGGCCCGCCCCTCGAAACGGAGGGGCGGGTCACAGCCGTATGCGGGCGGAACCGCCGCGGGGCACCGGGCAACCGCGCGGCCGGCCTGTGCGGCAGAATCACCGGAGCCGTGCACATGTCCAGTGGCGCGGCCGGGGCCCGCGCCACCGGGTGGCGGGCGGGAAGCGTGGGGAGTGAGCGGTGGGGGCTGTCGACGGCTGCCGGACGTCGGACGATGACGGCGGGCCCGCCGGGCGCACACCGCGGGGGCCTGTCGGCCGGATACCGCGCAGGTCCGTCGGGCGTACACCGCGCGGGCCTGTCGGCCGCATACCGGATGGATCCTCCGGGCGCACAGCGCGCGGGCACGCCGACCGCATACCGGATGAGTCCGCCGGGCGTACACCACGAGAGCCCGGCGACCGAATACCACCGCACCTTGCCCCGCCCCGACCCGCCCCGAACCGCCTCACCCCGACCCGCTTCACCGCCTACGGGAAGGACCTGCTGCGCGGCGAGTGGCGCCGGATCGTGGGCGAGCCCGTGCGGACGCTCGGACGGCGCGGGGTGCCGGGGGTCGCGCTGGGGGTGCTGGCCGTCCTCGCGGTGATCGTCGTGCATGAGCTGATACGGACCCACGCGGGCGCCACCGCGATACGGCTGACCGGCGAGGTCCGGGCCGATCTGCCCCTCCCGTTGGTCCTGTTGCGTACGCCGGTCTCCCTGGTCCTCACGGACCCCGGGCTGCCCGTCTGGGCGGGACTGCCCAAGCTGTTCCTCGCCTTCGCGCTCGCCGAACTCGTCGTCGGCCGCACCCGCACCCTGCTGCTGGCCTGCGGTACGTCCCTCGCGGGCACTCTCGGCGCCCGCGCGATGATCGCGCTGGGGCACGGCCCGCTGGGGCTGCCGCCCGAGACCGCGCATGTACTCGACACCGGCCCCTCCGCCGCCGTGGCCGGGCTCTTCACCTATCTGGCCGTGGTCCGGCGCGCCCCGGTGCTGGCCGCGCTGACCACCGGGGTGATCGTCGTCCAGTCGGTGCTCCGGCCGAACCTCGCGGGGCGCGAGCACCTGCTGGCCATAGGGGTCGCGCTGGTCGTCGGGGTGGCCGCCTTGGTCCGCTCCCGGCAGACGGGGGCGGGTGGCGAGCCGGCCGCGGCCCTGGCGGGGTGACGGGGTTCCGGGGCACCTCGGGCGTATTCTCCGGGCCGCCGGACATTCCCGCCGGGACACTCCCGCCGACCCCCACGAGGCCACGATGCGAAAGATCATCCTGATGATGTCGGTGTCCCTGGACGGGTACATCGAGGGGCCGGGTCGCGACATCAGCTGGCACCGGGTCGACGACGAACTCCACCGCCACTTCAACGCGTACCTGGCGACCGTGGGCGGCTTCCTCGACGGCCGGGTGACCCATGAGCTGATGGCCGGCTACTGGCCGACCGCGGACGCCGACCCGGCCGGCAGTGAGCCGGTGAAGGAGTTCGCCGCCATCTGGCGCGAGATGCCCAAGATCGTGTACTCCAGGACCCTGGAGCGGGCCGGCTGGAACACCACCGTCGTACGGGAGGTGATCCCGGCCGAGGTGCGGGCGCTCAAGAACCGGCCGGGCGGGGACCTGTCGCTCGGCGGCGCCGGTCTCGCCGCCTCCTTCATGGCGCACGGGCTGATCGACGAGTTCCGTATCTACGTCCACCCCGTGATCGTCGGCGATGGCACCCCGCTCTTCCCCGTGGCCGGGTCCACCGTCGGCCTCGACCTGGCCGAGTCCCGTGTCTTCGGTAACGGCGTCGTGCTGCTGCACTACCGGCGGGCGGGTGAACCGGCCCCGGAGTGACCGGGCACCGGACTGCGGTGGCCGACGGTGCCGTGCGGTACGGGGCGCTGCGTACGGGGCGTGCCGTACGCACCGTCGATGCCGTGCGTACGGGGAGTTGCCGTGCGGCCGGACGGTGTGGTCGGGTCGCACGGCGCCGAGGGCAGCCGGAGTGGCCGCACGGGGCAATGGGGCTGCCCCCCAGCCTGGTGACACGACGTCACGCCCTTGACTAGTGTCCGGCGCGTGAGCATCTGGACTTCTCTGGAGCCTGCGTCCACCACCGTGGACCCCGGCAGTACGGCCACCGTGCGGCTTCGGCTGCGCAACACGGGCGACGTCGTGGACGAGTACCGGTGCGTACCCGTCGGTGACCTCGCCCCGTACGTGACCGTCGAACCACCGACCATCCGTCTCTTCCCCGGCACCACCGGCACCGTGACCCTCACGTTCGCCCCGCCGCGCACCCCCGACGCCATCGCGGGACCCAACCCGTACGGCATCCAGGTCATCCCGACCGAGCACCCCGAGGCGACCACCGTCCCCGAGGGCAACGTCACGATCACCCCGTTCTCCGAGATCCGCGCGGAGCTCGTCCCGCACACCGTCAAGGGCCGCTTCCGCGGACGCCCCAAGCTCGCGATCGACAACCTCGGCAACACCAAACTCACCGCCTCCGTCAACGGCAGTGAGAACGGCGACCAGCTCACGTACGAGATGTACCCGGCCAACGTCCAGATCGAGCCGGGCCGCGCCGCCTTCGTGAAAGCCACCCTCCGGCCCCGCCAGATCATCTGGTTCGGCCGCAAACAGGACCGCCCGTACAAGCTCGCCATCCAGCGCTCGGGCACCAAACCCCTGGACGTCGACGGCACTTACGTCCAGCGCGGCTTCCTGCCCCGCTGGCTCGCCACCCTCTTCGCGGTCTTCATGGCCGTCGCCATCGTCTTCGTCATGTACTGGTTCACCCACAAACCCCAGGTCGCCACCCGCGCCACCGAGAAACTCCAGCAAGCGGGCGTCGCACTCCCCACACCCACCCCGACACCCAACCTGCCCACACCTTCGGATCCGCCGCCCTCACCGGACGCCCCCAAGCCGGGCGCAGGCGGCGACAGCGCCGGGGCCGGAGGCAACGGCAGCGGTGGAGGCGGCGGCGCGCCCAAGAAGAAGGATCCGGCGGACCTGAAGCATGTTCTGATCCGGAACGCGGTGACCAAGCTCTGCGCCGACCTCCCCGGCAGGGACAAGGGCAAGATCAACGGTCCGGTCACCGAGAACGACTGCGCCCCTCCGGAAACGGACAACCAGGTCTGGGATTTCGAGATCCATTACGCGCACGGCGGCCCGAACGACCACAGCCTCTTCACGATCCGCAACACCAATGATCATCTCTGCATGGACCTGGGTGAGTACGGGGCCAGGCCGGCGGGGACACCGGTCGCCGAGTTCACCTGTGACGGCACCAAGGCCGACAACCAGCTGTGGTGGATGGAGAAACAGTCGGACGGCCACTACTACCTCCACAACTACCTGAGCAAAGACCTCTGTCTGAGCGTCAAGGGCGAGAGTTTCCTCAGCCAGTCCTCCGACGAGAACCGCCTCACGATCGATCAGTGCAACACCGATGACCGTGAGTGGGACATCCTCAAGGCATCCCCGGGGTTCTAGGGTCCCTCCGGGAACGTCCGCCGCGCGGGGCCGGTCTCTCGGCAGCGGGCCGGGGGCGTGGCTCCCGTACGTCCGTCCCGCCGGTCGGGGGCGCGTCACTGCGCGTGGGCTACGCTGTGCGGCCATGCATACCGGGACGGCATCGCGCCACTCACGGACAGGTGACCCGGTGCTCCGCTGAGCGCCGTACGGGCCGGTGCGGGCCCGCTGTCCTGCCGGGGACCGTGCGCTGCCGCGCGGGCTCCGCCTCCGTCGTGTTGATCACAGGCTCAACTCATCAACCACGACAGGAGAGTTCATGCCCATCGAAACACTGGAGATCCCCACCCCGGACGGTCCGGCCGACGCCTTCGCCGCCTTCCCCGACCACGGCGGGCGGCACCCGGGGGTGCTGATGTACGCGGACGGCTTCGGCATCCGGCCCGTACTGCGGGAGATGGCCCGCGAACTGGCCGGGCACGGGTACTACGTGCTCGTCCCCCATCTCTTCTACCGGCACGGTCCGGCCCCGCTGATCGACCTTCCCGAGCACATCGGAGAGGAGGCGAGGGCCGGGGTGTTCGCCCAGCTGATGCCGTTGATCGAGGCGCACACCGCCGACCGCGCACTGCGGGACGCCGCCGCCTACCTCGCGTTCCTCACCACCCGGCCCGAGGTGGCCGCCGGGCCGGTCGGAGTGACCGGCTACTGCATCGGCGGTCTCCTGGCGGTGCGCACCGCCGCGGCCCACCCCGGGCGGGTGGCCGCCGTCGCCGCGTTCCACGGTCCCGTGGGCGCGGCCGGGGCCGACGTCCTCGCCGGGATCACAGCCCGGATCCACTTCGGCCATGCCGAGAGCGACCTGACACCGGAGGCCCTGGGCGAGCTGAACCGGGTCCTGGACACGGCGGGGGCCGACTACACCTCCGAGATCTACCCCGGCACGGTCCACGGCTTCACCATGTCCGACACCGACTCCTTCGACCCCGCCGGACTGCGGCGCCACTGGGACCGCCTGCTCCCCCTCCTCGACGGAACCCTGACCGGCAGCTGAGGCCCCCGGCGGCTCGGGCCCGGCACTGAGGCCGACAGCTGAAAGGCCCACAGCTGAAGGGCCCGCAGCCTGGGCCAACGGCGGTGGCCCGCACCCAGGTCAGCAGGGTGCGGGCCACGGCCGTACGGACGGCAGGGAGCGGGGAGTCCGGCTCAGCTCGGGCTGTCCTCGCCGCCGAGGTGGTGCACCCGGACCATGTTGGTGGTGCCGGGGACGCCGGGGGGCGAGCCCGCGGTGATGATCATGCGGTCGCCGTCGCTGTAGCGCTTGAGCTTCAGCAGCTCGGCGTCGACCAGGTCGACCATCGCGTCCGTGTTGTCCACGTGCGGGACCACGTACGACTCGACGCCCCAGCTCAGCGCGAGCTGGCTGCGGGTCGCCTCGTCCGTGGTGAAGGCCAGGATCGGCTGGCAGGTGCGGTAGCGGGAGAGGCGGCGGGCCGTGTCGCCGGACTGGGTGAAGGCCACCAGCGCCTTCGCGTCCAGGAAGTCCGCGATCTCACAGGCCGCGCGGGCCACCGAACCGCCCTGGGTACGCGGCTTCTTGCCGGGCACCAGCGGCTGGAGGCCCTTGGAGAGCAGCTCCTCCTCGGCGGCGACCACGATCTTCGACATCGTCTTGACGGTCTCGACCGGGTACGCGCCCACGCTCGACTCGGCGGAGAGCATGACCGCGTCGGCGCCGTCCAGGATGGCGTTGGCGACATCGGACGCCTCGGCACGCGTCGGGCGCGAGTTGGTGATCATCGACTCCATCATCTGGGTCGCGACGATCACCGGCTTGGCGTTGCGGCGGCAGAGCTCGATGAGGCGCTTCTGCACCATCGGGACCTTTTCGAGCGGGTACTCGACGGCCAGGTCACCACGGGCCACCATGACACCGTCGAAGGCCGCGACGACGCCCTCCATGTGGGCGACGGCCTGCGGCTTCTCGACCTTGGCGATGACGGGGACCCGGCGGCCCTCCTCGTCCATGATCTTGTGTACGTCGATGACGTCGCCGGCGTCGCGCACGAAGGAGAGCGCGACCAGGTCGCAGCCCATCCGCAGCGCGAACCGCAGATCGTCGATGTCCTTCTCGGACAGGGCCGGCACGTTCACCGCGGCGCCGGGCAGGTTGATGCCCTTGTGGTCCGAGATGACACCGCCCTCGATGACGATGGTCCTGACCTCGGAGCCCTCGACCTCGACGACCTTGAGCTCGACGTTCCCGTCGTTGATCAGGATCGGGTCGCCCTTGGCGACATCGCTGGGCAGCCCCTTGTAAGTGGTGCCGCAGATGGTCTTGTCACCCGGGACGTCCTCGGCGGTGATGGTGAACTCGTCACCGCGCACCAGCTCGACGGGGCCCTCGGCGAAGGTCTCCAGGCGGATCTTGGGGCCCTGGAGGTCGGCGAGCACGCCCACGGCGCGGCCGGTGTCCTGGGAAGCCTTGCGGACGCGGTGGTACCGCTCCTCGTGCTCCGCGTGGGACCCGTGGCTCATATTCAGACGGGCCACATTCATACCGGCCTCGATGAGCGTTTTCAGCTGCTCATAGGAGTCGACGGCTGGGCCCAGTGTGCAGACGATTTTGGAACGGCGCATGAGGCGGATCCTATCGGTTTGTTTCGCAACGGAATATTCCGTCTGGCGGAAAGTACAAATGGGCGGTACGGCGCTCAGGTGTCATTCATTGACCAAGGCGTATACCTGCTGCGCGATTTCACGTTCTTCATCCGTCGGAACCACGGCCACGGCCACCCGGGACCCCTCCGGAGAAATCAGCCGGGCCTTGTCGGAACGTACGGCATTGCGCTCGCCGTCGACCGCGAGACCCAGCCCCTCCAGGCCCGCGACGGCCGCCGCGCGCACCGGAGCCGAGTTCTCGCCGACCCCCGCCGTGAACGTCACCGCGTCCACCCGGCCGAGTACCGCGGTATAGGCCCCGATGTACTTCTTCAGCCGCTGTATGTAGATATCGAAGGCCAGCTGCGCCCGCTGATCGCCCTCGCCGGTCCTGCGGATGATTTCCCGCATGTCATTGTCCCCGCAGAGCCCGACCAGACCGCTCTTCTTGTTGAGCAGTACGTCGATCTCGTCGACGGACATTCCGGCCACCCGGGTCAGGTGGAAGATCACGGCGGGATCGATGTCACCGGAGCGCGTCCCCATCACCAGGCCCTCCAGCGGCGTCAGCCCCATCGAGGTGTCCACACAGACCCCGCCCGCCACCGCGGACGCCGATGCCCCGTTGCCGAGGTGCAGCACGATGACGTTGACCTCTTCGGGGGTCCGGCCGAGGAGCGTGGCGGTCCTGCGCGAGACATACGCGTGCGAGGTGCCGTGGAAGCCGTACCTGCGGATGCGGTGCGCGTCGGCGGTCTCCACGTCGATGGCGTACCGGGCCGCGTACTCCGGCATCGTCGTGTGGAACGCGGTGTCGAAGACGGCCACTTGGGGCAGGTCGGGGCGGAGCTCGCGGGCGGTGCGGATGCCGGTGATGTTGGCGGGGTTGTGCAGCGGGGCGACCGGCACCAGACGTTCGATCTCCTGGAGCACCGAGTCGTCCACGACGGTCGGAGCCGTGAACCGCAGCCCGCCGTGCACCACCCGGTGGCCGATGGCCGCCAGCTCCGGCGAGTCCAGGCCGAGACCGTCGGCGTCCAGCTCGGCGGCGACGGCCTTCAGTGCGGCGGAGTGGTCGGCGATGTGCCCGCTCTGCTCACGGGTGGAGCCGCCGTCCGCGAGCAGGGTGTGCACACAGCGCGACGACGCCTCGCCGATCCGCTCGACCAGGCCCGTCGCCAGCTTGCTGCCGTACGCCATGTCGAGCAGCTGGTACTTCAGCGACGAGGAGCCGGAGTTGAGTACGAGAACACGGGTGGCGGTCATACGGATTCCTCCTGGGCGCGGCTCCGGTCCACGCCCTGGGCCTGGATCGCGGTGATCGCGACGGTGTTGACGATGTCCTCGACGAGCGCGCCCCGCGACAGGTCGTTGACCGGCTTGCGCAGCCCTTGGAGCACCGGTCCCACGGCCACGGCGCCGGCCGAGCGCTGCACGGCCTTATAGGTGTTGTTGCCGGTATTGAGATCGGGAAAGACCAGCACGCTGGCCCGGCCCGCGACCGCGGAGCCGGGCAGTTTGGTGGCCGCCACCGACGGGTCGACCGCCGCGTCGTACTGGATGGGCCCCTCGATCAGCAGATCGGGCCTGGCCGCCCGGACCAGCTCGGTGGCCCGCCGCACCTTGTCGACGTCCGCGCCCGAACCCGATGTGCCGGTCGAGTACGAGAGCATCGCGATACGCGGCTCCACCCCGAACTGGGCGGCGGTCGCGGCGGCCTGGACCGCGATGTCCGCGAGCTGCCGGTCGTCCGGGTCCGGGTTGACCGCGCAGTCGCCGTACACGAGCACCCGGTCGGCGAGGCACATGAAGAACACCGAGGAGACGATGGACGCGTCCGGCTTGGTCTTGATGATCTCGAAGGCCGGCCGGATGGTCGCCGCCGTCGAGTGCACCGCGCCCGAGACCATGCCGTCGGCCAGGCCCTCCTGGACCATCAGCGTGCCGAAGTACGACGGGTCCGCGACCACGTCGTAGGCCAGCTCCACGGTGACCCCCTTGTGCGCGCGGAGCTTCGCGTACACCTCGGCGAACCGTTGGCGCAGCGCGGAGGCGACCGGGTCGGTGACATCGGCCCGCGACAGGTCGATGCCCAGGTCGGCCGCCTTCCTGCGGACGGTCTCCGGATCGCCGAGCAGCGTCAGCTCGCAGACCCCGCGGCGCAGCAGGATGTCGGCGGCGCGCAGCACCCGCTCCTCGGTGCCCTCGGGCAGCACCACCCGGCGGCGGTCGGCCCGCGCGGTCTCCAGCAGCTCGTGCTCGAACATCATCGGGGTGACCCGGCCGCTGCGGGCCACCGAGAGCCGGCCGAGGAGTTCAGCCGCGTCCACATGGCGCTCGAACAGGCCGAGCGCGGTCTCCGCCTTGCGCGGGGTCGCCGCGTCCATCCGGCCCTCCAGGGCGAACAGCTCACCCGCGGTGGGGAACGACCCGCCCGCCACCGCGACCACCGGGGTGCCCGGGGCCAGCCGGCCGGCCAGTCTGAGGATCTCCTCGCCCGGACGCTCGTCCAGAGTCAGCAGCACCCCGGCGATCGGCGGGGTGCCCGCGCTGTGCGCGGCGAGCGAGCCGACCACCAGGTCCGAACGGTCCCCGGGGGTGACGACCAGACAGCCGGGCGTCAGCGCGTTCAGGAAGTTCGGCAGCATGGCCCCGCCGAACACGAAGTCCAGCGCGTCCCTGGCCAGCCCCGCCTCGTCGCCGAGCAGCACCGTGCCGCCCAGCGCATGGCTGATCTGGGCGACCGTCGGCGCGGCGAGCGCCGGCTCGTCGGGCAGCACCGAGCACGGCACCGGAAGCTGCGCCGCGAGCTGTCCGGCCAGCTCGGCGCGGTCGCCGGGGGCCACCCGGTTCACCGCCATGGTGATGACGTCGCAGCCCAGCGCCTCGTACGCGCGGTAGGCGTTACGGGTCTCGGAGCGCACGGACTCGGGCGTCTGGCCCTTGCCGCCGACGACCGTGATCACCGAGGCGCCGAACTCGTTCGCCAGCCGGGCGTTGAGCGCCAGCTCGTCAGGGAGCTGGGTGGCGGCGAAGTCGGTGCCGAGTACCAGCACCACCTCGTACCCGCGCGCCACCTCGTGGAAGCGGCCCACCAGCTGCGAGACCAGCTCGTCGGTGCCCTGTTCGGCCTGGAGGGCGGATGCCTCGTGGTAGTCCATGCCGTACACCGACGCCGGGTCCTGGCTCAGCCGGTAGCGGGACCGCAGCAGCTCGAACATCCGGTCGGGCCCGTCGTGCACCAGCGGCCGGAAGATCCCGACCCGGTCCACCTGGCGGGTGAGGAGCTCCATGACCCCCAGCTCGACGACCTGGCGGCCGTCGCCGCGATCGATCCCGGTCACGTACACGCTGCGCGTCACGCGTGCTCTCCGTCCTCTGCCTCGTCGTCCCTGCGTACCCGTTGTCCCTGCGTACTGCTGCGGCGGACCGGTCCGGGGCCCGTCACGTTTCTGCGGGCCGATACCGGGCCCGTCACACTGCGGTGGGCCGGTCCGGACCCGTCACGCTGCGGCGGGCCGTCCCGGTCCTGCCCCGGCCTGCGGGGCCGGGCCCCTGGGGGCGCCCGTGACGGCCCGGCGCGCCCTCTTGACAGTACCCTCGGGGCTGGCTAAGCCGCCTGTCCACGGCTGTGTACGGGACGGAAGGGCCGTCACGGGAGACCCCCGGCGAGCGGTCGTGGAACAATCGGCACGGTTCGCAGGCCCCACCAGGAGCATCCGCAGGCCCCACTAGGAGCAGGAGAATCAGCACGATGCGCATCGGAGTCCTCACCGCGGGCGGCGACTGCCCCGGCCTCAATGCCGTCATCCGCTCGGTCGTGCACCGTGCCGTGGCCGGGCACAACGACGAAGTGATCGGCTTCGAGGACGGCTTCAAGGGCCTGCTCGACGGCCACTACCGCCCCCTCGACCTCAACGCCGTCAGCGGCATCCTGGCCCGTGGCGGCACCATCCTCGGCTCCGCCCGCCTGGAGCGCGACCGGCTGCGCGAGGCCGCCGAGAACTGCGCCGAGCTGACCGAGCGGTACGGCATCGACGCGCTCATCCCGATCGGCGGCGAGGGCACCCTCACGGCGGCCCGGATGCTCTCCGACGCCGGGATGCCGGTGGTGGGCGTCCCCAAGACCATCGACAACGACATCTCGGGCACCGACCGCACCTTCGGCTTCGACACGGCCGTCGGGGTCGCCACCGAGGCGATCGACCGGCTGAAGACCACCGCCGAGTCGCACCAGCGCGTGATGGTCGTCGAGGTCATGGGCCGGCACGCGGGCTGGATCGCCCTGGAGTCCGGTATGGCGGGCGGCGCCCACGGCATCTGCCTGCCCGAGCGTCGCTTCGAGGTCGACGACCTGGTCAAGATGGTCGAGGAGCGTTTCGCCCGCAGGAAGCGGTTCGCCGTGATCTGCGTCGCCGAGGGCGCCCACCCCGCCGAGGGCTCCATGCCGTACGAGAAGGGCGTCATCGACCAGTTCGGCCACGAGCGCTTCGCCGGCATCGGTACCCGTCTCGCCGTCGAGCTGGAGACCCGGCTCGGCAAGGAGGCCAGGCCCGTCATCCTCGGGCACGTCCAGCGCGGCGGCACCCCCACCGCGTACGACAGGGTCCTGGCGACGCGCTTCGGCTGGCACGCGGTGGAAGCGGTGCACCGCGGTGACTTCGGCAATATGACGGCGCTGCGCGGCACGGACATCGGCATGGTGCCGCTGGCGGACGCGGTGACCCATCTGAAGACGGTCGACGAGAGCCGGATGTACGAGGCGGAGTCGGTCTTCTAGGCCGGGCCCGTCTCGTACTGGCCCCTCTCGTCCCGGCCCGTCTCGTACAGGCCCCTGGAGCCACGCAGCATGCGGTGCCTGCAATCCGGTGCCTGCACTCCGGGCCTGCACCCCGCCCGGGGTCCGCACCCACATCCTTCGCACCGGGCGGGGCCGTCTCAGCCCCCGGCGAGCTCCCAGAACCGCACCACGATCGAGTCCAGGAACGCCCGCCCCGCGTCGCCCGCGCCGGCCTCCTCGGTCGACCCCCAGTTGAGCGTCGTCACCATCAGCGCCTGGTAGTCGGAGTGCAGCCGCTCAAGAACTCGCTCAAGATCGGGGCGGGACAGCGGTACGAGCTTGGCCGTGGCCCGTACGTGGGCCTGCCAGCGGGTCGTCGCCGCGCTGGTCAGAATCCCGGCCAGCTCCCCGTCACGCCCCGTCGCCGTGAGGAAGGCCGCCGGGCTCAGCGAGAGGGCCTCCGCCAGCGCCGCCGACTGACGCTCGTTGCCCCGCCACCGGCCGGACTCCTCGGCCTTGCGATAGCTCGCGGGGTCCATACCGACCCGCCGGGCCAGGTCGTCCGGCGCTATGCCCCGGGCCAGCCGGTGCTCGCGCAGGCTGACGGCCTCGACCAGCAGGTCACCCGGAGAGCACCACAACACCCCGGCGAGCGCCGTCAGTTCACGTGCGGACGGCGCCTGGAGCCCGCGCTCCCAGGCGGCGACCACATCCGGGGTGACGAGAAGCCCGTACTGGGCCCGCAGCCCATAGGCGACGTGGCCGGGCGCCATGCCCAGCGCCTCACGGAGGCGGCGTGCGGCGGGGGCGTCGAAGGGCGGGGTCTGGTGCACGGGCACACGGTAAGGGCAAGGGTGGTCCCGCGAATACGGTTTGTTCACACAGTCTCGGTATGTGGAGAAACGTACGGGGACGACGATGATTCTGGCCCTACGGTTCGGCTATGCCGTCGCCCCCACTGTCCCGTAGGGGGCCACAGCCTCACGGACCCGGTCGGCGGGACAGCCCGGGGGTCAACCTCAACCCCGCATGCGCGGGGACCACCTTCACGATGTTGCTGACCAGCCAGTTCACCGCGGGGCCAACCCCGCATGCGCGGGGACCACAAGTACGGCATGGTCACGCGCCGCCGCGGTACGGGGCCAACCCCGCATGCGCGGGGACCACAGGCCCCGACCTGCAGTTTCATGCAGGCAGGTACCCGTTTTTACTTACTTCTGGAGATTCCGACATAGCGACCCTTCTTCGCTTCTCGGGAATCCAGCGAAGCTCCTCCCGGCCCGCTACCTGCATCCCAGCCCCCTTCTCGCCTCTTCCTGAAGTGGTGTCGATGCCAGCCGCCTGCCTCTCGTCCCCCGGACATCACCAGCCCATCACGCTCAGCCGACCCCATAGATCCCGCGCCCCGTGAAGACCAACCCCGCAACAGGTCTTCGCGCGGGCTTGAACCCACGCGATCCCGGTGCGGAAGTCTTCGGTTCAGGGCCGGGAGAGGGTGTGAGGCATGAAGGCGTGAGAAGTAGCGTACTCAGTCGTCTTCCGCCCCGCGGTGTCGGACAGCGACTGTGCGCGAAAGTCTGGTATCCGTCTTCGGATCGGGTCAACATCCTTCCCCGGCGGGGAGGTTGGCGACCGGCCTATCCGCCCCCGAAGAGCCCCCGCCCCTACGGCCGGCTCACCCACCGGTACTGCAGCTCCGGCCGTCCGATCTGACCGTACTGGGGGCGGCGTACCGCCCGGCCCGTCGTGACCAGGTGTTCCAGGTAGCGGCGTGCGGTGATGCGGGAGATGCCGACCGCGTCGGCCGTCGTGGTGGCCGTCGTTCCCTCCGGTGCCGCTCGCAGGGTGCGGGTCACCGCCTCCAGGGTCGGGGCGCTCAACCCCTTGGGGAGTGCGGCCGGTTCGGCGGTGCGCAGGGTGGCGAGGGCGCGGTCCACCTCCTCCTGGCCGCTCGCCTCGCCCGCCGCGGCGCCCCGGAAGTCCGCGTACCGGACCAGGCGGTCGCGGAGGGTGGCGAAGGTGAACGGCTTCAGTACGTACTGCACCACCCCGAGCGAGACCCCCTCCCGTACGACGGCCAGATCGCGGGCCGATGTCACGGCGATGACGTCGGCGGTGTGGCCCCCGGCGCGCAGCGAACGGACCAGTTGGAGGCCGTGGCCGTCCGGCAGATGAAGATCGAGCAGTAGCAGCTCGACCGGGGCGCGGTCCAGGATCCGTACCGCCTCCGCCCTGGAGTGGGCCTTTCCGGTCACCGAGAAGCCGGGCACCCGGCCCACGTACAGCTCGTGCGCGTCCGCCGCGACCGGGTCGTCCTCGACCACCAGCACCCTGATCACGCCGGGGTCACCTCCTGTCGGACCGGCAGCCGTACGACGAACTCCGGGCCCGCCGCCGTGACCGTACCCCCACCGCGGCCGACGGTCTGCCGCACCAGGGCCAGGCCCAGGCCGCGGCCGGTGCTCTTCGTCGACCAGCCGAGCCGGAAGACGTCGTCGCCCGGGGCGACGCCGGGGCCGGTGTCGCGTACCCGGATCAGCAGCTCGCCACCGGCCGCGCGCACGGTCACGGTGACCCGGGCGCCGTCGCTGCCCTGCGCGGCGTCGACCGCGTTGTCGATGAGGTTGCCGAGGATCGTGACCAGGTCGCGGGCGGGCAGCAGCCCCTCCTCCAGGACGCTGTCGTCGGCCAGGACCAGTTCCACCCCGCGCTCGTTGGCCTGCGCCGCCTTGCCGAGCAGCAGCGCCGCGAGCACCGGTTCGTCGACGGCGCCCACCACCCGGTCGGTGAGGGTCTGCGCCAGTTCCAGCTCGCCGGTCGCGAACTCCACGGCCTCCGCGGCCCGCCCCAGCTCGATCAGTGAGACGACCGTGTGCAGCCGGTTGGCGGCCTCGTGGGCCTGCGCGCGCAGCGCCTGGCTGAAGCCGCGCTCCGAGTCCAGCTCGCCCGAGAGCGCCTGGAGTTCGGTGCGGTCGCGCAGGGTGACGACCGTCCCGCGGTGTTCGCCCGACGACACCGGGCGGCTGTTGACGACCACGACCCGGTCGGCGGTCAGATGCACCTCGTCCACCCGGGGCCCGTCGGCGAGCAGCAGCCCGGTGAGCGGGGCCGGCAGCCCGAGGTCGGCGGCGCCACGCCCCACCACGTCGTCGCCGAGCCCCAGCAGCTCACGGCCGCCGTCGTTGATGAGCGCGATACGGCGGCCGCTGTCCAGCATCAGCAGCCCCTCCCGTACGGCGTGCAGGGTGGCCTGGTGGTAGTCGTGCATCCGGCTCAGCTCGGCCGGGTTCATCCCGTGCGTGTGCCGGCGCAGCCGTGCGTTGATGACGTACGTGCCGATGCCGCCCAGCGCGAGGGCGACCCCCGCGAACCAGAGCAGGACACTCACCTGCGCCTGGAGCTGCGCGTCGATCCGGTCCACGGTGATGCCCGCGCTGACCAGACCGGTGACCTCGGAGTGGGCGCCGCCACCGGCCCTGACCGGGGTGACGACCCGGGCGGACGGGCCGAGCGTGCCGGTGTACGTCTCGGCGTACGTCCTGCCGTGCAGCGCCTCAGCGGTGTGGCCCAGGTAGTGCTCACCGATCCTGGCCGGGTCGGGATGCGTCCAGCGGATGCCGTGGACGTTCATGATCGTCACGAAGGCCACCCCGGTGGAGCGGCGCACCTGCTCGGCGTACGGCTGGAGCACCGCAGACGGGTCGTCGGAGACGGTCGCCCGGCGCACGGAGGGGGAGAGCGCCACGGCGGTGGCGGCGGCGGTGGCCTGACGCCGGGCGGCGGCCTGCGCCTGCCGCTGGTCCGACACATAGCTGAACACCGCGCATCCGGCCACGATCACCGCGACCAGCACGACCTGCATCGCGAAGAGCTGGCCGGCCAGGCTGCGGGGCCGCGGGGCGCGTATGTGCATGGCCGACAGTCTGCCCGCTGCGAATTGTGTGAACGAAATGCACGCAAGGGTGACCGCGGTCACAGGCTGATGGAGAGTCTCGGAGATCCACCGGATGGTCAGGGAAGTGGATCGAAGGCGGTCCGGACGTGGATCGGACGTGGTCCGGACGTGGGTCGGACGTGGTCCGGGCGTGGTCCGGACGTGTACGAGGAGGCCGGCGTGTCCGCAAAGAAGCGGGACCGTACGCATTATCTGTATCTCGCGGTGATCGCCGCGGTGGTGCTCGGCATCGTGGTCGGCTTCGCCGCCCCCGGAGTCGCCGTCGAACTCAAGCCCCTGGGCACCGGGTTCGTCAATCTCATCAAGATGATGATCTCGCCGATCATCTTCTGCACGATCGTGCTGGGGGTCGGCTCGGTCCGCAAGGCGGCCAAGGTCGGTGCGGTCGGCGGGCTCGCGCTGGGCTACTTCCTGGTGATGTCGACGGTGGCGCTGGCCATCGGCCTCGTCGTCGGGAACGTCCTTGAGCCCGGCTCCGGGCTGCATCTCACCGAGGCGGTACGGCACGCGGGGGCCGCACAGGCCAGTGGCGCGGGCGACTCCACCACGGACTTCCTGCTCGGGATCATCCCGACGACCATGGTCTCCGCCTTCACCGAGGGCCAGGTCCTGCAGACGCTGCTGATCGCGCTGCTCACCGGGTTCGCGCTCCAGGCGATCGGCCCGGCGGGCCGGCCGGTGCTGCGCGGTATCGAGCACATCCAGCGGCTGGTGTTCCGCATCCTCGCCATGATCATGTGGGCGGCCCCGGTGGGTGCGTTCGGTGCAATGGCCGCCGTCGTCGGCGAGACTGGTGTGGACGCGCTGAAGTCGCTGGCCGTCATCATGATCGGCTTCTATCTGACCTGTGCGCTCTTCGTCTTCGTCGTGCTCGGTGCGCTGCTGCGGCTGATCGCGGGCATGAACATCTTCCTGCTGCTGAAGTACCTGGGCCGCGAGTTCCTGCTGATCCTCTCGACGTCCTCGTCCGAGTCGGCGCTGGCACGGCTGATCGCGAAGATGGAGCACCTGGGCGTGAGCAGGCCGGTCGCCGGGATCACGGTCCCGACCGGTTACTCCTTCAACCTCGACGGCACCGCCATCTATCTGACGATGTCGGCGCTCTTCGTCGCCAACGCTATGGACAAGCCGCTGAGCGGCGGCGAGCAGATCTCACTCCTGCTGTTCATGATCGTCGCGTCCAAGGGCGCCGCCGGTGTCACCGGAGCGGGCCTCGCCACGCTCGCCGGTGGCCTCCAGTCGCACCGCCCCGATCTGGTCGACGGCGTCGGCCTGATCGTGGGTATCGACCGCTTCATGAGTGAGGCGCGGGCGATGACCAACTTCGCCGGGAACGCCGTGGCGACGGTCCTGGTGGGCACCTGGACGAAGGAGATCGACAAGGCGCGGGCGGCGGAGGTGCTCTCCGGGCGGCTGCCGTTCGACGAGGCGACGCTGATGGACGACCGGCCGGAGGGTGCGGGCAGCGGCGCCGATGACGGTGCCGATGGCGATGCAGGCGCCGACGGTGGCCGGGACGGCGGCGGCGAGGGATCCGCGGAGCCGCAGGAGGTGCCCGTGCCGGTGTCCCGGGGCGGCACGGGGACGGCGGAGAGCGGCAAGGAGACGGCGCCCAGGTCCTGACAGCCACCTGACACCCACCGGACGGGCGGGCTCATCCCGGCAGCGGCGCCACCGCCGCCGGGCAGCCCGCCCCGTGGTCGTCGACGACACCGACCGCCTCCAGATACGCGTAGACGATGGTGGTGCCGACGAAGGTGAAACCGCGCCGCTTGAGGTCCTTGCTGATCCGGTCGGACAGCTCGGTGCTGGTGGGCAGCGGGTCCCCGGGCCCCGGCCGGCTGACGACCGGCTGCCCGCCGGTCCACTGCCAGAGATACGTGTCGAACGAGCCGAACTCCTTCTGTACGGCGAGGAAGGCGCGGGCGTTCTTCACCAGTGAGGCGACCTTCAGCCGGTTCCGTACGATGCCCGGATCGCCGAGCAGCTCCGCCAGCCGGTCCTCGTCGTACTCGGCGATCCGCACCGGGTCGAACCCGTCAAGGAGTCTTCGGTAGTTGTCCCGTTTGTTGAGCACGGTCGACCAGGAGAGCCCGGCCTGGGCGCCCTCAAGTACGAGGAACTCGAAGAGATAGCGGTCGTCGTGCGAAGGGCGGCCCCACTCCTCGTCGTGGTAGGCGGCCATCAGCTCGGAGCCGTCCGCCCAGGCGCAGCGGTGCTCGGTGTGCTTCATGGGGATTCCCTGGGGTGCGCGGTCGGGACACGGGTGGGTCGGGTAAGGGTCCGGCGGGATATGGGTGGGGCCGGACAAGGGTCCGGGGTACGGGTGGGGCCGGGTCGGGGGTGGGTCACGTCGGGTCGCGGAGTGCGGAGCAGGCGGTCGGTTCACATGCTGCCACCGGCCACTGACAACGGCCCCGATTCCGACCCCGTACCGCCCTCCGCACCCCCACTGAACCGGTACGACGCGCCGCCCACAGCCGCACCGCCCGGCGCGCGTGCCGATAGTGACGCGTAGTGCCCACTGCGCGTGCCGATATGACGCGCAGTGCCCACACTGGAAGGGACGGACAGGCCGGGCCAGAAGGCCGACGCCCCGGCCTCACCGTCCCGGCACCACTGCTCCGGCCCCGCTCCATACGCTCCACCTCGCGGAAGGCAAGGAAGGTCCCATGACATCCACGCCCACGTCCCCCCGCGCCATGCAGGTCGCCGAGCCCGGCGGCCCCTTCACGCTTGTACGCACCGAACTTCCGGAACCCGGACCTGGCCACGTCAGGATCGCGGTGGAGGCGTGCGGAATCTGCCACTCCGACGCGATGATCACCGGCGGGATGCTGCCGGGAGTGACGTTCCCGGTGACCACCGGCCATGAGATCGCGGGCCGTATCGACGCGCTGGGCGCGGGCGTGGAGGGCTGGGAGGCCGGGGCCCGGGTCGCCGTCGGCTGGTACGGCGGCAGCTGCGGATACTGCGAGGCGTGCCGGGGCGGCGACGCCGTCAACTGCCCGCGGCTGGAGATCCCCGGGGCGGCCTACCCCGGCGGGTACGCCGACACGGTCGTCGTGCCCGCGGTCGCGCTGGCCCGAGTCCCCGACGAACTGACCTCGGTCGAGGCCGCGCCGCTGGCCTGCGCGGGCGTCACGGTCTTCAACGCGCTGCGGCGCAGCGCGACCCGCCCGGGTGACCTGGTCGCGATCCTGGGGATCGGCGGACTGGGCCATCTCGGTGTGCAGTTCGCGGCGAAGATGGGCTTCCGTGCGGTGGCCATCGCCCGCGGCGCGGAGAAGGCGAAGCTCGCACACGGCCTCGGGGCCAGGCACTACATCGACAGCACGGCCGAGGACGTATCGGAGGCCCTGCAGAACCTGGGCGGCGCGAAGGTCGTCCTCGCCACGGTCACCCACGGCCCGGCCATGACGGAGACCTTCGACGGTCTGGGGCGGCGCGGTGAACTCATCGTGGTCGGAGCCACCCCCGACGAAATGACCTTCACCGGCATGCAGTTCATCACCGACACGAAGAAGGTCTACGGCCACGCATCGGGCACCGCCGTGGACACCGAGGACACTCTGCGCTTCGCCGCACAGACCGGCGTCCGCTCCTGGACCGAGGAAGCGCCGCTGGAGGAGGCGGACGAGGCGTTCGCCCGCATGCTGTCGGGCACGGCACGCTTCCGGATGGTCCTCACGACCGGCCGCTGACGCCGGCTCGGCTCCCGTCCCCCCGCTCCAGCGCGGCCCCCACCACCTCGGCCGCCCGGGACGCCGGTACCCCCGCCGTCATCAGCAGGGTGCTGGCCGCCGCCGCGCCGCCCTCCGCGGCCGGGAGGGCCCCCTCGTTGACGGCCTCCATCAGGCCGAACAGGGCCTGCTCGTGGACGTACGCCAGGGCCGCCGCGGTCAGGGGTGAGGTGAACGCGCCCTCGTCCAGGCCGTGTTGGATCAGCGCCGTGCAGGTCTCGCGCACCGGGGTGAGGCGCTGTTTGATGCCCGCCATCGTGACGCTGCGCTGGGCCAGTGCGACCAGTAGGCGGTAACGGTCGGCGATCTCCCAGACGGCGAGGGTCGCGCTGGCCAGTGCCTCGGCCGGGTCGCCGATACCCGCGCGGCCGGTGGCGTGAGCCTCGATCACGGCGGCTGTCGCGTTGTCGACGAGCGCGGCGATCAGGGCCTCGCGGCTGGGGAAGTGGCCGTAGACCGTGCGGCGTACGACACCGGCCGCGCGGGCGATCTGGTCCATCGAGGCGTCCGGGTCGCGCAGCAGCTCGGTGAGGGCCACGTCCAGGATGCGGCGGCGGTTGGCGTCTGCTCGTCCGGAGGTCACCGGCCCATTTTGCACTGCCCCGGGAAGCGCGTTAAATTGCACAGCAGTGTGTAATTGCACAAGCTTGTGCAACTGGGTGTACCCAGGTGTCGCCCAGGTGTGTACGCGGAGACGTACGCGGAGATGTGCGCGCGGGTGCGTACGGAGTGGGAGTGGTGGAACGTCATGAATCTCGTGGTGAGGCAGCCGGTCGCGGAGGGCGAAGGCCCCTACCGGCGCCGCTGGTGGGCGCTGCTGGTCCTCTGTCTGAGTCTGCTGATCATCGTGATGGCGAACACCGCCCTGACGGTGGCGGCCCCCGACATGACACGGGACCTGGGGCTCAGCAGCGCCGACCTCCAGTGGGTCATCGACGGCTACACCGTCCCGTACGCGGCGCTGATGCTGCTGCTCGGGGCCATCGGCGACAAGTACAGCAGGCGTGGCGCGCTCGTGCTGGGTCTGGTCGTCTTCGGCGGGGGAGCGGTCGCCGGATCGCTGGTCGGCAGCGCGACGGGTGTCATCGCGGCCCGTGCCGTCATGGGGGTCGGCGCGGCGATGATCATGCCCGCCACCCTGTCGCTGCTCGCCGCGAGCTTCCCGCGCGCCGAGCGGGCCAAGGCGATCGTCCTGTGGACGGCCACCGCCGGGCTGGCCATCGCCGCGGGACCGCTGGTCGCGGGGGCGCTGCTCAGGCACCACGGCTGGGCCTCGACCTTCCTGATCAATGTGCCGATCGCGGTGCTCGCCATCATCGGCGCCTTCGTCCTCGTACCGCCGTCGAAGGCCGGCCACCGGAACCGGATCGACTATGTGGGCGGGCTGCTCTCGGTGGTCTCCGTCGGCGCCCTCGTCTACATGATCATCGAGGGGCCGCACTTCGGCTGGGGGGTCAAGGCCGTCACCGCCGCCGTCGTGGCGGGCGCCGGTTTCGTGGCGTTCGTGCTCTGGGAGCTGCGGCACCCGCACCCGGTGCTCGACGTCCGGCGCTATCTCGACCGGGGGTTCGCCGGGTCGAATCTCGCCGTCGCCCTCTTCTTCCTGGCCGTGTTCGGCGCCTTCTACTACCTGACCCAGCACCTCCAGTTCGTCCTCGGCTTCGACGCCTTCGAGACCGGCGTACGGATGTTGCCGCTGGCCGGCGCCGTCTTCGTGGGCTCGGCCCTGACCGGGCTCCTGACCCCCCGGCTGGGGATGCGCGTCACGGTCACCGCGGGCATGGTCGGCGGCACCGCGTCGCTGGCGCTGCTCACCCGCATCGACGCGGGCTCGGGGTACGGGGCGTTCGTCCTGCCGCTGGTCCTGCTCGGGCTGGCCATCGGCCTCGCCCTCTCGCCGTGCACCGACGCCATCATGGGCGCGTTCCCGGAGTCCGAACTCGGCGTCGGCGGCGCGGTCAACGACACCTCGATCGAGCTGGGCGGATCGCTGGGCATCGCGATTCTCGGCTCCGTGCTCTCCGGCGCGTACTCCTCGCACCTCGCGGACGCGGCCGGCGGCAAGCTGCCCGCCGCCGCGCTGGACACCGCCCAGGACTCGGTGGGCGCCGGACTCGCGGTGGCCCGGAAGGCCGCTGCGACGGCGGGCCCCGAGCAGGGACGGGCCCTGGCGGACGCGGTGCACGGCGCCTTCGCGCAGGCGGTCGCCCACACCAGCCTGGTCGGCGCGGTGATCCTCGGGGTGGGCACGGTGCTGGTCGCCGTCCTGATCCCGGGCCGCACCCGCCGTACGGAACCGGACGCGGCGCCCGCGGAGGAGCCGGTGACCACCTCGGTCTGAGGATGCCGCCCGGCATCCCCGGGATCCCCGCGGGCCTGCCCGCTCCGCCGCCCGGCATCCCCGGGGGCCTGCCCGCTCCGCCGCCCGGCATCCCCGGGGGCCCGCCCGCTCCGCCGCCCTTGCCCTGACGCCGACGTCAAGGATTACCTTCGGGGCATGCGAATCGGCGAGCTGGCGGAGCGGGCCGGTACCACCACCCGTGCTCTGCGCTACTACGAGTCCCGGGAACTGCTGCCCGCCCGGCGGGCGGTGAACGGCTACCGGACCTACGACGAGGACGATCTGCGGCTGCTCCAGCAGATCAGGACCCTCCAGGACTTCGGCTTCGAACTGGAGGAGACCAGGCCGTTCGTCGAGTGCCTGCGCGCCGGGCACCCGGCGGGCGACGCCTGCCCCGCCTCGCTCGCCGTGTACCGGCGCAAGCTCTCCGAGCTGGACGCGCTGATCGCCCAGCTCCAGGGCGTCCGCGCCCGGGTGGGCGCGGAACTGGCCCGCGCCGAGGCGGAGTTGCCGGGCGGCCCGGAGCCGCGCTGCGAACTGTCCGGCGAGGGCGGATGGGACGAGGACGGGTGGCACAGCGATCGGGACACCGGTCGTGACAACGAACGTGAAAACGAAGGGGAGGGACACCGGAGATGATCCACGCAGAGGGCGTCGGCACCGTGACCGACGCCGACTTCGGCACCGAGGTGCTCGCGGCCGGACTGCCGGTCCTGGTCGAGTTCACCGCCGACTGGTGCGGCCCGTGCCGCCAGCTCGCACCGGTGCTGAGCGCCGTGGCCGCCGAGGAGGCCGGACGCCTCAAGGTCGTACAGCTCGACGTCGACAGCAATCCGGATGTGATGATCCGGTACGGAGTGCTGTCGATGCCGACCCTGATGGTCTTCCGCGACGGGGAGCCGGTGAAGTCGATGGTCGGCGCCCGCCCGAAGCGGCGGCTGCTCCAGGAACTCGCGGACGTGCTCTGACCCGGAACCGGTGCCGGGCGCCGTGGCGCGACCCGTACCGGATACGGAAAAGACCGCACAAAAATACCCCGGGCGAATTGGCGTCCGGGGTATTGCGGCGCGTACAGTGGGAGCTTCTTGTCTTTGCGGTTTCTGTTAATCCGAGCAAGCCAAGAAGAAGTCTTATAACGGCACCGTATCGCGTCAGGAGCTGCATTGTCAACCGAGGAATTGCAGAACGAGCAGCAATTCGTCTCACGGCTCTACGAGCGGCTGGACGCGCTCAGGGAGCGTGCCGAGGCCGCCGTCCAGCGCTCCTTCGCCCAGGTGGGGAAGGGACTTCAGGCGCGGGTCGAGCGCGATGTACTGGTCGCCGAGCGGTCCGGGCTGCTCAGTGCGCTGAATTCGGTGGAATCCGGACTCTGCTTCGGCCGTATTGATTTCACCGATGGATCCCGCTATCACATCGGCCGCATCGGAATCCGCGAGGAGGCCGACGAGAACAACGAACGCACCCCCCTGGTGATCGACTGGCGCGCGCGCATCGCGCGGCCTTTCTACCTCGCCACCGGGCATTCCCCGATGGGGCTGCGCCGCCGCCGGCACCTCACCACCGACGGCCGGACCGTCACCGCGCTCCACGACGAGATCCTCGATCTCACCGACACCGAGCGCACCGGGCACGAGGGGTCCGACGCCGACGCGGTCCTCCTCGCGGCCCTGGACTCCGCGCGCACCGGCCGGATGCACGACATCGTGCAGACCATCCAGGCCGAACAGGACGAGATCATCCGGGCCCCGCACCACGGGGTCCTCGTGGTCGAGGGCGGCCCCGGCACCGGCAAGACCGCGGTCGCGCTGCACCGCGCCGCGTACCTCCTCTACGCGCACCGCGACCAGCTCGCCCGCCGTGCCGTCCTCGTGGTCGGCCCCAACCCGGCCTTCCTCGGCTACATCGGTGAGGTGCTGCCCTCGCTCGGTGAGACGGGCGTGCTGCTCGCCACCCCGGCCGAGCTGTTCCCCGGAGTGACCGCCACCGGCACGGACACCCCGGCCGCCGCCGCGGTCAAGGGGCGTACGGAGATGGCGGACGCGCTGGCCGCCTTCGTACGGGATCTCCAGCGCACGCCCGAGCCCGGCGAGCCCCTGGTGATCCCGCACGACGACGGCGATCTGCTGCTCGACTGGACCATCGCCGACGCCGCCCGCGAGCGGGCCCGCTCGACGCTGCTGCCGCACAATCTGGCGCGTCCGCACTTCGCGTTCCGGATCATCGACGACCTGACCGCGCAGCTGGCCGACCGGCTCGGCGCCGATCCCTACGGCGGGCCCAACTTCCTGGGCCCCGACGATCTCGCCCAGCTCGGCAAGGCCATCGCCGCCAGCCCCGAAGTACACGCGGCCATCGAGGAGTTGTGGCCCGTCCTCACCCCGCAGCAGGTGGTCGCCGACTACCTCACCGACCCGGTGCACCTACCGGAGGCCGACGCGGACACCATCCGCCGCAAGGGCGGCGACTGGACGGCGGCCGACGTCCCGCTGCTCGACGAGGCCGCCGAACTGCTCGGCGATGACGACTCCGCGGTACGCGCGGCGGCCGAGGCGGCCCGCCAGGAGCAGGTGGCGTTCGCCCAGGGCGTCCTCGATCTGTCGCTGGGCTCCGAGTCCTTCGAGTTCGAGGACGAGGAGTCCGAACTGCTCGCGGCGCACGACATCATCGACGCCGAGCGGATGGCCGAACGCCACGAGGAGGCCGACCACCGCAGCGCGGCCGAACGCGCGGCGGCCGACCGCACCTGGGCCTTCGGGCACATCATCGTGGACGAGGCGCAGGAGCTGTCGCCGATGGTGTGGCGGCTGCTGATGCGGCGCTCCCCGACCCGCTCGATGACGCTGGTCGGCGATCCGGCGCAGACCGCCGAGCCGGGCGGTGTGGGCGACTGGGCGACGATGCTCGCCCCGTACGTCGACGACCGCTACGAGCAGGTGCGCCTCGGCATCAACTACCGCACCCCCGCCGAGATCATGGAGGTCGCCGCAGCGGTCCCGGGCGCGGCCGACCCGTCGTTCCGGCCGCCGCGCTCCATCCGCTCCACCGGGGTACGGCCCTGGGTGCGGGCCACCACTGACCTGCCCCGCGCCGTGGCCGACGCGGTGGCGGACGAGCGTCATGACGAGCGCAGGCTCGCGGTGATCGCCCCGGCCGGACTCCACCGCGAACTGGCCGCCGTACTCCCGGAGGTCGAAGGCGGCGAGCCGGATCTGCACCGGCCCGTCGTCCTGCTGGATCCCAGGCAGGCGAAGGGCCTTGAGTTCGACACGGTGATCGTGGCCGAGCCCGGCCTGATCCTGTCCGGCTCGCCGCGCGGCACGAGCGATCTGTACGTGGCGCTGACCCGGGCCACCCAGCGGGCCGGCATCGTGCACACCGACGGGACGCTGCCGGAGTGCCTCAGCGGTGCGGCGGACCCCCGCCCGTGACACCGGGGAGGTGCGGTGGGGGGGGGGGGGCGCCCCCCCCCCCCCCCCACCTCCCGGCTGTCACCTCAAGCCTGCGACGGCCCGCGACGGCCTGCGACGGCCTGCGACGGCCTGCGACGGCCTGCGACGGCCCGCGACGGCCTGCGACGGCCCGCGACGGCCTGCGACGGGCCGCGACGGGCCGCGACGGCTCAGGGCCTGAGCCACACCGTCGCCAGCGGCGGCAGCGTCAGCCCGATGCTGGACGGACGCCCGTGGTACGGCACCGGCTCGGGCTTCAGCGGATCCGTGTTGCGGATGTCGCCACCGCCGTAGAGCCCGGTGTCGGTATTGAGCACCTCGTGCCACTCCGCCACCGAATCGGGCACCCCGAGCCGGTACCCGTGCCGTACCACCGGCGAGAAGTTGGAGACCGACAGGAGCGGGGCGCCGTGCGCGTCGTAGCGCAGGAACGCGAAGACGTTGTCCTCCGCCGCGTCGCCCGCCACCCAGGCGAAACCGCCCGGGTCGGTGTCGCGCTGCCACAGCGCGGGCGTCGCCGCGTACACCGCGTTCAGGTCGCGCACCAGGTCCCGCACCCCGCGGTGGTCGTGCGCCGCGCCGTACGACGGGTCAAGCAGCCACCAGTCCGGTCCGTGCGCTTCCGACCACTCGGCCCCCTGGGCGAACTCCTGCCCCATGAAGAGCAGTTGCTTGCCCGGGTGGGCCCACATGAAGCCCAGATACGCGCGGTGCGTGGCGCGCTGCTGCCACCAGTCGCCCGGCATCTTCGAGACCAGCGCCTGCTTGCCGTGCACCACCTCGTCGTGCGAGATGGGCAGGACGTAGTTCTCACTGAACGCGTACACCATCGAGAACGTCATCTCGTTGTGGTGGTACTTGCGGTGCACCGGCTCCTTGGCCACGTACTCCAGCGAGTCGTGCATCCACCCCATGTTCCACTTCAGCCCGAAGCCGAGGCCCCCGAAGCCGCCCGCGCCGACCTGGTCGGTGGCGCGTGTGACGCCGTCCCAGGCGGTCGACTCCTCGGCGATGGTGACCACGCCCGGGTTGCGCCGGTAGACCGTCGCGTTCATCTCCTGGAGGAAGGCCACCGCGTCCGGGTTCTCCCGGCCGCCGTGCTCGTTGGGCGACCACTGGCCCTCCTCGCGCGAGTAGTCCAGATAGAGCATCGAGGCGACGGCGTCCACCCGGAGCCCGTCGATGTGGAACTCCTCGCACCAGTAAGTGGCGTTCGCGACAAGGAAGTTGCGTACCTCGGTACGGCCGTAGTCGAACTCCAGGGTGCCCCAGTCGGGGTGCTCGGCGCGGTTCGGGTCGGCGTGCTCGTACAGCGGCCGGCCGTCGAACCGGGCCAGCGCCCAGTCGTCCTTCGGGAAGTGCGCGGGCACCCAGTCCATCAGGACCCCGATACCCGCCCGGTGCAGCGCGTCCACCAGATACCGGAAGTCGTCCGGTGTGCCCATCCGGGAGGTGGGCGCGTAGAAACCGGTGACCTGGTACCCCCACGAGCCGCCGAAGGGGTGCTCGGAGACCGGCATCAGCTCCACATGTGTGAAGCCCAGGTCCTGGACGTACGCCGGAAGCTGCGTCGCCAGCTGGCGGTACGTCAGGCCCGGTCGCCAGGAGGGCAGATGCACCTCATAGACCGAGAAGGGCGCCTCATGGACCGGACGGTCGGCCCGGTGCGCCATCCACTGCTCGTCCTGCCAGCGGTGGTGCGACCGGGTCACGACCGACGCGGTGGCGGGCGGCACCTCGGTACGCCGCGCCATCGGGTCGGCGCGCAGGGTGTGGCTGCCGTCCGGGCACATCAGGTCGAACTTGTAGAGCGCGCCCTCGCCGATGCCCGGCACGAACAGCTCCCACACCCCCGACGAGCCGAGCGAACGCATCGGATACGCGGCGCCGTCCCAGTAGTTGAAGTCGCCGCTGACCCGTACCCCCCGCGCGTCCGGCGCCCAGACGGTGAAGCGGGTGCCGGTGACGCCCTGCACGGTCATCGGCTGCGCGCCCAGTGCCCGCCACAGCTCCTCGTGGCGGCCCTCACCGATCAGATGCAGGTCGAGCTCGCCGAGCGTGGGCAGGAAGCGGTACGGGTCGTGGACCTCGATCGTGGCCTCGTCGTACGTGACGAGCAGCGTGTACTCGGGCACGGACCGCAGCGGCAGCAGCGCCGAGAAGAAGCCCTCGCCGTCGTCGTGCAGTTCGGCGCGGAGCCCCTTCGCGACCACGGTCACCGCTGTGGCGTACGGCCGCAGCGCCCGGACGGCGATGCCGCCGCCGGCCGGATGGGCGCCGAGCAGCGCGTGCGGGTCGTGGTGGCCGCCGCTGAGCAGCCGCTCCCGGTCCCCGGCGCCGAGCCGCTCGGCGGGACGTACGCCTCCGGTCGGCTGCGCCGGCAGGACGGCTGCGCCTTCGGCGCCCTTCACGGGTACGGCCGGGCCTGTCACGGGTGCGGCCGTGGCCCTGGGCGCGGCGGCGCTCTTCGCGGCGGCCGTGTCCGGCGCGGACCCGGTGTTCTCCCGGCCCTCCGCGGGCTTGGCGGGCTCGGGCTCGGCGGGCGACGGAGTGCGGGACGGGGGACGGGCGGTCACTGGGGCAGCCTCCTCGGCAGCTTCGGCGCGTGGGGTACGGGGGGTTCGGGAAGCGACAGCCGCTCGATCGCGGCCATCGGGACGGGCAGCCAGTCGGGGCGGTTCCTGGCCTCGTACAGGACCTCGTACACCGCCTTGTCGGTCTCGTAGGCCCGCAGCAGTTCCGGCTCGGCGCGCGGGTCCGCGCCGGAGACCGAGGCATACCCGGCGCAGTACGCGTCACGGCAGCGGATCGCCCACTGCGGGGACCAGGGGCGGTGGGTGCGGGCCGCGTAGTCGAAGGAGCGCAGCATCCCCGCCACGTCGCGGACCACCGGCTGCGGGCGGGTGCGCTCGGCCAGCGGTCTGGCCGGTTCGCCCTCGAAGTCGATGATCGACCACTCGCCGTCCCCGGCCCGCAGGCTCTGGCCCAGATGCAGATCGCCGTGGATGCGCTGGGCGGCCCAGGTGCGTCCCGCGTGGCCCAGGACGGCGATCGCGTCGAAGGCGGTGCGCAGCCCCGGCACATACGGCGCGAGCGCGGGGACCGCCTGGGCCGTGGTCTCCAGCCGCTGCGTCATCTCCGCGGCCAGTTGCTGTATCTGCTGCTTGCTCAGGACCGCGGTGGGCAGCGCGGACGCCAGCGTCCCGTGCACCTCTGCGGTCGCCCGGCCCAGCGCCCGCGCGCCCGCTGTGAAGTCATGGCCGCCGGCGAGGGCGAGCAGGGCCAGCTGCCAGCCGTCCTCGGACCCGGCGAGATACGGCTGCAGCACACCGAGCGTGGCCGGTTCCGGCTCCGTCGTCTCGTACCAGGCGACAGGCGCGGGCACCCGGGCGCAGCCCGCCTGGGCCAGCGCGAGCGGCAGCTCCAGATCCGGGTTCGAGCCGGGGTGGACCCGGCGGAAGACCTTCAGGATGAACGTATCGCCGTAGATCAGTGAGGTGTTGGACTGCTCGGCGCCGAGCGGACGCGCGGGCAGCCCGGTGGGGAGGACGGCGCCGGGATCGCGGTCGAAGCGCAGCGCCCCGGTCCTTCCCGGGGTGCGCAGGCGCTCGAAGAGCAGCCCGGTCAGCCGCGGGTCGAGCAGCGCGTCGTACACCAGGGAACCGGCCAGCGGTCCGGTGCGGGCCCGGCCGATCAGCGCGGCGGCGAGACGCGGCGGCAGTGAGGTCCGTACGCCGAGCAGCAGCTGGTAGCAGTCGCCGGCCGTACGGGCGGGGGAGCCCTGCTCGGCCCGGACCAGCAGATGGAGCAGTCCGGGGGCCGCGCCGACCGGCAGCAGCTCGGTGGCCGAGACCAGCGTGAAGCCGGTGACGGGCCGCCCCTTCCCCGCGAACCAGCGCTGCCGCGGCAGCCACTCGTGCAGCAGAGGGGCGAGCGAGTCCAGAAGGCGGAGGGGGCCGGAAGACCCGGCTGAGCGCACGCTGTTCCGGGTGGATGCAGCCTTGGACATGGCATCGCGTCCTTTCCCGGGCACACCACACGATGCGCAGAGTGTCCCGGATTGCGTGGGGTCGCCTCCATGCTGGACGCAATGGGGGCGGGAATCCGGCTGTGCGGGACGGTGCGGGTGAGGATGGACCAGATGGACTACGGCTGTGGGCCGGGTGCTGGCGCTGCGGTACCAGTGACAAGGGTGCCCGGGGCGGGGCGGCGGAAACCGCCCGGCCCCGGGCCCGCCGTCAGACGGTGGCGGCGTCCTTGCGCAAGCGGAACCAGTAGAAGCCGTGCCCCGCGAGGGTCAGCAGATACGGCAGTTCACCGATCGGGGGGAAGCGCACCCCGCCGATCAGCTCCACCGGATGGCGTCCCGTGAAGGCGTTGAGGTCCAGCTCCGTCGGCTGCGCGAACCGCGAGAAGTTGTGCACGCAGAGCACCAGGTCGTCCTTGTACTCCCGGAGGAAGGCGAGGACGGCCGGGTTGGAGGACGGGAGCTCGGTGTACGAACCGAGGCCGAAGGCCGGGTTCTGCTTACGGATCTCGATCATGCGGCGGGTCCAGTGCAGCAGTGAGGCGGGCGAGGCCATGGAGGCCTCGACGTTCGTCACCTGGTAGCCGTAGACCGGGTCCATGATCGTGGGCAGATAGAGCCGTCCCGGGTCGCTGGACGAGAAGCCCGCGTTCCGGTCGGGGGTCCACTGCATGGGCGTGCGGACCGCGTCCCGGTCACCGAGCCAGATGTTGTCGCCCATCCCGATCTCGTCCCCGTAGTAGAGGATCGGCGACCCGGGCAGGGAGAGCAGCAGCGCGGTGAACAGCTCGATCTGGTTGCGGTCGTTGTCGAGCAGGGGCGCGAGCCTGCGGCGGATGCCGATGTTGGCCCGCATCCGCGGATCCTTGGCGTACTCCGCGTACATGTAGTCGCGCTCTTCGTCCGTGACCATTTCGAGCGTCAGCTCGTCGTGGTTGCGCAGGAAGATGCCCCACTGGGCGTTCTTCGGGATGGCCGGGGTCTTGGCCAGGATCTCCGACACGGGGTAGCGGGACTCCCGGCGTACGGCCATGAAGATGCGCGGCATCACCGGGAAGTGGAATGCCATGTGGCACTCGTCGCCGCCCTTTTTGAAGTCGCCGAAATAGTCGACGACGTCCTCGGGCCACTGGTTGGCCTCGGCGAGCAGCACGGTGTCCGGGTAGCTCGCGTCGATCTCGGCGCGCACCCGCTTCATGAAGGCGTGGGTCCGCGGGAGGTTCTCGCAGTTGGTGCCCTCCTCCTGGTAGAGGTACGGGACCGCGTCGAGGCGGAATCCGTCGATGCCCAGGTCGAGCCAGAAGCGCAGCGCCGAGATGATCTCCTCCTGGACCACCGGGTTCTCGTAGTTGAGATCCGGCTGGTGGGAGAAGAACCGGTGCCAGTAGTACTGCTTGCGCACCGGGTCGAAGGTCCAGTTGGAGGACTCCGTGTCGACGAAGATGATCCGGGCGTCCGCGAACTGCTTGTCGTCGTCGGCCCAGATGTAGTAGTCCCCGTACGGTCCTTCCGGGTCCTTCCGCGACTCCTGGAACCACTCGTGCTGGTCGCTCGTGTGGTTCATCACGAAGTCGATGATCACGCGCATACCGCGCTGGTGGGTGGCGTCGACGAACTCGACGAAGTCGGCGAGATCGCCGAACTCCGGGAGTACGGACGTGTAGTCCGCTACGTCGTAACCGCCGTCCCTCAGCGGGGACTTGAAGAACGGCGGCAGCCAGAGGCAGTCGACGCCGAGCCACTGGAGGTAGTCCAGTTTGGCGGTGATGCCCTTGAGGTCACCGACGCCGTCCCCGTTGCTGTCCTGGAACGACCTGACCAGGACCTCGTAGAAGACGGCGCGTTTGAACCAGTCGGGGTCACGGTCCTTGGGGGGAGTGTCCTCGAACTTGTCGTGGACGGGCTCATTGACAATCATGATGTGGGTGACCCTCCGATCGGCGGGGACGGTCGCAGCACCAGGATGTGCGCGGGCGCACGGCCCGGCTCCAGACGCACATAGTTGGCCCTGCCCCAGTGATAGGTCTCGCCGGTGAGCTCGTCGCGCACCGGGAAGGACTCATGCCATTCCAGGCCGAGATCCGGCATGTCCAACGAGACCGTGGCCTCCTGGGTGTGGTGCGGGTCAAGGTTGACGACCATCAGAATCGTGTGCGAACCGGCCGGGTCTCCGTCCGGCGTGGAGCCCGCCGTGGAGACCGGTACGGGCACCGACTTCGAGTACGCGATCACCGCGTCGTTGTCGGTCGGGTGGAAGTGCACCGAACGCAGCTGCCGCAGCGCCGGATGGCGGCGCCGCAGCTCGTTCAGCGTGGTGATGAGCGGGGCGATGGTCCGCCCCTCCCGCTCGGCCGCCTCCCAGTCGCGCGGGCGCAACTGGTACTTCTCCGAGTCCAGATAGTCCTCGCTGCCCGCTCGGGCCGTGGCGTTCTCGCACAGCTCGTACCCGGCGTACATCCCCCAGGACGGCGACATCGTCGCCGCGAGCACCGCACGGACCTCGAAGGCCGGACGGCCGCCGTCCTGGAGGTAGCCGTGCAGGATGTCCGGGGTGTTCACGAAGAAGTTGGGCCGCATGACCGCCGCGGTCTCCCCGGCCAGCTCGGTGACGTAGTCGGTGAGCTCCTGCTTGCCGGTCCGCCAGGTGAAGTACGTGTACGACTGCTGGAACCCGACGGCGCCGAGGGTGCGCATCATCGCGGGCCGGGTGAACGCCTCGGCCAGGAAGACCACATCCGGGTCCCGGCGGTTGACCTCGGCGATGACCCGTTCCCAGAAGACCACCGGCTTGGTGTGCGGATTGTCCACGCGGAAGATCCGTACGCCGTGCTCCATCCAGAAGCGCAGGATGCGGACGGTCTCGGTGACCAGCCCGTCCATGTCGCGGTCGAAGGCGATCGGGTAGATGTCCTGGTACTTCTTCGGCGGGTTCTCCGCGTACGCGATCGTGCCGTCGGGGCGGTGGTGGAACCACTCCGGGTGCTGGGTCACCCAGGGGTGGTCGGGGGAGCACTGGAGCGCGAAGTCGAGGGCGATCTCCAGACCCAGCTCACGGGCGCGCGCCGTGAAGTCGTCGAAGTCCTCCAGGGTGCCGAGATCCGGATGGACCGCGTCATGGCCGCCGGCCGGTGAGCCGATGGCCCACGGCACCCCCACATCGTCGGGCCCCGCGGTCAGGGCGTTGTTGGGGCCCTTGCGGTGGGTGGTGCCGATGGGGTGGACCGGCGGCAGATAGACCACGTCGAAGCCCATGGCCGCGACCGCCGACAGCCGCTTCGCCGCTGTCCGGAAGGTGCCGCTGACCTGCGGCTTCCCCTCTTCGACCACGGCGCCCTCGGAGCGCGGGAACAGCTCGTACCAGGCTCCCGAGAGCGCCCGCTCGCGCTCGACGAGCAGCGGCATCGGCTCCGACGCGCTGACCAGTTCGCGCAGCGGGTACCTGGCGAGCGCCGCCGCCGCTTCCGGCGCGAGCGCTGCCGCGAGGCGGTCGCCGGCGGGGGCCGAGGTGTCGCCCAGCGCCTCCGCCACGGCGAGAACCGCCCGGCGGCCCCTGCTCCTCGGCACCCCCTCCGCCGCACGTGTATACAACGCGGCGCCCTCGGCGAGCACCAGCTCCGTGTCGATGCCGGCCGGGACCTTGATCCGGGCGGTGTGCAGCCAGGTGGTGACGGGATCGCTCCATGCCTCGACCGTGTACGTCCACCGGCCCTCGCGGTCCGGGGTGACGTACGCGCCCCAGCGGTCGGTGCCGGGGGCCAGCTCACGCATCGGCACCCACGGCGTCGTTCTGCCGCGGGGGCCGCGGAGCACGACATTGGCGGCGACGGCCTCATGGCCCTCACGGAAGACCGTGGCCGTGACCTGGAAGGTCTCGCCGGTCACCGCTTTGGCGGGTCTGCGCCCGCCGTCGACGCCCGGCCGCACATCGAGCACCGGGATACGGCCGATCAGCTGACCGGTGGGAGGCCGCTTCGGTGGCTTCGGGGACTTCGGCTGCGGCGGGGATGTCCGAGGACTCCCTCCGGCCGGCTTGTCCGGTGTTGGTCTGCGGGCTGCGGGCATGACCGCTCCTGTCCGCGTTCACTCAGGCTGTGGGGAGGGCGTGGGGAGGGCTTTGAGGATCTGGCTTTGAGGATCTACCGGGGCGCTCGACGGCTACCGGAGGAGCCTTCCCCCACGCCTCGGGTGGGCAATCCGGCTCCTGAGTTAAGTACTCGTGCGTAATGTGCAAGGCAAGGACCAGGTGGGCCGCGCGTCGCGGACCTCCCGCGCCCCGCCGAGCGGGTGACCGCGGTTTCACACCTTTGGCAGAGTGCGCGGTGTGCCGCCGGGACCGGCCGGACCGGTCGGAGCGCGCCACGCACGGCGCGCACGGCGCACGGCCGCCGGTGGCCGCGCACCCCGTACGGGAGGTGCGGGCGGCGCCTCATGAGGCGGGCCGCGTCCGGCAGGTGACGGATCGTTCCATGCGGGCACACTCCCTCCGGCTCCAGGTCCCACGGCTTCCGTTTCAGGTCCCACAGAGCAGCCTCACCCGTGGTGCGAAGTGCCACAAGCCCACGCGAGGGGGGAGAACCGGCCATAGCACCCGGAGAGACACGCGCGGGCGCACCCCGCGCCGGGGGCGCACCGGCGCACGCGGCCGGGGTCCCGCGCCGTGGTCGAGGGGAGCGTGGACGGTTACCTTCGGGGTGAAGTGCGGACGTACACCGCTGTGCGTCCCCTGGATGCGCATCTCCCCTGCGAAGGTGGAACACGTGAAGGCCATTCGTCGATTCACCGTCCGCCCCGTCCTCCCCGAGCCGCTGCGTCCTCTGGGTGAGCTCGCCCGCAACCTCCGCTGGTCATGGCACGCCGGTACCCGGGACCTGTTCGGAGCCGTCGACCCCGGGGGCCTCGCGGCGGCCGGCGGCGACCCTGTCCGGCTGCTCGGCACGGTGTCGGCCGCACGCCTCGCCGAGCTGGCGGCCGACACCGGCTTCCTGCGCGCCCTGTCCGAGGCCGCCGAAGAGCTCGACACCTATCTGCACGGCCCGCGCTGGTACCAGGAACAGCCCGCCGGGCTGCCCTCGGCCATCGGATACTTCTCACCCGAGTTCGGTGTCACCGCCGCGCTCCCGCAGTACTCCGGCGGCCTCGGCATCCTCGCCGGGGACCATCTGAAGGCCGCCAGCGACCTCGGCGTCCCGCTCATCGGGGTCGGGCTGCTCTACCGGCACGGATACTTCCGGCAGTCCCTCTCCCGCGAGGGCTGGCAGCAGGAGCACTACCCGGTGCTCGACCCCGACGAGCTGCCGGTCACGCTGGTGCGCGAGCCGGACGGCGCACCCAGCCTGGTCACCCTCACGCTGCCCGGCGGCCGCTCCCTGCACGCGCACATCTGGCAGGCGCGGGTCGGCCGTGTCCCGCTGCTGATGCTCGACTCCGACGTCGAGGAGAACGAACCGGGCGAGCGCGGTGTCACCGACCGGCTCTACGGCGGCGGCAGCGAGCACCGGCTCCTCCAGGAGATGCTGCTCGGTATCGGCGGGGTGCGGGCACTGCGCTCGTACTGCCGGATCACCGGGCACCCGGACCCCGAGGTGTTCCACACCAACGAGGGGCACGCGGGCTTCCTCGGCCTGGAGCGGATCCGCGAACTCGCCGGTCGGGGCCTCGACTTCGACGCCGCCCTGGAGTCCGTACGCGCCGGAACGGTCTTCACCACCCACACCCCCGTCCCCGCCGGGATCGACCGCTTCGACCGCGAACTGGTCGCCCGTCACTTCGGGGACGACGGCGAACTGCCGGGCGTCGACGCGGGCCGGGTGCTCCAGCTGGGTACCGAGCCCCCTCCGGGCGGTGAGCCGGGCCTCTTCAACATGGCGGTGATGGGACTGCGGCTCGCCCAGCGCGCCAACGGTGTCTCCACGCTGCACGGCGCCGTCAGCCGGGAGATGTTCGCCGGACTCTGGCCCGGGTTCGACCCCGACGAGGTACCGATCACCTCCATCACCAACGGGGTGCACGCGCCGACCTGGACGGCCCCCGAGATCACCCGCACCGCGGTCGGCCGGATCGGCGCCGCACGCACCGAACAGGCCCTGTCGGTGGGCGGCTCCGACCGCTGGGACGCGGTGGCGGGCATCCCCGACGCGGAGATCTGGGAGCTGCGCAGGACCCTGCGCGAGCAGCTGGTCGGCGAGGTACGGACCCGGCTGCGCGCCTCCTGGCGCGGGCGCGGGGCGTCCGACGCCGAACTGGGCTGGATCGACGGGGTGCTCGACCCCGGGGTGCTGACCATCGGCTTCGCCCGGCGCGTCCCCTCGTACAAGCGCCTCACGCTGATGCTGCGCGACCGCGACCGGCTCGCCGGGCTGCTGCTCCACCCGACCCGGCCCATCCAGATCGTGGTGGCCGGCAAGGCCCACCCGGCCGACGACGGCGGGAAGCGGCTGGTGCAGGAGCTGGTGCGGTTCGCCGACGACCCGCGGGTGCGCCACCGCATCGTCTTCCTGCCCGACTACGGCATGGCGATGGCCGAGCGGCTCTACCCGGGGTGCGATGTCTGGCTGAACAACCCGCTGCGCCCGCTGGAGGCGTGTGGTACGTCCGGGATGAAGGCGGCGCTCAACGGCTGCCTCAACCTCTCGGTGCTGGACGGCTGGTGGGACGAGTGGTTCGACCCGGACTTCGGCTGGGCCATCCCCACCGCGGACGGATCGGGGCTGGACGAGGACCGGCGCGACGAGCTGGAGTCGGCGGCGCTCTACTCCCTGATCGAGGACCGGGTCGCGCCGCGCTTCTACGACCGTACGGCCGAAGGACTGCCCGAGCGCTGGATCGGCATGGTCAGGTCCACGCTGGCCGACCTGGGACCGAAGGTGCTCGCGGGCCGGATGGTGCGTGAGTATGTCGAGCGGCTCTACGCGCCCGCCGCTCTCGCCCACCGCTCGCTCGGGCCCGAAGCGGCCCGGGAGCTGGCCGGCTGGAAGACTCGGGTCAGGTCCGCCTGGCCGGATGTGCGGGTCGACCATGTGGAGGCCGCCGCGGCGACCGCGGCCGACGGGACCGCCGAGCTGGGCTCCACCCTGTCGCTGCGGGTCCGGGTCGCGCTCGGTGCGCTGGGGCCCGACGACGTGGAGGTGCAGGCCGTGTCGGGCCGGGTCGACGGGCAGGACCGGATCACGGACGCCCGGACCGTCGCGCTGAAACCGGCGGGCGGCCCCGGGCTCGACGGGCGGCTGTTGTACGAGGGCCCGCTGGCCCTGGACCGTACGGGACCCTACGGCTACACGGTCCGTATCCTGCCCGCGCACCGGCTGCTGGCGACCGGAGCGGAGCTGGGTCTGGTGGCCGCGCCGACCGCGGCTACGGAGGAGGACGGGGGCGTCCTGCTGCGGTGACAGGCAGTCAGGAACGGCCCGGTGTCCCTGCGGCGCCGGGCCGTTCCGCTGCGGTCCTACCGGGTGGCGAGGCCGACGGCCCCGATCAGCACCCCCAGCGCGGCGGTGGCGGCCAGCGGGACCCAGATCGCCTGCTTCAGGCGCCGCCGTACCTGCTGTCTCTCCCTGGCCAACTCCGTTGCGGACGACGGCTTCTCGTCCGGGATGGCGGGCGGGGCGCCCGGGGTACGGGGCAGGGTGGCGGAGACTTCGAAGCCACCGCCGGGCAGCGGCCCGCGGCGCAGGACCCCGCCCGCGAGACGGACCCGTTCGTCGAGGCCGACCAGGCCCGTGCCGCCCCCGCCGCCGGGCGGCTCCACCGGGTCCGCCCTGCAGGACTCCGCCCGCGGGGCCCTCGGCCCCGGTACCGGGACGGGCGGCCCCGCCGCGCTGGTGACGGTGACCGTCAGGGCCGTGTCCGACCGTACGAGCCGTACCGTCACGGGTGCGCCCGGAGCGTGTCTGGCCGCGTTGGTCAGTGACTCCTGGACGGTCCGGTGCACCGCGCGCCCGGTCATCGGGGCCAGCCCAGCCGCCGCCCCCGCACCGCTCAGCTCGACCTCCATCCCCGATCCGCGGGCCCGCTCCACCTGTTCCGCCACGGTCTCGCCCGGTGTCGGGACCGGCGCGGCCCCGTCGTTCTCCCGCAGAACGCCGATGATGTCCTGCAGCCGTGCGGTGGCGTCCCCCGCTGCGGCCCGGAGTTCACCGGCCGCTCGCTGCTGCTCCCCGTCCAGCGCCGGATCCACCTCAAGTGCCGCCGCCCGCACGGCGATCAGCGACAGGTCATGGCCGAGTGAGTCATGCATGTCGCCCGCGATCCTGGAGCGTTCCAGCAGCCGCGCACGGTCCGCGGCGACGCGCTGCTCACGCTCCAGCCTCCCCGCCAGCAGCCAGCCGGTGTCGACGAGTTGGGCGTACTGGCGCACATAGCGGCCGAGCAGCCAGGGCACCATCACCGCGAAGGCCAGGGTCGACAGCTGTACGAGCCAGGTCCACAGCTCCCGGTGCGCGGCCAGCGTGATCAGCAGCCCGGCCGCCGCGGTCCCGGCGAAGGCGTGCAGCGCGGGCCGGGCGAGCGCGGTCCGCCGGCCGGCCAGATAGCCGAACACCGCCAGCGCCACCGCGTACCGCGGGGACCAGAGCCCCGGCGCAACGGTCAGCCCCAGTGCCACCGCGACCAGCAGCGCGGTCAGGGGCCACCTGCGGGACAGCGCGGCCCCGAACGCGAGAACCACGGTCCCGGCCGCGGTCCGCCACCAGGGGCCCATGCCGTACACCACCGCCCCCAGGACCACGGGCGCACTGACCAGCGCCCAGAGTGCCACGTCGGTGATCCGCTCTCTCCGCATACGCCCAGCTTGCCCGAGCCGGGTGCGCTGCGGCCCCCGACGAAAGTCGGGGGCGAACGCTGCCTTTCGCCCCATCAGCCCGGCGGCCCCCGCCGCCTACCGTCGGCGCGGCAGGCCCTACGACAAGGGCGCCGCGCGGTACGGCACGGGGGGGGCAGCATGGAGGGGACGGAGCCGCGGGTCAGGACCCGGGCGCGTGGGCGGGCCCGGGGAAAGCACGCGGCGGCCAGGAGAACCGGCCCGGTCCGGCGCACGCTGCTGCGCCCCGCGGTGCTGATGGCGGCGGGGACCGTGGTGTCCCGGGCCACCGGCCTGATCAGACAGGTGCTCCAGGCCGGGGCGCTCGGTACGGGGCTCCTCGCGACCACGTACAACCAGGCCAACACCGTCCCCGCGAGCCTGTACTTCCTCATCATCGGCGGAGCGCTGAACTCCGTCCTGGTACCGCAGCTGGTCCGCGCCCGTCTGGAGCAGCCGGACGGCGGACGGGCCTTCGAGCAGCGGCTGGTCACACTCACGCTCACCGTGCTCGCAACCGGCTCCCTGCTCGCCGTGTGGGGCGCCCCGCAGATCATCGGCGTGTACCAGCGGGACACGCCGGACAACCATGCCGCCTTCGAACTCACCGTGGTCTTCGCCCGGTTCCTGCTGCCGCAGATCTTCTTCTACGGGATGTACGGCATCCTGGGCCAGGTGCTCAACGCCCGGCACCGGTTCGGCGCGATGATGTGGACACCGGTACTCAACAACGTCCTGCTCATCGGGGTGTTCGGCTGGTACACCGGAGTCATGACGGCGGCGGGCGGGGTGCGCGGCATCACCCCCGCCCAGGTGACCCTGCTGGGCGCGGGCACCACGCTGGCCCTCGCGGTCCAGGCACTCGCCCTGGTGCCGTTCGTCCACGCCGCCGGTTTCCGGTTCCGGCCGCGCTTCGACTGGCGCGGGACCGGTATGCGGGCGAGCATCGGAGCGGCCCGCTGGACCCTGCTGTTCGTCCTGGCCAATCTCGTGACGGCCACCGTGGTGACCCGCTACGCCACCGCCGCCGACCGTGAACTGCCCCGGGCCGGGGCCGGCTTCACCGCCTACACCTACGCGCAGACCATCTGGTCGCTTCCGCAGTCCGTGGTCACGGTCACCCTGGTCACCGCGCTGCTGCCCCGGATGAGCCGGGCCGCCGCCGAGCACCGCGGCGACGATCTGCGCCGCGATCTCTCGCACGCCCTGCGGACCAGCGGGGCCGTCACCGTCCCGGCCGCATTCTTCTTCCTGGCGCTCGGCCCGCAGCTGGCGCAGCTGCTCTTCGCGCACGGCGCGGCCGACGCCGCCGCCACCCGGCCGCTGGGGTGGATGCTCCAGGCGTTCGGGCCCGGACTGATCCCGTTCTCCGCGCAGTATGTGCTGCTGCGCGGCTTCTACGCCTTCGGGGACACCCGTACGCCCTTTCTGACGGCGCTGTGGACCGGCGCGGTCCAGATCGTGCTGGCCACCGGCTGCCATCTGCTGCTGCCCGCACGCTCGGCCGTCACCGGGATGGCCGCCTCGTACGGGATCGCGTACGCGGTCGGGCTGCTGGTCTCCGCGCGGCTGCTGCGCCGGAGGCTCGGAGGGCGGCTGGACGGCCGCCGGGTCGCCCGCAGTTACGGGAAGCTGACCGGGGCCGCGCTGATGGCCGCTGCCGCCGGGTGGACCGCCGCTGCGCTCTGCCCGGCACCGCCCGGTCCGGCCGCCGGGGCCGCAGCGCTCGCCCTGGCCGTGGGCGGGGCAGCTATGCTGCCGCTGTTCCTGCTGCTCGCCCGGGTGGGGAGGACCGGGGAGCTGCGCGGGCTGCCGGGGATGCGGTGACGGTGGGCCGGCCCGTCAGCCGGCGCCGGTGACCAGCCCCGCTTCGTAGGCCAGGGTGGCCAGTTGGACGCGGTTGCGGAGGTCCAGGCGGGCGAGGACGGCGCTGACATGGGCCTTGACGGTGCCTTCGACGACATGGAGTTCCGCCCCGATCTCCGCGTTGGAGAGACCCGCGCCGACCAGGGCCACCACCTGGCGTTCCCGGCCGGTGAGCGGGTCGAGCCGGGTGCGGGCCCGCGCCGCACGGGAGAGCTGCCCGCCGCCGAGATGGGTGAGGACGCGCCGTGCCACTTCGGGGGAGAGGAACGCGGCGCCGCCGGCGATCGCCCTGATGCCCGCGATCAGCTCCCGGGGATCACCGGACTTCAGCAGGAAGCCGCTGACCCCGCTGGAGAGGGCGCGCACGATGTACTCGTCGTCGGAGAAGGTGGTGAGCATGACGACCGCGGTGTCCGGAGCAGCGCTGCGCAGCTCCCCGGCGGCCCGCAGACCGTCGAGGCGTGGCATCCGGATGTCCAGCAGGGCGACGTCCGGCCGGTGTTTCAGGGCCAGTTCGACCGCCTCGTGCCCGTCCGCCGCCTCCGCGACGACCTCGATGGCGGGGTCGGCGCCGAGGATGGCCCGGATGCCCGCACGGATCAGCGCCTCGTCGTCGGCGAGCAGGACGCGTATCCGTGGGTCCGTCATCGGGCCAGCCTAAGGGCTGTCGTCGAAGTGCCGCCTGCCGCACGGCGTCCGGCCCCTGGAACCGGCAGGACGGCGGAAGGCCCCGCCCGGCGCCGCGGGCGCGGTGCGGGGGCGGGGCCTTCGCAGTGGTGCGGGGGTGCTGCCGGGTGTTACTTCACGTTGATGCCGGTCCAGGCGGCGCCGACCGCCTTGTACTCGGTGCTGTCCGCGCCGTACAGGTCACTCGCCGCCTTCAGCGTCGCCTCGCGGGCCGCCGCGTAGTCGGTGGTCGAGGTCATGTACGTCGACAGGGCCTTGTACCAGATCTGGATGGCCTTGTCCCGGCCGATGCCGGTGACCTTGGAGCCGTCCTTCGTGGGGGAGTCGTAGTCGACGCCGTTGACGGTCTTCTTGCCGCTGCCCTCGCTGAGCAGGTAGAAGAAGTGGTTGGCCGGGCCCGACGAGTAGTGGACGTCGAGGTCGCCGAGGCTGGACGACCAGTAGTCGGCCGACGCGCCGTCCTTGCTGGGCTTGTCCATGTAGCGCAGCGGGGTGCCGTCGCCGTTGATGTTGATCTTCTCGCCGATGAGGTAGTCGCCCGGGTCCGACGTGTTGTCGGCGTAGAACTCGACGGCGGTGCCGAAGATGTCCGATGTCGCCTCGTTGAGCCCGCCGGACTCGCCGGTGTAGTCGAGGTTGGCGGTGGCCGCGGTGAGGCCGTGCGACATCTCGTGGCCCGCGACGTCGATGGCGGTCAGCGGGTCGGCGTTGCCCTCGCCGTCGCCGTACGTCATGCAGAAGCAGCTGTCGTCCCAGAAGGCGTTCACGTAGGAGTCGCCGTAGTGGACCCGGCTGTAGGACGCCTTGCCGTCACCGGCGATGCCGTTGCGCTTGAGGACGTTCTTGTAGAAGTCCCAGGTCTCGGCCGCGCCGTAGTGCGCGTCCACCGCCGCGGTCTCCGCGTTCTTGGCGGTGCCGTCGCCCCAGGTGTCGGTGGACTTGCTGAACAGGGTGCCCTTGCCGGACGTCCCGTGGTTCAGGTTGTACGTCTGGTGGCCGCCGCGGTCTCCGTCGTTCAGCGTGTAGTTCGACCCCGACTTCGTGGTGCCCAGGGTGACCTTGCCGCTGTACTCGCTCTGGCCGGTGCCGGTCTTGACGGCCTGCCACTGCGAAAGCTTCTTGCCGGTGGCCGCGTCGGTGACGACGTGCAGCTGGCTGGGGGTGCCGTCGTCCTGGAAGCCGCCGACCACGGTCTCGTAGGCCAGCGTGGGCTTGCCGGTGGCCGCCCAGATGACCTTGCGCGGGGCCTTGTCGGCCGAAGCCTTGTCGGCGCCGGCGGACTTGGCGGCGCTGAGCGCCTTCTGCTGGGCGGTGGCGGGCTTCACGGCGGCGGTGGTGCCCGCGACCTTGATGGTCGCCTTCGTCGCCTTGGTGACCGTGGCGGCGCCCGACTTCGGGGTGTGGACGACGAGGTCGCCCCCGAGGACCGGGAGACCGGCGTAGGTGCGCTCGTACCGGGTGTGCGTCGTGCCGTTGGCGTCCTTGATGACGTCCCGGACGACGAGCTTCTCCTGGCTGCCGAGGCCCAGCTTGCCCGCGGTGCTCGCGGTGTTGGCGGCCGCCGTGCGCAGCAGGGCCGCGTGCTGGGTGGTGGAGAGGGAGAGCGCACGCGCGGCCGGTGCGGCCGGCGTCGGTGCGGCGCCCGCGGCACCGGAGGAGAGGGTGGTCAGGCCGGTGGCGAGCATCGCCGCCACGGCGATGGAACCGGCGATGCGCTGCGAACGCGATATGTGAGAGGTCACTCGATTTTCCCTTTCAGAGGTGGGGGGTTGGAAAAGTGCGGGTGACATGCGGGTGGTGGCACCGCCCGGGGGAGATTGGGGTCCCCCGGGCAGCACTGTCCTGTGGAACGGTCAAGCGGTCGAACGAAGCTTCTGTGAAGCGCCGTTCAGTGGAACATTAGTGCGGCAGGGCTGCTTTGTGGCAGGAAATCAGAAGGTCAATTTCCAGCTGTTGAGCGTTCCGGTGTCCTGCCGGGCGACATCCTGGACCTTCAGCTTCCAGGTGCCGTTGGCCGTCTCGGTGGACGCGTTGACCGTGTACGAGGCCACCACGTCGTCCGCCGAGTCGGACGAACTGGAGTTCTTCAGCCGGTACGTCTTCCCGCTCGGGCCGACCAGGTCGATGACCAGGTCGCCGCGCCAGGTGTGGCTGATGTTGACGTCCACCTTGAGCGTGGCCGGGGCCTTGCCCGTCAGGCCGGTGACCGCGATCGGCGAGTTGACCGCCGAACCGCCGTCCGGGATCGCGACCTTGGTGGTGGACTGGAAGACGGTGCCCGTGCCCGGGTCGCCGCCGCCGGGCCTGGCGCCGACGTTGATGCCGGCCCAGGCGTCCGCGACCGACTTGTACTCGGCGCTGCTCGCCCCGTACAGCTCGCTCGCGACCGCGAGCGTCCCGGTGCGGGCCGCCGCGTAGTTGGTCGTCGAGGTGAACTTCTCGGTGAGCGCCTTGTACCAGATCAGCTCGGCCTTGTCCCGGCCGATGCCGGTGACGGGCAGGCCGTCCGACGTGGGCGAGTCGTAGTTGACCCCGTTGATGGTCTTCTTGCCGCTGCCCTCGCTGAGCAGGTAGAAGAAGTGGTTGGCCGGGCCCGACGAGTAGTGCACGTCGAGTCCGCCGAGGCTGGAGGACCAGGCGTCCTTGGAAGCGCCGTCCTTGCTCGGCTTGTCCATGTAGCGCAGCGGGGTGCCGTCGCCGTTGATGTCGATCTTCTCGCCGATGAGGTAGTCACCGGGGTCCGACGCGTTGTTGGCGTAGAACTCGACGGCGGTGCCGAAGATGTCGGACGTGGCCTCGTTGAGACCGCCGGACTCACCGCTGTAGTTGAGCCCCGCGGTGGCCGCCGTGACACCGTGCGACATCTCGTGGCCCGCGACGTCGATGGCGGTCAGCGGGGCGGCGTTGCCCGAGCCGTCGCCGTACGTCATGCAGAAGCAGCTGTCGTCCCAGAAGGCGTTGACGTACGAGTTGCCGTAGTGGACCCGGGAGTAGGCGGCGACGCCGTTGCCCGCGATCCCGGACCTGCCGAAGACGTTCTTGTAGAAGTCCCAGGTCTCCGCCGCCCCGTAGTGGGCGTCGGCCGCCGCCGTCTCCGAGTTGGAGGCCAGGCCGTTGCCCCAGGTGTCGGTGGTGTTGGTGTACAGGGTGCCCTTGCCGGACGACCCGTGGTTCAGGTTGTACGTCAGCTGGCCGCCGCGTGTGCCGTCGTTCAGCGTGTAGTTCGACCCCGACTTGGTGGTGCCGAGGGTGACCTTGCCGCTGTACTCGGTGTTGCCGACGCCGGTCTCGATGGCCTGGCGCTCGAAGAGCTTCTTGCCGGTGGCCGCGTCGGTGATGACATGCAGCTCGCTCGGGGTGCCGTCGTCCTGGAAGCCGCCGACCACCGTCTCGTAGGCGAGTACCGGCTTGCCCTGCGCCAGCCAGACCACCTTGCGCGGGGCCCGGTCGGCCGAGGTCTTCGCCGAACCCTGGGCGGCCGCGGCCTTCAGCGCCGTCTTCTCGGCGGCGGCCGGTGCGACGGCCGCGCTGGTGTTCACGTTCTTCAGTTCCGCGCGGGACGCCTTGGTGACGCCCTCGGTCGCTCCTGCCTTCGAGGCGTCGACGATCAGGTCACCGCCGAGGACGGGGAGCCCGTCGTACGTGCGCTCGTACCGGGTGTGCGTGGTGCCGTCACGGTCCTTGGTGACGTCGTGGACCTGGAGCTTTTCATGGGCTCCGAGACCGAGACTCCGGGCGGTGTCCGCCTTGGTGGCGTTCGCCGTACGCAGCAACTCGGCCCGCTGGGAGGGCGAGAGGGCTGCCGGGGCGGCGCCGGGCGCGGACTTGCCGGTGACCGCGGCGGAAGCGGCGGTGTTCCCGGGTGATGCGGAGGCTGTGCCGGCCTGTACTCCTACGGCGAGCAGTGCCGCGGCGGCGACGAGGGCGCCGGTGGCGGTGGCGGTGGCACGACGGTGCGTGGGTCTCACGGGTCTCACGCGGACTCCTTCTGCAAGGGTGGACAGAGCGACCTGGTGAGCCGCCCTGGCGAGCAAGCAGTGCGCAGAACGGGGAGAGAGTGACATCTGTGAGGACCCTGTGTCAGGACCGCGTCAAAAGGTTGGCCGGAAATCGTCCGTTGTCCGCAGGGTCATGTTCGCTATACGGAATGTTTGCTGACGAGTGCCGCGACACCGTCCAGGATCCGGGCCAGGCCGAACTCGAAGACCTGTCCGAGATCCAGCTCGAACCCCGGGTGTCCGGCGAGCGAATTGAGATGCGGGTAGGCCCCGCCGGCCCCGAGAGCGGCGAACTGTGTCTCGTTCCGGGCCATCCACTCGTCGTTGGAGAGCCCGGTGTCCTGGACCGCCTGCCCTTCGAGGTCGGTGGCGGTCGCGAGCCCCTGGACGTGGCCGAAGAGCGTGAGATGCAGATGCATCACCTGATGCGGCGAAAGACCGGTGTCGGCCCCGGCCCGCAGCATCCACTCCGTGTAGGCCATCGCGTTCGGCGAGGGCGTGGGCCGGGTGAAGGACGCCATCGCCCGCGCCATCCACGAGTGCCGCCGGTGCGCGTCCCACAGCCACCGGGTGCCCAGCTCGAACCGGGCGCGCCAGTGGGCCGGCTGGGCCGCGGGCAGCGGCTGTTCACCGTAGACGGCGTCGGCCATCAGCTGGACTAGTTCGCCCTTGCCCCGCACATGGCGGTACAGGGCCATGGTGGACACCCCGAGTCCGGTGGCGACCCGCCGCATCGAGAGCGTGGCCAGGCCATCGGCGTCGGCGAACGCCACGGCGGTGCGCACGATGCGGTCACGGGCCGGGCCCTGCCCGCCGGGGGAGGCGAGGGCGGCCGGGCCCGGGGTGGAGTCCGCTGCGGTGACCGGGCCGGACGGCCCGGCGAGACCCCGGCCGGACGGCCCGGCGAGACCCGGGGCGGGGTGTCCGGCGACGACCGTGCCGACGCCGGGCACCGCCCGTACCAGCCCCTCCTGCCGCAGCACCGCCAGCGCCTTGGTCGCCGTCGCCATCGCCACCCCGCACTCCCGGACGATCGCCCGCGTCGAGGGGACACGGTCGCCTGGCGCGAGCTCGCCCGACTCGATCCTGCGGCGGATCCCGGCGGCGGCGCGGAGGTAGGGCGGCTGGCTGCTCATCCCGGCACTGTACTAGTGCGGTCGACCGGGTGAAGTCCTGTTCGGGAAAGGAGTGCACTACGGTGCACCAGGGTGGTGTTTGCGGTGTACACGGCGTGCTGCTTCGCTCCCGGCATGACCTCTGAACCAGGCACCGAAGCGTGCGGCGCGGCAGGCGCCGAAGAACCCGCCGCACCGCCCACCGCACCGCCCACCGCGCCACTCGCCGCAGCTCCCGCCCCAGCACCGACCGCGGGCCGCCGGGAGTGGATCGCACTCGGGGTGCTGATGCTCCCGCTGCTCCTCGTCTCGATGGACGTCTCCATCCTCTACTTCGCCCTCCCCTACATCAGCCGGGCCCTGGAGCCGAGCGCCACCCAGCAGCTGTGGATGCTCGACATGTACGGCTTCGTGCTCGCCGGTCTGCTGATCACGATGGGCGCGCTCGGTGACCGCGTCGGGCGGCGCCGGCTGGTGCTCGCCGGGGCCGTCCTCTTCGGCACGGCGTCGGTCGCGGCGGCGTACGCCCACAGCCCCGGACAGCTCATCGCCGTACGGGCGTTGCTCGGTGTCGGCGGCGCCGCCCTGATGCCCTCGACCCTCGCGCTGATCCGGCACCTCTTCCGTGACGAGCGGCAGCGCGCGAAGGCGGTCGCCCTGTGGACCGCCGTGATGACCACCGGCATCTCGCTCGGCCCGGTGGTCAGCGGGCTGCTGCTCGCCCACTTCTGGTGGGGCTCGGTCTTCCTGGTCAACCTGCCCGCGATGGCCCTGCTGCTGGTACTCGGACCGCTGCTGCTCCCGGAGTTCAGAACCCCCGCCCGCGGCCGGTTCGACCTGCTGAGCGCGGTGCTCTCGCTCGCCACGCTGCTCCCCGTCATCCGGGGCGTCAAGGAACTGGCGGCGCACGGATACACCCCGCTCTCCGCGCTCAGCGTCACCGCGGGTCTGGCCGTCGGCGTCGTCTTCGTACGCCGTCAGCAGCGCCTGGACCACCCGATGGTCGACCTCGCGCTGCTGCGCCGCCCCGCCTTCTGCGGCTCGCTGCTCGCCAATCTGCTGGCGATGTTCGCGACGGTCGGGTTCGCGGTCTTCCTCACCCAGTATCTGCAGAGCGTGCTGGGCCAGAGCCCGCTCACCGCGGCGCTCTGGTCGCTGGTCCCGATGGCCGGTGTGGCGGTACTCGCGCCCGTCGGGGCCGTACTGGCCGGGCGCTTCGACCGCGCGTACGTGATGGGCGCGGGCTTCACGGTCTCGGCGTGCGGGTTCCTCTGGCTGAGCCGGGTGCACGTCGGCTCACCCCTCTGGTTCACGCTGGCGGGCTCGGCGGTGTACGCGGGCGGTCTGGTCGCGGCGATGACGCTCGCCAACGAACTCGCCATCGGCGCGGCCCCGCCGGAGCGCGCGGGGTCGGCCGCCGCCGTCCTGGAGTCCGGGCAGGAGCTGGGCGGTGCCCTGGGTATGGCCATCCTGGGATCGGTCGGGGCCGCCGTATACCGGAGCGACATGGCGGGCGCGCCGGGCGCCGTCCGCGAGACCCTGGGCGGCGCGACCGCGGTGGCTCACGGGGCCCTGCTCGTCTCGGCGCGCCGGGCGTTCGTGCACGGCCTGGACTTCGCGGCGGTCGGCGCGGCCGTGGCGATGGCGGGAGCCGCGGCGCTCTCCGTCGTCCTGCTGCGGGGAGCGCGCCCGGCGGATGACCCGGACGCTGCCGCCGCTGGAGGGCGGCGCCCCGTGTCGGCGCCGCGAGCCTGAACTCGCCGCGGGGAGCGGCCTGTTGCTGGGCCACCGGAAGTGCCGTACGGAGGGCCAGGTGCATGTCTTCCCGTGCCGGGTGGCAGCCTGATCTCCGTGCGGGGCGCACGGGCCCTGCCGGTCCAGGGGAGGCACCGGATGGGCACGGACTGCGCCGGGGTCACCGCCGCGCTCGCCGACCCCGGTACGGCTGTCCTCGACGCCCGCGCCCGCGAGCGCTTCACGGGCGAGGCGGCCGAACCCCGGCCGGGGCTGCGCCCCGGCCATACGCCGGGAGCGGTGAGCCTGCCCTTCGGCGCGGTCCAGCGGGGAGGCCGGATGCGCCGGGCCGCCGAACTGCGTACCGCCTTCGCCGGGGCCGCGGGCGGACGCGAGCGGCTGGTGTTCAGCTGCGGATCGGGCGTCACCGCCTGTGTGCTGGCGCTCGGAGCCGAACTCGCCGGATACCGCGCCCTGTCCGTGTACGACGGGTCCTGGAGCGAGTGGGGGCTGCCGTCGGACCGGCCGGTGGAAACCGGTGACGGACGGCCGGCTCCCGGCGCCTGAGGGAGGCGTCGAGCGGTCCTGTGGTGAGCGTCGCCGCCGGGCCCGAACCACCGCCCGGGGGCGGCCCGTACCGCCTGCCAGACTGACCCGGACCCGCAGACCCGGATGAGGAGCACGGCATTGACCGCCGACCACCGCACAGGACCGCCCACCCGTGGCAGCGAACGCGACACACTGCGGGCCTTCCTCGACTACCACCGCGCGACCCTCGCCATGAAGTGCGACGGCCTCACCGACGAGGAGCTGCGGGAACAGTCTGCGCCGCCCTCCACGCTGTCACTGCTCGGTCTGGTACGGCACCTGGCAGAGGTGGAACGCACCTGGTTCCGCCGGGTGTTCGAGGACCATGACGTGCCTCTGGTCTGGTCCGACAGGACCGACTTCCAGGCGGCGTACGACGCGAGCGCCTCGACCCGGGCCGAGGCGTTCACGGCCTGGCAGGCCGAGGTGGAACACTCGCGCCGTATCGAGCGGGCGGCCGGTTCCCTGGAGCTGACCGGGTATCAGCCGCGATGGGGCGAAGAGGTCTCGCTGCGCATGGTGATGGTGCACGTGCTCCTGGAGTACGGCCGCCACAACGGCCACGCGGACCTTCTGCGGGAGGGCGTCGACGGGACCGTGGGCGCCTGAGCCCTGAGCCCTGAGCCCGGAGGCGGCCTGGCGGCCCCGTCCGCCGCCTCCGGACCCGTCCGCCGCGGCCTTGCCGCAGGCCCCTCACCCCACCAGGCTGTCCTGCCAGGCCCGGTGCAGGCCGGCGAACCGGCCGCTGCCGCCGATGAGCGAGTCCGGTGTGCCGTCCTCGACGATCCGGCCGTCCTCCATCACCAGCACCCGGTCCGCGATCTCCACCGTGGAGAGCCGGTGGGCGATGACCACCGCGGTGCGGCCGTGCAGCACCGTGTCCATGGCATGCTGCACCGCCCGCTCGCCCGGAATGTCCAGCGAGCTGGTCGCCTCGTCCAGGATCAGTACGGCGGGGTCGGCGAGCAGGGCGCGGGCGAACGCCACCAACTGCCGCTGCCCCGCCGAGATCCGCCCGCCCCGCTTGCGTACGTCCGTGTCGTACCCCTCGGGCAGGGCGCTGATGAATTCGTGGGCTCCGATCGCCTTCGCCGCCTGCTCGATCTCGGCGGGGGTGGCCTCCGGGCGCCCGATGGCGATGTTCTCGGCGATCGTCCCCGAGAAGAGGAATGCCTCCTGCGTCACCATGACGACCCCGCGCCGCAGCTCGGGGACGTCCAGGTCGGCCAGATCCACGCCGTCCAGCCGGACCTGGCCGTCGGTCGGGTCGTAGAACCGGGCCAGCAGCTTGGCCAGCGTCGACTTCCCCGCGCCCGTCGAGCCCACGACCGCGACCGTCTGGCCCGCCGGGATGGTGAGATCGAAGCACGGCAGCACCTCGCCGCCGGTGCGGTACGCGAACCCGACCCCGTCGAACACGACCTCACGGCCCGGGTGTTCGGAGGCGAGGGCGGGCAGCGTACGCGGGGACGCGGGCGCCGGGACCGACGGCTCCTGGGCCAGGAGTCCGGCGATCTTCTCCAGCGAAGCGGCCGCGGACTGGTACGAGTTGAGGAACATCCCCAGCCGGTCGATCGGGTCGTAGAGGCGCCGCAGATACAGCACCGACGCGGCCAGCACACCGAGTTCGAGCCCGCCCCGGGTGACCCGGTAGGCCCCCCACAGCACGATGCAGGCGACCGCGGTGTTGGCGACCAGACGGGAGCCGGTCACATAGCGGGCCATCTCCAGCATCGAGTCACCGTTGGCCCGCTCGTGGCGGTGGTTGAGCCGGTCGAACTCCGTGTCGTTGGCACGCTCCCGGCGGAAGGCACGCACCGGCCTGATGCCGTTCATCGTCTCGGCGAACTTCACGATGACCGCGGCGACCGCGGTCGAGCGCCGGCTGAACACGACGGTGACCCGCCGCCGGTAGCGCCGGATCAGCAGATAGAGCGGTACGAACGAGAGCAGCGCGACCGCGCCGAGCCCGAGGTCGAGGAAGAGCAGCATCGCGCAGATGTAGACGGCGGAGAGCACGACGCCGATCAGCTCCTGGAGCCCTTCGCTGAGCAGTTCGCGCAGCGACTCCACATCGCTGGTGGAGCGGGAGATCAGCCGCCCCGATGTGTACCGCTCGTGGAAGTCCACACTCAGCGCCTGCGCATGGCGGAAGATCCGGCCCCGCAGATCCAGCAGGGCGCCCTGGTTGAGGCGGGCCGAGACCTGGACGAAGGCGTACTGCAGGCCCCCGGAGAGCAGCGCCGACGCGAGGTAGGCGACGCCGACCGCGATCAGCGGGCCGTGGTCGGCGCGGCGGAAGGCGGGGACGCCGGTGTCGATGGCGTACGCGACGAGCAGCGGCCCGGCCTGCACGGCCGCCTGCTGGACCAGCATCAGCACCGCGGAGACGATCGCCGCCGTCCGGTGCGGGGCGATGAGCGAGCGCAGCAGGGCGCCGGTCGCGCCGGGTGGGGCGGGCAGCTCGTCCCGGTCGAAGGGGTCGCCGCCCGACGTCCGCTGTCCCGCCGGGGACCCGGCGGCGGGGCCGGATCCCGGCTCGTCGCCGGGGTCCGGCTCCAGGGCCTCCCGGCCGTCGACTGTGGTGGTCATCGGGTCCCGTCCTCTTCGGCGCCCGACATCAGCCAGGCGTACTCGGCGTTGCTCTGGAGCAGTTCGTGGTGGGTGCCGACCGCTCCGATACGGCCGTCCGACAGCAGCGCGACCCGGTCGGCGAGCAGCACGGTGGACGGCCGGTGGGCGATGACGAGCGCCGTGGTCTCGGCGAGGACCCGGCGCAGGGCTGCCTCCACCAGCGCCTCGGTGTGCACGTCCAGCGCGGACAGCGGATCGTCGAGCACCAGGAAGCGCGGCTGCCCGACGACGGCCCTGGCCAGGGCGAGCCGCTGGCGCTGGCCGCCGGAGAGGCTCAGCCCCTGCTCGCCGACCTGGGTGTCCCGGCCGAGCGGCAGCTCGTGCACGAAGTCGGCCTGGGCGGTCGACAGGGCGCGCAGCAGCGCCTCGTCGTCCGCGCCCGCGTCGCCCATCCGGACGTTCTCACCGACGCTCGCGGAGAAGAGGGTGGGCTCCTCGAAGGCGACCGACACCAGCTCCCGCAGCCGCTCGCGGGGCATGGCGGTGATGTCCTGACCGTCGAGGGTGATGCGGCCCCCGGTGATCTCGTGCAGCCGCGGTACGAGCGCGGTCAGCGTGGTCTTGCCCGAACCGGTGGCGCCCACCAGGGCCAGTGTCTCGCCCGGTCTGATGTGCAGATCGATGCCGTCGAGGACGGGAGGGGTGCCCGGGGCGGCGTCGGGGTAGCGGAACTCGACGCCCTCGAAGCGCAGTCCGCCGGTGGCTGTGGCTGTGGCTGTGGCTGTGGCGGTACTGGCAGCGCCGTTGAGGGCACCGTCGCCCGCACCGTCCGCACCCGCACCGTCCGTACCCGCACCAGCCGTACCCGCACCGCCCGGGGCGAGCGCGGCCGGGCCGGTGGTGTCCGTCTCCTCGGCCACGTCGATCACCTCGAAGTACCGCTGGGTGGCGGTCGCCGCGTCCTGGCTGATCGCCAGGAGGAAGCCGATCGACTCCACCGGCCAGCGCAGCGCCAGCGCGGTGGAGAGGAAGGCGACCAGGGTGCCCGCCGAGAGATGCCCGTCGGCGACCTGGACCGTACCGAGGACCAGCGCCGCGCCGATCGCCAGCTCGGGGATGGTGGTGATCACCGCCCAGATACCCGCGAGGAGCCGGGCCTTGACCAGCTCCGTCGAGCGCAGCCGCGCCGAGAGCTCACGGAAGGCCAGGGCCTGGCTGCGGTGGCGTCCGAAGCCCTTGATGATGCGGATGCCGAGGACGCTCTCCTCGACGACCGTGGTGATGTCGCCCACCTGGTCCTGGGAGACCCGGGCGACCTTGGAGTACTTCGCCTCGAAGATCTTGCAGAGGATCATCAGCGGAACCGCGGGAACCAGCAGCACCAGCCCCAGCATCCACTGCTGCATCAGCAGAATGACGAAGCCGACCACGATCGTCACGCCGTTGACCAGGAGGAACGTCAGCGGGAAGGAGAGGAACATCCGCACCATCATCAGATCGGTGGTGCCGCGCGACAGCAGCTGGCCCGACGGCCACCGGTCGTGGAAGGCCACCGGCAGCCGCTGCAGATGGCGGTAGAGGTCGGCCCGCATCGACGCCTCGATCCAGGCGAGCGGCCGGCCCACCAGCCATCTGCGGAGGCCGAAGAGGAGTGCCTCCGCGACCCCGAGCCCGAGCAGCATCAGCGCGCCCAGCCAGACCCCGCGGGTGTCCCGGTCGGTCACCGGGCCGTCGACGATCCACTTGAGGACGAGCGGGATGACCAGGCTCAGACAGGAGGCGACGATCGCCACCAGAGCGGCCGTGGCCAGCCGTCTTCGCACCGGCCGTACGTACGGCCAGAGCCGTAGCAAAGAACGCACGCCGGAGAGTTGGCTGTCTGTTGCATGTGTTTCGGGCATCGCGCGCGAGCCTACGGTCCGGCACTGACAGTGCCCACTGGATTTCGGGGCGCTCCGGGCCGCCCACCGGCACCGGAGCCCGCCTGCCGGAGGTCGTACCCCACCGCCGGAAGGTCGTACCCCGGCATCGGCCGATCGGTTGATGCCGGTTCGAGCGTGATGGCGGATGCCGCGGAACCCCGTCCCCCGGGAGCCTGTGAGCATGGCAATCATCGAAGTGGACGGGCTGCGGAAGGCGTACGGCGGCAGGCAGGCCGTCGACGGGGTGTCCTTCGCCGTCGACACTGGGGAGATCTTCGGGATCCTCGGGCCGAACGGCGCGGGCAAGACCACGACAGTGGAGTGCATCGGGGGGCTGCGGGTGCCGGACGGGGGCGTGGTGCGGGTGGCCGGATTCGATCCGGTCGCCGACCACGCCCGGGTGACACGGATCCTCGGCGCCCAGCTCCAGGAGAGCCAGCTCCAGCCGAAGATCACCGTCCGGGAGGCGCTGGAGCTCTACTCCTCCTTCTATCCGTACCCCGCCGACTGGCGGCCACTGGCCGAACGGCTGGGCCTCGCCGAGAAGGCGGACTCCCGCTTCGCCAAGCTCTCCGGCGGTCAGAAGCAGCGGCTCTCCATCGCGCTCGCACTGATCGGCAACCCGAAGGTGGTGGTGCTCGACGAGCTGACCACCGGGCTCGACCCGCGCGCACGCCGGGACACCTGGGAGCTGATCGAGGACATCAGGGACGGTGGGGTGACCGTTCTGCTCGTCACCCACTTCATGGAGGAGGCCCAGCGCCTCTGCGACCGCATCGCCGTGATCGACCGGGGCCGGGTCGCCGCGCTGGACACACCGGCCGGGCTCATCCGCCGCTCCTCCGGTTCGACCGTCATCTCCTTCACCCCGTCCGAGCCGCTCGCCGACCGTGAGCTGGACGCGCTGCCCGGCGCCGCCTCCGTACAGCACCGGGACGGCGCCCTCGTCATCGAGGGGACCGACGAGACGGTCAACGCCGTCATCACCCTGCTCGCCAGGCACCACATCACCGCCCACCAACTCCGGGTCACCGACGCCACTCTCGACGACGCGTTCCTGGACCTGACGGGAGCAGCAGCATGAGCACCGTGACCGCGACCGCCCGTACGAGGACCACTGCGGGGACCGGCGCGTCCTTCGCCGTACTGCGCTCCGAACTACGGCTCTTCCGCCGTGAACCTGCCACCATCTTCTGGGTGATGGTGTTCCCCACCGTCCTGCTGGTGATCCTCGGCTCGATCCCGTCCTTCCGCGAGCACGACCCGTCCATCGGCGGCCGGACGATGGTCAGCGCGTACGTCCCGGTCACCGTGCTGCTCGCGATGATCATGGCGGGGCTGCAGGCGATGCCCCAGGTGATCACCGGATACCGCGAACGGGGCATCCTGCGCCGGATGTCCACCACACCGGTGCGGCCGCATACGCTGCTCACCGCGCAGATGGGCCTGCACGGTGCCGCCGCACTCGTCTCGACGGTGCTCTCGCTCACCGTGGGGCGGACCGTCTTCAAGGTCGCCCTGCCCCAGCAGATCCCCGGCTATCTGCTCTCGCTCGCCCTGTCGATCTGTGCCGCACTGGCCCTGGGCTCCCTGGTGGCCGCCCTGTCACGGAACCAGAAGGTGGCGAACGCGACCGGCTCGGCCGTCCTCTTCCCGATGATGTTCTGCGCCGGGGTCTGGCTGCCCGTCCAGGCGATGCCGGACGCCCTGGCCCACGGCGTCGAGCTGACCCCCTTCGGCGCCGCGGCGCAGGCACTCAACGGCGCCGCCACCGGCAGCTGGCCCGGCTGGACCCACCTCGGGGTGCTCGCCCTGTGGACGCTGCTGCTGTCGGCCGGGGCCAATCGCTGGTTCCGCTGGGAGTGACGGTGGCCACCGGCCCGTACGGGCAGACTGGAGGGATGACACCGGACCTGACCGGCCCTGCCGCCCGGACCGGCCCCGCGACCGGCTCCATGACCGTCCTCACCGCCGCGACCGGTCCGGCTGCCCCGTGTGGCCCGGCCGCCGCGACCGGTCCGTGTGGCCCGGCCGCCGCGACCGGTCCGTGTGGCCCGGCCGCCGCGGCCGGCCCGCCCCTGGTCGCCGTCCGGGTGGGCATCGGGTGGGCGGCCTTCCACCGCTACGGCCCGTACGCCCTCCTCGCCGTCGCCACGCTCGCCGCGGCCGCCACCGCCCCCGCCCTGCACATGACCCGGGGCGAGCTGACCGCGGCGGCGGCCCTCACCGCCGCGGGGACCGTGCTCCAGCTCTGGTGGGGCCGCGCGGTCCGCACCCGGCCGGACCCCTCGGCGGCCGGCACCTGCTACTACGTCCTGCGCTGGGCGATCGCCTTCGCCCTGGCCTGGCTGAACCCCTTCTACGCGTTCTATGCGGTCACCGGCTACTTCGGCGCCGAGCGGCTGCTGCCCCGCAGGCTGGTACGGGTCGGGCTGCTGGCCAGTGCGGTCACCATGTCGGGCTCCCAGTCCGGCGGGCTGCCCCCGCACGGCTCCATGGGCTGGGTGGTCTTCGGCGCGCTGTTCGCCGTCAACGTCGCGCTGCTCATCGTCATGACCCATCTCGCCAACCTGGAGGACGAGCGCGCGACGGAGCAGGTCGAGACCATCCGCGAGCTGGAACGCACCAACGACCGGCTCCAGCAGGCTCTCGACGAGAACGCGGCGCTGCACGCCCAACTCCTGGTCCAGGCAAGGGAGGCCGGGGTCGCCGACGAGCGCCGCAGGCTGGCAGCCGAGATCCACGACACCCTCGCACAGGGGCTGGCCGGCATCATCACCCAGCTCCAGGTCGTCTCCGTCGCCGGAGCCCCGGACACCGCACGTGAACACCTCGCCCGCGCCCAGGAACTGGCCCGCCACAGCCTGGGCGAGGCCCGGCGCTCCGTACAGAATCTCAGCCCGGCCGCCCTGGCCGACGACTCGCTCCCGGAAGCGCTGAAGAAGCTGGTCGCCCAGTGGTCGGCCGAGTCGGGCGTCCGCGCCGGGTTCACCGTCACCGGCACCGTCGAACCGCTCCACGACGAGGTCGAGGCCACCCTGCTCCGGATCGCGCAGGAGGCCCTCACCAACACCGGCCGGCACGCCGGGGCGGCCCGGGTCGGGGTCACCCTCTCGTACATGGACGACGAGATGGCCCTCGACGTACGCGACGACGGCCGCGGCTTCGACCCGCTCGCGTCGGGGCCGCGCAGCGCCGAAGGGGGCTTCGGCCTCGGCGGGATGTGTGCCCGCGCCGAGCGGATCGCGGGGACGGTCACGGTCGAGTCCGAGCCGGGGCACGGCACGGCGGTCTCGGCTCGCGTACCGTTGGTCCGCCATGAACCCTGATGTCATCACCCTGCTGATCGTCGACGACCATCCCGTGGTCCGGGACGGTCTGCGCGGCATGTTCACCGGAGCCCCCGGTTTCCAGGTGCTCGGCGAGGCGGCCGACGGCGTCGCGGGCGTCGAGCTGGCCGGGAGCCTCGACCCCGATGTGGTCCTCATGGACCTGCGGATGCCGGGCGGCAACGGCGTGGACGCCATCGCCGAACTGACCCGCAGGGGCAGCCGCGCCAAGGTGCTCGTCCTGACGACGTACGACACGGACTCCGACACCCTCCCGGCCATCGAGGCGGGTGCCACCGGCTACCTCCTCAAGGATGCCCCGCGCGACGAACTCTTCACCGCGGTACGGGCCGCGGCCGATGGCCGTACGGTGCTCTCCCCGGCGGTCGCCTCCCGGCTGGTCTCCCGGGTGCGTGCTCCGGCCGCTCCGGGCCGCGACGCGCTGAGCACCCGCGAGCGCGAGGTGCTGGTGCTGGTCGCCCGGGGCACGTCCAACCGCGACATCGCCCGTGAGCTGTTCATCAGCGAGGCCACGGTCAAGACCCATCTGACCCATATCTACGGGAAGCTGGACGTCAAGGACCGGGCGGCGGCGGTCGCGGTGGCGTACGACCGCAAGATCCTCGGCTGAGACGGGGGGCCGAGGCGGGGGTTGAGACGGGGACCGACGCCCGCCCGGCACCGTCTCGCCTCAGCTCCGCACCCGCAGCAGCAGCACCGACCGCGCCGGGACGGTGAGCGCGGCTCCCCCCGGGTGCGGTGTGCCCGGCGCGGCGCTCTGGTCCTCCCGTGAGGTGTCGACGAGCAGTTCGTAGCTCTCCGCCCACGGGGCTCCGGGCAGCACGAACTCCACCGGTTCCGCCCCCGCGTGCAGGGCCGTCAGAAAGCTGTCGTCGGTGATGCGCTCGCCCCTGGCGTCCCGGCCGGGGATGTCGCCCCCGGAGAGATAGACCCCGAGCGTGGCCGAAGGCGCGTACCAGTCGCGCTCCGTCATCTCCCGGCCGTACGGGGTGAACCACGCGAGGTCCCGCAGCCCGTCGCCCGCCCGCGCGCCGGAGAAGAACGCCCGGCGGCGCAGCACGGGGTGGGCGTGGCGCAGCGCCAGCAGCCGGGAGGTGAGGTTCAGCAGCGCCCGCGGGCCCGGCTCGTCGAGCAGTGACCAGTCGACCCAGCTGACCTCGTTGTCCTGGCAGTAGGCGTTGTTGTTGCCGCCCTGTGTCCGCCCCATCTCGTCCCCCGCGACGAGCATCGGCACCCCGGTCGACACCAGCAGCGTCGTCAGCAGTGAGCGCAGCTGTCTGCGGCGCAGCGCGTTGACCTCCTGGTCGTCCGTCTCGCCCTCGGCGCCGCAGTTCCACGACCGGTTGTCGTCGGTGCCGTCCCGGTTGTCCTCGCCGTTCCGCTCGTTGTGCTTGTGCTGGTACGACACCAGGTCGCGCAGCGTGAAGCCGTCATGCGCGGTGATGAAGTTGACGGACGCCTGCGGGCGCCGGCCGCCCCAGGCGTACAGATCGCTGGAGCCGGAGAGCCGGTACCCGAGATCGCGTACGTCGGGCAGCGCACCCCGCCAGAAGTCCCGCACCGCGTCCCGGTAGCGGTCGTTCCACTCCGTCCACAGCGGCGGGAAGGCCCCCACCTGATACCCGCCGCTGCCCACGTCCCACGGCTCGGCGATCAGCTTCACCCGCCGCAGCACCGGGTCCTGGGCGATCACCGCGAGGAAGGGCGAGAGCATGTCCACGTCGTGGAAGGACCGGGCCAGCGCGGCGGCCAGATCGAAGCGGAAGCCGTCCACGCCCATCTCGGTGACCCAGTACCGCAGCGAGTCGGTGATCAGCCGCAGCACCTGGGGCCGCACCACATGCAGGGTGTTGCCGCAGCCGGTGTAGTCCGCGTACCGGCGCGGGTCGTCCTGGAGCCGGTAGTAGCCGCGGTTGTCGATCCCGCGCAGCGACAGGGTCGGCCCCAGCTCACCGGCCTCCGCCGTGTGGTTGTAGACCACGTCGAGAATGACCTCGATCCCGGCGGCGTGCAGCGCCTGCACCATCCGCTTGAACTCGCCGACCTGTTCGCCGCCGGTGCCGGACGCCGCGTAGCCGGCGTGCGGGGCGAAGTAGCCGACCGAGTTGTAGCCCCAGTAGTTCCGCAGCCCGCGCCGCAGCAGATGGTCCTCGTGCGCGAACTGGTGGACGGGCAGCAGCTCGACCGCCGTCACTCCGAGCCGTACGAGATGGCCGATCGCCGCCGGATGGGCCAGGCCCGCGTACGTCCCGCGCAGCTCATCGGGGATCCCGGGGTGCCGCTTGGTGAAACCGCGGACATGTAGCTCGTAGATGACGGTGTCCGCCCAGGGCGTCTTGGGCCGCAGGTCGTCCGCCCACTCGTCGCCGGGTGTGTCGTCGTGGACGACCACGCCCTTGGGGACGTGCGGCGCCGAGTCCCGCTCGTCGCGCACCGTGTCGGCGACCTGCTGGTCCGGCCAGTCCCTGACATGCCCGTACACCTCGGGGGGCAGCCGGAACTCGCCGTCCACGGCCCGCGCGTACGGGTCGAGGAGCAGCTTCGCGGGATTCCAGCGGGCGCCCGTCCACGGGTCCCATCTGCCCCGGACGCGGTAGCCGTACCGCTGTCCCGGCCGCACCCCGGGCAGGAACCCGTGCCAGATCTCATGGGTCAGCTCGGTGAGTTCGCAGCGGGTCTCCCGCCCCGCCGCGTCGAAGAGGCAGAGCTCGACGGCCTCGGCGCCGCCCGCCCAGAGCGCGAAGTTGGTACCTGCGACCCCGTCGGGCCCGACCCGGTACCGCGCGCCCAGCGGCATGGGTGCACCGGGCCACACGGTCACCGCGTCCGGCACGGGGCCGGCCACCACACCGGGCGCGGCCTTCCGGGCCGCACCGGGCACCGCCTCCCGCGCCGCGCCCGCCCCGCTGCCGGCGACCACGCCGGGCGCCTCCTGAACCGCTTCCTGAACCACGTCCTTCACGGCGTCCTGAACCACGTCCTGAACCGTGTCCTGAACCGCGTTCCGCACCGCTCCCGTCACGGTCTCCTGCTCGGCTGCGCTCGACACCTGGCGGCCTCCCGCGGCTCATCGGGACCGGCGGCGCGCCGGGCCCCGGCGTCCCGGCCGCGGTCCCTCGCATGGTCCTCGCTCTTGTTCTGCCCGCAACAACCGGCAATCTCACGTTTCCCCCGCAGGGGGGTGGTCGTTGAGCGGTCCGTGAGACAACTGACAAAGCGGACACGAGCGGGCGTCGCGGCCGCACTGGCGGCGGTGTGCGCCGGACTGCTGGGCGGCCTCGCCGGATGCGGAGCGGGCTCCGACGGGAAACCGCGGGCCCCCGAAGAGGCGATCCGGGTGATGCCGGACGACGGCGCGAAGGGCGTACGCGCCCACGGCAAGGTCGAGGTACGGGTACCGGACGGGCAGCGGCTCGAACAGGTCACGGTCTACGGGGTCACGGACGGGCACCGCCAGGTACTCCCCGGCACCGTCTCGGACGACGGCAGGACCTGGAAGCCGGACGGCGGCCGGCTGGGGCTGGCATCCCAGTACGCGGTGGACGCGGTGGCATCGGACGGGGACGGCCACACCCTGGCCCGCCACACCACGTTCACCACCTACGTCCCCCCGCACCGCTTCATCGGGTACTTCACACCGGAGAACGGCACCACCGTCGGCACCGGCATGATCGTCTCCTTCAATTTCAGCCGCCCCGTCCAGAACCGCGCGGCGGTGGAGCGGGCGATCCGCGTCACGGCCACCCCGTCGGTGCCGGTCGCGGGCCACTGGTTCGGCGCCGGCCGCCTGGACTTCCGCCCGAGTGCCTACTGGAAGCCCGGCACCCGGGTCTCCGTCGGGCTGCGGCTGCGCGACGTACAGGCGTCCCCCGGGGTGTACGGCACCCAGCAGAAGACCATCGCCTTCACCGTGGGCCGCTCCCAGGTGTCCCTGGTCGACGCCGCGGCGCACACCATGGCGGTACGCCGTGACGGCGCCCTCCTGACGACTCTGCCGGTCACCGCGGGCGCCAGGAAACACACCACGTACAACGGCAGGATGGTCGTCATGGAGAAGCGCGCCGTGACCCGGATGAACGGCCGGACGGTCGGCTTCGGCGGTGAGTACGACATCCCGGACGTCCCGCACGCGATGCGGCTGACCAGATCGGGCACCTTCCTGCACGGCAACTACTGGGCGCCCGCCCGTGTCTTCGGCGCCTCCAACACCAGCCACGGCTGCGTCGGGCTGCGCGACGCACGCGGCGGCAGCGCCACGTCCCCCGCGGGCTGGCTCTTCGACCACACCCTGATCGGCGATGTCGTCGAGGTCGTCAACTCCCGGGACACGAAGGTCGCACCGGACAACGGGCTCGGCGGCTGGAACCTGGACTGGGCGCACTGGAGGTCGGGCTCCGCGCTCGGCTGACCCGCTGACCCCCGCCGTGCCCGTACGACCCGCCCGCCGTGCCCGTACAACCCGCCGCCCGCCCGCCGCACCTCTACGAGCTGGGCGGGCGCGCCCGGTTGGGACGGAACAGTGACATCGCCGGGGAGTCCGGCGGCCCCGCGCTGCGGATATTCTGTGCGCAGTGCGCGCGGACACGGCGCGCGGGGGTACGTGCACCGGCGGCGCCGGGACGTGCGCGAGGGGAGACCACCATCTTGAACGGGCGACCGATATCGGGGACATCGGCCGGGGGCCGGTCCGTGCGCGGGATGCGGGGCGCGAAGTCCGCACTGCCGGCCCTGCTCGCCGGAACGCTGCTGCTGTTCGTCACAGCGTGCGGCGGTTCGGGGAGCGGCAGCGATGAGAAGGCGAAGCAGGACGCGGGCAAGGAGGCCGGCTCCGCGGCCTCGCAGGCCGTTGTGACGGTGGCTCCGAAGGACGGCGCCGGTTCGGTGGCCACCAGCGACGCGCTGAAGGTGACGGCGGACAAGGGCCGGCTGACCTCGGTCACGGTCAAGGACGCCAAGGGCAACACGGTCGCGGGCCGTATCGCGCAGGGCGGCGCCGACTGGCAGCCGCTCCAGCATCTGCCCGCGGCCACCCGCTTCACGGTCCACGCGGTCGCCAAGGACGCCAAGGGCCGGGAGTCCGCCAAGGACACGTCCTTCACCACGCTCGTACCGAAGAACACCTTCGTCGGCCAGTACACACCGGAGGACGGTGCGACGGTGGGTGTCGGGATGCCGGTCTCGATCCACTTCACCCGCGGGATCACCCACCCCGCGGACGTCGAGGACGCGGTCAAGGTGACGGCGGATCCCGCCGTACCGGTCGAGGGCCACTGGTTCGGCAACGACCGCCTCGACATCCGTCCCGAGAAGTACTGGGCGGCCGGTACCAAGGTGACGGTGAAGCTCGACCTCGACGGCGTCGAGGGCCGGCCCGGGGTGTACGGGAAGCAGACCAAGACCGTGAAGTTCACCGTCGGGCGCTCCATGGTCTCCACGGTCGACGCCGACCGGCACACCATGAAGGTCGCCGAGAACGGCAAGGTGATCCGGACCATCCCGATCAGCGCGGGCGCCCCGGCCACCACGACGTACAACGGCCAGATGGTCATCAGCGAGAAGTACGCGGTGACCCGGATGAACGGCGCCACCGTCGGATTCGGCGGTGAGTACGACATCAAGGACGTGCCGCACGCGATGCGCCTCTCCGACTCCGGCACCTTCGTGCACGGCAACTACTGGGCCTCCACCAGTACGTTCGGCGCCGCCAACACCAGCCACGGCTGTGTCGGGCTGCACGATGTGCGCGGTGGCTGGAGCAAGGAGACCCCGGCCGCCTGGTACTACAACAAGTCGATCGTCGGTGATGTGGTGGTCGTCAAGAACTCGCACGACAGGACGATCCAGCCGGACAACGGCCTCAACGGCTGGAACATGTCCTGGGCCGACTGGAAGAAGTGACGCCCGGCGGGAGGTGACGCCCGGCAGGGAGCACCCCCGGCAGGAAGCAACACCAGGCCCGTGGGCCTTCCTCCGTACGGCCCGGTGCACTGTGACCAAGTGCACCGGGCCGCACCGCGTTAGCCGCCGTTAACCTGCTGTCATGACAGTCACCCTCGAAGTCTCCGAAGGCGTCGGCACCATCCGTCTGGACCGCCCGCCGATGAACGCACTCGACGTGGCCGTGCAGGACCGGCTGCGCGAACTCGCCGAAGAAGCCGCCCGCCGCGACGACGTACGCGCCGTGGTGCTCTACGGCGGCGAGAAGGTGTTCGCGGCCGGCGCGGACATCAAGGAGATGCAGGCCATGGACCATGCGGCGATGGTCGTACGGTCGCGCGCCCTGCAGGACTCCTTCACGGCGGTGGCCCGGATCCCCAAGCCCGTGGTCGCCGCGGTCACCGGCTACGCGCTGGGCGGCGGCTGCGAACTGGCGCTCTGCGCGGACTTCCGTATCGCGGGCGAGAACGCCAAGCTGGGCCAGCCCGAGATCCTGCTCGGCCTGATCCCCGGGGCCGGCGGCACCCAGCGGCTCTCCCGGCTGATCGGCCCGTCCCGGGCCAAGGACCTGATCTTCACGGGCCGTCAGGTCAGGGCAGCCGAAGCACTCACCCTCGGTCTTGTCGACCGGGTCGTCCCGGCGGCCGAGGTGTACGAGCAGGCGTACGCCTGGGCGGCGAAGCTCGCCCAGGGGCCGGCCATCGCGCTGCGCGCCGCGAAGGAGTCCGTCGACGCGGGTCTTGAGACGGATCTCGACACCGGGCTCGCCATCGAACGCACCTGGTTCGCCGGTCTCTTCGCCACGGAGGACCGCGAACGCGGTATGCGCAGCTTCGTCGACGAGGGCCCCGGCAAGGCCAAGTTCCGCTGAGCGGCACCCGGTTGGGTGGATTAGCTGCACCTTAAGAGAACCTTAAGGAGTGGGTGATCATGGCCGTTGAATTTCGTTCATGAGGGGGGAGTCTCCGCAGCTCAGGACAGGTGTGAAGGCCCCTGTAATGCCAGGCGCATATGCCAAGACGCAGGGGGTGCAACTGCAGAATGCAATTGCGGATTCCGTCGGAACGGCCCCGGGGGCCCCTTCGGGCAGCCATGATGGGGGGCATGGCGGGCCTGGAGGGTGTGGAGCAACCGCAACAGCGCGCTCAGGCGGATGCTGTGCGATGGGTACCGGCCGTTGAGGACGAACAGGCTCTCAAAGCACTGGAGTTGTTCGGCAGCCCAACGGAGGGGGAGGTGCGCCTCGCGTCCCGTCCCGAGTCCGCGGCGACCGCGCGGCGGCTCACCCAGGGTGTCGTGCTGCGTCAGTGGGGGCTCTCGCCGCAGACCGCCGAGCACGCGGTGCTGCTCGTGTCGGAGCTCGTCGGCAACGCGGTCCGGCACACCGGTGCGCGGGCCTTCGGTCTCCGGATGCTGCGGCGCCGGGGCTGGATCCGGGTGGAGGTGCGCGATCCGTCCCGGGGGCTGCCTTGTCTGATGCCGGTCCAGCCGATGGACGTCAGTGGCCGCGGTCTCTTCCTGGTAGACAAGCTCTCCGACCGGTGGGGGGTCGATCTGCTGCCGCGCGGCAAGACCACCTGGTTCGAGATGCGGGTCGCCGACCGCCAGTCCTCCTGAGGGCCCGCCCGGTCCTCCTGGGGATCTGCCCGGTCCTCCTGAAGGCCCGCTGCGGGGGCCGGCCGCCACCCGGTTGTACCCATCCGGATCACGGCGTGGCTGCTGTGAATCCCAGGTGAGGCGACATTTCTGCCTGGGAATGTGCGGACTTCGGTGGGATGCGGCGGGTGATGTGCGGGAGCGGCGCTCGGCCGCCCCGCTGCTGAGGCTCTCCGTCGTCGACGGACAGGGGGGAGGTAAAAAAGGCCGTTCCGGGCGATTCCTCTTTAACTGGTCGCGTGACTGAGATAAGCCGCCGCAGCGCACTGCGGGCAGGAGCCGGCGCGGCCGTCGCCGGGGCGCTGGCCGCCGGGTGTTCGCGCGGCGCGACCACCGCAGCGGCCCCCACCCCCACCGGGGCCCACCCCGCACGCTCCCCATCCGGGCCCGCGAGGACAGCGGCCCCGCTGCACGCACCGGCCCCCCTCGCCTTCACCGGCCAGCCGGTCCAGATCGCGAACGGCCCCCGGAACCGCAAACGGGTCGCGCTCACCTTCCACGGTCAGGGAAACCCCGCCGTCGCCAAGTCCGTACTGGCCGAGGCGGAGAGGGCCGGCGCGCGGGTCACCGTCCTCGCCGTCGGCACCTGGCTCGACGAGTACCCCGCGATGGCCCGCCGGATCCTCGACGGCGGTCACGACCTGGGCAACCACACCCTCCACCACATCTCCATCTCGGCGATGGGCGAACGGGAGGCGTACGCCGAGATCACCGGCTGCGCCGACCGGCTGCGGCGGCTCACGGGCTCCATCGGCACCTGGTTCCGCCCTTCGCGCACCCAGTACGCGACCCCGCTGGTCCAGCGGCTCGCCGCACGCGCGGGCTACCCGCACGTGCTCTCGTACGACACCGACTCCCTCGACTACACCTCGCCCGGCGCCGCATCCGTCGTCCACAACGTCACCGGCGCGGTCCGGCCGGGTTCGGTGGTCTCGATGCACTTCGGCTATGCGGACACGGTCGCCGCACTGCCCGCCATCCTCGACGCCTTCGACCGCCGCGGGCTGCACGCGGTGACCACTACGGAGCTGCTGACCTCATGATCACTATCCGTACCACCACACTCCTCGCCGCCACCGCCGCCATCGGCCTCACCGTCGCGCTGGGCGGCTGCGGGACGTCCGGCGGGACCGGGCACGCGCACCCGGACGCCGCCAGGGCCACCACCGCCGCGGCCGCCCCGCGCGGCACCGCGGTGAAGTCGTCGCAGCCCGCGCCGCTGGCCGGTATGCCCCCCGTACTCGACCCCAAGGACCTGTACGCGGCGGACCGGCCGGGCCGACTCTCTCCCGTCGTGAAGAAGTTCCCGTCCCTGGTCTACGTACCGAACACCAACTCCAACACGGTCAACGTGATCGACCCCAAGACGTACAAGGTCATCCGCACCATCCCGGTCGGTGTGCAGCCGCAGCACGTCGTGCCGTCCTGGGACCTGAAGACGCTCTGGGTCAACAACGACCGCGGCAACTCGCTCACCCCGATCAACCCGGCGAACGGCAAGGTCGGCAAGACGCTCGCCGTGCACGACCCGTACAACCTCTACTTCACGCCCAACGGGAAGTACGCCATCGTCATGGCCTCGCAGGACCGCCAGCTCGTCTTCCGCGACCCGCACACCATGAAGGTCAGGAAGACGCTCCCGGTGACCTGCGCGGGCGTCAACCACGCGGACTTCTCGGCCGACGGACGGTACTTCATCGTCTCCTGCGAGTTCTCCGGCGAACTGCTCAAGGTCGACACCGAGAAGATGAAGGTGGTCGGCCAGCAGAAACTGCCCTTCAAGGGGGCGATGCCGCAGGACGTGAAGATCTCGCCGGACGGCCGGACCTTCTACATCGCGGACATGATGGCCGACGGCGTCTGGGTGCTCCCCGCGGACAAGTTCACCACCCCGAAGCTGCTGCACACCGGCAAGGGCTGCCACGGCCTCTACATCAGCCGTGACTCCAAGGAGATGTACATCTCCAACCGCGGCGAAGGCACCATCTCGGTCTTCGGCTTCGCGCGGAACAAGCTCCTCAAGAAGTGGTCCCTGCCCGGCGGCGGCAGCCCCGACATGGGCGGTGTGTCGGCCGACGGCAAGGTGCTCTGGCTGACCGGGCGCTACAACGCGGAGGTGTACGCGATCGACACCACCAGCGGGAAGCAGCTCGCCCGCATCCCGGTCGGCAGCGGCCCGCACGGCCTCGCGGTCTATCCGCAGCCCGGCCGCTACTCGCTGGGGCACACCGGGATCTTCCGCTGACCCTGCCGGTCAGGGCGGCCCCGCTCCGCCGGTTAATCTGACTACCGTCAGAGACGTACCGAGAAGGGGTGGACCCAGTGGCGGACAAAGAAGAGGCCCGCAAGGCGTTCGAGCGGCTCGACGTGGACGGCGACGGCCGGATCACCGCGAGCGAGTACAAGAGCGTCATGGCGCAGCTCGGTGACTTCCATGTGACCGAGACAGTGGCTCAGTCCATCATCAGGTCCAAGGACGCCAACGGTGACGGCAGGCTCTCCTTCGAGGAGTTCTGGGCCTCGCTGGACAAGTAGCGCACGCGTGCACGGCCCCCCGGCCTACGGAGCCGAGGGGCTGTCATGCCGTACGGCCCCCCGCGCCGCCCCGTCTCGGTAATCTGGCCCGGTATGGACCGGGAACAGCAGTGGATGCGCAGCGCCCTGGGGCTCGCGGTCATCGCGGCCGACGAAGCCCGGGAGCCCTCTCTCCTGAGGCAGTTGGGCCAGGACTGCGCCGAGCTGCTCCAGCTCTCGGGGGCAGCCGTGGTACTGGCCGGAGCCACGGCGGCACACGGCGGCGGCGAACCGGTCTCCGAGTGCCTGCGCGCCGACCGGGCCCTGGTCAACATCGATCTCGGGCAACAGGGCGCGCGCTGGCCGGAGTTCACCGGCCGCGCACTGGCCGCGGGGCATGCCGTGGCGACGCTGCTCCCCCTGCACGGCGGCGTCGGCCGGCCCTGCGCCGTACTCCAGCTGTTCAGCAGCGAGCGGGAGCTGTCCGATGCCGAGATCGGGTCGGCCCAGCGGCTGGGCGAGCTGGCCATGGTGCTCCGCGCTCAGAGCGACGCGCTCCGCGGCCACCGGGAGACCGCCGGGCAGCTGAGCCGGGCGCTCGACAGCAGAGTCGTCATCGAGCAGGCCAAGGGCATGCTCGCCGAACAGCTGCGGACCGGTACCGGAGAGGCGTTCGACGCGCTGCGCGGTCACGCCAGGTCCCACCGGCTGAAGCTCGCCGACGTGGCGCGTGCCGTGGTCGCCCGCGAACTGCGCCTGGGGAGCGCGCCGTCCGGCTGAACGGAGGGACGCAGGGACGGAGGGCGTGCGGGCGGGGGTGGTGCGGGCCCCGGCGTGCTGTGCCGGGCCCGCACCTTCCGTATCGCGTCCGCAACCGGCCGGTCAGTTCCGGCCGGTCAGTTCCCGACGGAGACCGTGAACCGGACCGGATTGCCGTCGTTCGCCGCGCCCGAGACGTCGGGCTGGCCGTCCGGGACCACGTCGTCGTACGGGAAGGCGTACCCGATCGGCGAGTTGGCGTGGACCACCCGTGCCCAGTGGTTGGTGACGTCCCCCTGGTAGTAGTCGGCGGCCGTCGTGCCGTTCGGCTGGCTGGGGTGGGTGAGCATGATCGAGCGGTTGAACCCGGCGGCGATCCTGGCGAGCAGCGCCTTCTTCTCGTCCGGGTCGTCCGGATTGTTGGCGAAGGGGCCGTCGTTGCAGGTGAAGATGGACTTCGAGTCGGGCTTGGTGAAGGTGTGGCCGCCGTCGAAGGTGAGGGTGTCCCCGCTCACCCGGCCCTTCAGGCTGCCCTTGCCGCCCTGCAGGTCGATGGTGAGGTCGGTGGAGCTGTACTTGTCCCAGACCTGGTCGACATAGCCGCTCCACAGATCGCCGAACGGCATGGCGTCCGGGGAGGCGGACGCCATCAGATTCTGCGGCGACATCACCCGCAGCACCTTGCCGTCCGAGCCGTGGACGACCAGCTTGTCCCAGGGCTGGCCGTCCTTGGCCGCCTGGGCCGTGAGATCCGATGCGATCTTGTCGACCGCGCCGTCGGGGAGCGGGGCCACGGTGTGGTCGGTGTCGCCCTTGAGCGTGAGCCCGATGGGCAGCGAGGTCACCAGGTCGACGTACGAGATGTTGGCGTACAGCTGGTCCGGGTTGAAGGTGAACTCGCAGAACGACCAGGTGCGGCCGTAGTTCGGGTCCGCCGGGGTGGCGAAGGCGGGCTCGACCAGCGAGGGGCCCGGGTTGAGGAAGAAGTCGAGCTTGTCGTCCCGTACGAAGTAGACACGGGCGCCGTACATCTGAGGCAGTGTCAATGTGACGGCACCCGCGCCCGCGGCCTTCAGCGGGATGGCGCAGTCGACGGGCAGCGGTGTCTGCGGGGCCGACGGCGAGTCGGGGTGGTACACGCTGCCGTCGGCGCGCAGCAGGACCCACTTGTCGGTGCCCTGCTCATGGCCGGTGACGTACGCGTTGACGTTGCCTGGCAACGACTTGTTCTCCAGGGCCAGTTCGCAGGTGGCGGCGGAGGCCGACGCGCGTGGGCTCAGCGCGCTTCCCCAGGCGGGGTAGGTGAGAGCGGTGGCGGTCGCCGCGGCGCCGGTCAGGAACATTCTGCGGGATATCACGCAAGTCTCCTGTGGTCTGTGGGGGGGGCGGAGCACGGGAGGCGGGTGGGGCTGTGGGGGGTGGCCTCCCGTTGGCCCATACTGTTGCGAGGTGCGGGGCATTGGTCAAGACCTAGCACTGAGAGCGCTCTCAAATTCCTCTCCGCCTTCACCACTTGAAGACGCGGAGGCTCTGCTCATGGCCTCCGGGCCGTAGCTCCCGGCCTCGCCCCCGGGCAACCGGGCCCCGGCCACGGGTCTCCCGCCCGCGGATTCCCGGCGACGGCCTCCCGCCCGGCGCCCACCGGGACCGCCGGGGCGCTCGCCGCCGCCCCGCACGAGCGCCCCGCCGCCGTCCGGGCCGCCGGCCCCTACGGAGTTGGGCCGGACAGACCCTACGGCGTGGCCCAGTCCTTGAGCGCGTTCTTGCTCCCGAAGCGCGAGTTGGCCACATTCTTGTCGAGCGGGCTGCTGGTGTACTGGTGGAAGGTCCAGGCCGCCTTGATCCTGGGCTTGCCCGCCGTCGTGTAGTCCGCGATCCACAGTCCGTCCCCGGCGTACGACGTGGTGTCGTGGTTCAGCCAGTAGTCGCGGTTCGTGTACAGCAGCACCCGGTTGTGCGGCCGCAGTTTCTTCACCGCGCGGATGAAGCTGTCCTTCTCGGCGTTGCTGGCCCGGGTGCCGTCCCCGGTGGTCTCCCAGTCCACCGCGAGCAGATCGCCCGACTTCTCGGGGGCCTTGCTCACGAAGTACTCGGCCTGTGTCTGGATGTTCCCCGGCCACAGGAAGTGGTAGAAGCCGACGACGCACCCGCCGTCCCGCGCCAGTTTGGTCTGGCTTGTCAGTCGTGGATTGACGTATGTGTGGCCCTCGGAGGCCTTGATGAAGACAAAGGCCTGACCGTCGGTGTCGAACGACGTCTGGTACGTACTGACATCGATGCCGTGCAGCATGCGTGCTACCTCCCCTTGTTCCGTGGTGACTTGGGTATCCCATGTTCCACTTACCCATTCGGGAGGTGTCGACTGCATTCGCTCACCTGGGCGAAGTGAGAACCAGGGATACGTTGTGGCCGCCGAAGCCGAACGAGTTCGCCAGGGCCGCGTCCCAACGCCCCCTGCGGGCGCTGCCGGTGACGACATCCAGCGGTACCCGGTCGTCGAGCCTGGACAGGTTGCGGGTCGGCGGGACGGATCCGTCCCGCAGCGCCAGCAGCGCCGCCATCGCACCCAACGCCCCCGAGGCGCCCAGCAGATGGCCGGTCATGGACTTGGTCGCTGTGACCACCGGGTGGGTGCCGACGGCGGCGGCGACCGCCTCGGCCTCGGCGAGATCGCCCTGCGGGGTGGAGGTGGCGTGCGCATGGACATGGCCGATGTCCCCGGGGGCCAGGTCCGCGTCCAGCAGGGCCTTCCGGATCGCCCGTGCCTGGCCTTCGGGGTCGGATGCGGTGATGTGCCCGGCGCTGGACGTCGTCCCCGCACCGGCCACCGCTCCGTGCGCACGTGCGGCGCGTGCGCGGGCGTGCGCGGCGCTCTCCAGGACCAGGACTGCGGCGCCCTCGCCGAACACGAAACCGTCGCGCTCCGCGTCGAAGGGGCGCGAGGCGCCCTCCGGGTCGTCGTTGGCCGTCGACACCGCCCTCATCTGGGCAAAGGCGGTCAGCGGCAGCGGATGCAGGCTCGCCTCCGCACCGCCCGCCACCACGATGTCGGCCCGCCCCGCCCGGATGAGGTCGAGACCGAGCGCGATCGCCTCCGCCCCGGAGGCGCAGGCGCTCACCGGGGTGTGCGCGCCGCCCTTTGCCCCCAGCTCGATGGAGACCCAGGCGGCCGGCCCGTTGGCCATGAGCATGGGGACGGTGTGCGGCGAGACCTTCCGGGGGCCGGACTCCTCCAGTACGCGGTTCTGCCCGAGCAGGGAGAGCACGCCGCCGGTGCCCGTACCGATCACGACGGCGAGGCGCTCCGGATCGACGGCGGGCGCTCCCGCGTCCGCCCAGGCCTCGCGGGCACAGACCAGGGCGGCCTGTTCGCAGCGGTCGAGCCGGCGGGCCTCGGTGCGCTTCAGCGAATCCGCCGGGTCCTGGCGCATCCGGGCCGCGATCCGCACCGGCAGCGGGCCGGCCCAGTCCTCGTCCGCCAGGCTGCCGATTCCGTTCTCGCCCGCCGTCATCGCGGCCCAGGTAAGCGGGACATCACCGCCGAGGGGCGTGGTGGCCCCCAGCCCGGTGACCCAGACATCCGTTCTTGTCGCCATGCGGTGGACCGTAACCAACCATCCAGTTGGTTGGCAACCTGCGTATGATCGCCCCATGACGAGGAGCACCCGCACCGGGGGGACCCGCGCCCGCCTGCTGGCGGCCGCGCGCACGGAGTTCGCCGAACACGGACTGGACGGCGCCCGCGTCGACCGGATCGCCGAGCGCGCCGGGGCCAACAAGGAGCGCATCTACGGGTACTTCGGCAGTAAGGAGAAGCTGTTCGCGGCGGTCGTCGCGGAGGCGCTGGACGAGCACGCCGTGCAGGTCGGACTGCCGGACGGCGACCCGGGTGAGTACGCGGGGCGGATGTACGACTACCACCGGAGGAACCCGGAGCTGACCCGGCTGATGATGTGGGAGGCGCTGCACTACGGCGACGGGGCGCTGCCCGACAGCGAGGCGCGCTCCGGGCACTACGCGCGGAAGGCGGCCGCGCTCGGTGAGCCGGCCGGCGGGCGTCCGGCCGGGGACGCCGCCGCCACCTTCCTCGCCCTCATCGGTGTGGCGGTCTGGCCGCTGGCCTTCCCGCAGATGGCCCGGCTGGTCCTGGGGGCCGGGCCGGGACCGCTGGACCCCGCCGCGCTGCGGGCCCATGTGGTGGAGACGGCCCGCGCGGTGGCCGCGCACCGCCCCGGCGCCCCGGGGTGAGTACGCCGGTTGCGGCGTCCGGGCCGCCCCGCCGTCCCCCGTCCCGGCGCCGCCGCGTCACCCCTCCCGCTCCGGCTGTCAGGGCTTGCGGGCCACGGCCACATAGCAGGCGGCGTCGGCGTCGCTGACCTGCCCGGACTCCCGTGGGTCGTCGGGCCGCCACCGGTGGGACACCGTGACGCCCGGCTCGACGAGTTCCCAGCCGTCGAAGAAACGGCTGAACTCCTCCTTGGTGCGGAACTGCAGCGGTGTTCCGGCGGCCGTGTAGATGTCGATCATGCGGTTCATGGTCTCCGCGTCGAAGTCCGGGGTGGCGTGCGACAGGGCGAGCGTGCTGCCCGGTGCGAGGGCCTCCTTGTACCGCTCGATGATCGCGTAGGCGCCGTCGGCGTCGGTGACGAAGTGCAGCAGCGCGTTGAGGCTCAGCGCGACGGGCCGGCTCAGATCGAGGGTGTCGCGCAGGGCCGACGCCTTCAGCAGGGTCTCCGGTTCCTTGGCGTCAGCCTCGACATACGCCGTCCTCCCCTGCGGGGTGCTGCGCAGCAGGGCCTGGGCGTGGGCGAGCACGATCGGGTCGTTGTCCGCGTACACCACGCGCGCGGCCGGGACGGAGAGCTGGACCACTTCGTGGAGGTTGGGGGAGGTGGGAATGCCGGTGCCTATGTCGAGGAACTGGCGCAGCCCGTGCTCCGCGGCCCACCGGGTGGCCCGGTGCATGAACTCCCGGTTCGTCCGCGCCGCGACGCGCACACCGGGGAACGCGGCGAGCACCCTGCCCACGGCCTCCCGGTCGGCGGTGAAGTTGGTGGTGCCCCCCAGGTAGTAGTCGTACATCCGGGCGGAGTGCGCCCGGTCCAGCTCCAGATCGACCGGACTCGCCCCGAGATCCTGCCCCTGGTGCTCCGTCATGCTGACTGCCTCCCCTTGTCGGTGTGCCGCTCGTCAGCACCCTGCCCGTCGAGCGGTACAAGAACTCCGGCCGGGCCCGGTCAACTCCGGCCAACTCCGGTCCACTCCAGTCGCCCCTGGTCCACTGCGGTCCCCTCCCGGAAGAGCAACCCGGCGACGGGATTTTCAGGTACACATAGACGAGCCCAACGTGACGGGACGAACACCGATGGCAGCTTCCGTATGCGCCATGGCGTGGATGTGCGGACCACGGTGCGTACCGGCGCGCGGGGGGCGTGTCCCTATCACCGGACGCCGGTTCCAGCAGGGGACCGGCGCTGGTACAGCAGAGCAGGTACGTGTATGCGCCGGAGAACCGCGGTGGACGCCACCGCCTTACGGACGCCGTCCACCGGCCTGTCGGCGCGCAGGCTGCACATGGTCTGCGAGGCGTTCTGCGCCGAGCACCACCAGGAGTGGCAGTCGTACGCTCTCCTCCAGGTGGGGGAGTCAACGACCGCGCATGCCCTGGTGGTTGAGCTCAGGGCCCGGCTGACGCTCCACTGGGAACACGCGTTGCGCCAGGAGTCCGTCGAGGGACACGCCTGGAAGATCTTCAAGGAGATCATCTTCGAGTGGCTGGACGAACGCGGCCTGGAACCGGCGCTGGCCCGGACCGCCGCACCCGCATCGGTCTTCGAGCACATCCTGGGCGCCTGGGCCCCGCCCGCCCCCGGCCCAGCCCTTCCCGGCCCAGCCCTTCCCGGCACCGTCCTTCCCGGCACCGTCCTTCCCGGCACCGTCCCGGGACAGCGGGAACAGAGCCCGTGCCCGGAGCTGTACGCGGCCATCGCGCGCCTTCCGGAGCGCCAGTACGACGTGCTGCTGCTCCGGTACGTGCTGCAATACGATCAGGCCCGTACCGCATTCATCATGGGCGTCCCCCAGGAGACGGTCCGCTCGCACATCCGCCACGCGAAGCGGAAGCTGGCCCGGGACCTCGGCCTCCACGGGGCGCCCGGCCCGGGGGAGTAGCGCATGGACGTGAAACACGGAAGAGCCCCTGGCTCCGCCGCCGCCCGCGACGGCGGCGGGCACCGGCGGGTCGGCCGCCACGGCAGCAGCCACCCGTACCGCGCCCCCTCCGTGGAGCGGGCCCCGTCTCCCTCCCATGGGTGACCCCGACGGCCCGCGCGTCCCACCGCGACCGGGCACACCGGCCCCGGCGCCCTATCCGACGGCGTACGAACAGGCCGCACACGAACTGGGGTTGGCCTGCGCCCTGGTCCTGAACGCCCCGCAGGCGGCGGGCTGCCTCTCCCGGCTGGTCGACGAGCGGCACCCCGGCCCCGAGGGCGCCCTGATGCTGGCGGCGCTGCTGCACATCACCGGCCGGTACGACGCGGCACGCTCCTGGTGGCAGTTCGCCGCGGGCGCGGGCAGCAGAACGGCCGCGTACGCACTCTTCCTCGACCACCGGCGGCGCGGCGAGTACCGGGACGCCAAGCACTGGCGCACCCAGGCGGCGAACCTGGCCACCCCCCGCCGGGCCCCCCGCCCGGAGCCCGCCGCCCCCACCGTCCGCGCGGACCTCCTCCCCGAGGAGGCCCGCCACAGCCTGCTGGCCCAACTCCACCACGGCCTCCCGCCCGACGTACCCCGGGCACTCGCAGAGGTGGTCGACCGGTTGCACACGCGGGGGGACTGACGGCGGGGTCGGACTCCGCTCCCGCCACGCGGGTTACCGGGCCCCGGCCGTCCACGGTGAGCCGTAGCGGTCGGCCAGTTCACGGGCGTCGGCCGGGGAGAGCAGGTGCGGGTCGGTCGCCCGGGTGAGGAGGGTGAGGGCCGACGCCTCCTCGATCTCGACCGCCGCTTCGACGGCCTCCCGGACCGTGCGGCCGGAGACGACCGGGCCGTGGTTCTGCAACAGGGCCGCGCGGAAGGGGAGTTCCAGGGCCAGCAGATCCGCTGCCTGGCGGGGGTCGCCCGGAGGCGCGTACGGCACCAGGGGGGCTTGTCCCACGCGCATGACGAAGTACGGCGAGATCGGCCCGATGGCGGACCAGGGGGACCAGGGCGGCAGGCACGAGGCCGCGGTGGCCTGTCGTGAGTGGAGGTGGACGACCGCTGTGCAGGAGTCCGAGCGGCGGTAGAAGGCCAGATGCAGCGGCAACTCCTTCGAGGGCTTCGGGCCGCTCAGGGTGCGGCCTCCGAGGTCGGTGACGGCCAGTTGGTCCACGGTCAGCCGGCTCAGGTCGCACCCGGTGGGGGCGATGTGCACCTCGTCGCCGATCCGGACGCTGACATTGCCGGTCCTGCCCGGACTCAGACCGAGCGCCGCCAGTTCGTGTGCGGCGCTCACGATGTCCTGCCGGACGGTGTCCTGTCGTATGGCCTCCTGGCCGACCGTGCTCACCCGAGTTCCTTCCATGCGGTGGTGAAGACCGAGTCGTCACCGAAGTTTCCAGATTTGAGGGCGAGGTTGACCACCGGACCGGTGCCCGCCGGGCCTGCCGTCGCCGAGGCCCAGGCGACTCCCGGGGCGATCGCCGGACCGATGCGCAGCCGGGTCACGTCCAGGGCCGTGGTCACGGTGCCCGAGGTCTCGCCACCCGCGATCAGGAACCGTCGTGCGCCGCGGGCCAGCAGCTCCTGGGCGCACCGGCCCAGGGCCCGTTCGACCAGGGCCGACGCGGGTTCCAGCCCCGGGGATGTGTCGTGTTCGATGTCGTCGAGCGATGCGACGGCGTACACCAGGACCGGGTCACCGGGGCGCTGTGCCCACTGGTGCGCGGCCCACCGGGCCAGGTCCGCGACCTCGCCCGGCAGGTCGGCGCGCAGGGCGGCGAGATCGAGTTTGCGGGCGGGCATCCGCTCGCGCCCCCGGGCGACCTGGCGCCGCGTCGCGGCGGACGCGCTCCCGGCCAGCACGGCCTGGAACCCTTCCGCCACCGGAATGTCCCGGGCCCGCGACGGGCGCCCGGCCACCGGGAGACCCAGGGCGAGACCCGAGCCGCCGCTCCACAGCGTGAGCCCCGACGCGCCGTCGGCGATGACCGCCAGATCGGCGTCGTCCACGGCGTCGACGACATGGATCCGGCTGCGCCCCGGGTCGGCCTCCAGCGCCCGCCGGACCGCTGCCGCACCCGACCGCACCGTGGCGTGATCGGTGAGTACGGTCTCGTGACCGCTCTGCGCCGCGAGCAGCCCGACCACATCGGATTCGGTCATCGGCGTGAGCGGGTGGTGGCGCATCGGGCTCTCGCTGAGCAACTGCCGGTGGACGAAGAGATGCCCCTGGTAGACGGTGCGCCCATTGCCGGGAAGGGAGGGGACCGCGAGGGTCACGGAGGCCCCGACGGCGTGCATCAGGGCGTCCAGGACCGGGCCGATGTTCCCCGTCGGTGTGGAGTCGAAGGTCGAGCAGTACTTGAAGTAGAACCGCTCGCAGCCCAGCTCCCGCAGGACCGCCAGGGCGGCGAGGCTGTCGGCGACCGCCCGGCCGGGCGGCGCCGTGCGGGACTGCAGGGCGATCACCACGGCGTCGGCGTCGGCGTCCTGGGCCAGGCCCGGGTCGTCCGGGGCGGGCAGACCGGTGCGGACCACGGTGCGGTACCCGCGGCTCACCAGGTTCGTGGCCAGATCCGTCGCGCCGGTGAAGTCGTCGGCGATGGCGCCCAACGTCGGCATAGTCCCTCCTGCCCTTGCCGTGAGGCGGGCTTCCGTCGGCCCGCTCCCTACGGTGATGTTACAAAGCTTGACACACATGTGCAACGACGTTAATTCTTGTGAATATTGTTGTGGGCCTCGCCCCTACCATCGACTTGGTCCGCCCCTCCGCGAAGAGGGGGCGACGCGAGCACGGTCGGACGGGGGCCCCGCCTGCTCGTCACTCTCCGCCGAGGAACGTCATGGACATCAACGTCATGGACATCACTGAACGGACACGGTCCGACGCCACATCGCCGGTCCGCTATGCCCTCACAGGGGCCTGCGGAGGATTCGGCCGCACGCTTCTCGCCCAGACCCGCTATGTGCCCGGCCTCTCGCCCGCCGTGCTGTGCGACCTGGACACCGGAGGACTGCGCGCCCTGTGGGCCGAGCTGGGCCTGCCCGACGACGGGCTCCGGGTCTGCCGGACCCCCGACGAGGTGCGGCGGGCGGGCTCGGACCCGGACGTCACCCTCGCCGTCCCGGACACCGCGCTGCTGGCGGAGACGGAGTTCGACATCCTGGTCGAGGCCACCGGCAACCCCGCCGTGGGGTACGCGGCCGCGGTGGCGGCCCTCACCGCCGGCCGGCATGTGGCGATGGCCAGCAAGGAGGTCGACTCGGTCGCCGGCGTCCGGCTGTCCCGGCTGGCCGCCCGGCACGGCGTCGTCTACACACCGGCCGGAGGCGACCAGCCCGCCAATGTGCTCGGGCTGCTCCGGTGGGGGCGGCTGATCGGGCTCGACGTGGTGGCGCTCGGCAAGTCCAGCGAGTACGACCTCGTCCTCGACCCGGAGTCGGAGACCGTCACCCAGCAGGACATGACCGTCGCGGTCCCCGGCATGAGCGACCTCCTCACCCTGGGCGACGACGTACGCGGCACCCTGGCCGCCCGCGCGGCCCTGGTCGAAGCGCTGCCCCGCAGATCCAGCGCCGACTACTGCGAGATGTCGGTGGTCTCCCACCACTCCGGCTTCCAGCCCGACGTCCCGGAGCTGCACTACCCCGTCGCGCGCATCGACGAACTGGCCGACGTGTACGCGCTGCGCGAGGACGGGGGCCTGCTCGCCACCACGGGCGCCCTGGACGTCTTCAGCGCGCTGCGCCTGCCGGGCGAGGCGTCGTTCGCCGGCGGCGTCTTCCTCATCGTCCGCACCCACGACGACGTCACCTGGCGGATGCTGCGGGAGAAGGGGCACGTCGTCAGCCGCGACGGCCGGTACGCCTGTGTCTATCTGCCCTTCCACCTCATGGGGGTCGAGACCCCCTTCACCCTGCTGACCGCGGTCCATGAGCACCGGGGCGCCGCCGGCCCGGGTGGCGTGGGCCGCTCCGCCGTGCTCGCGGGCCGGGCGGTGCGCGACCTGCCCGCGGGCACCGAACTGCGGATGCACGGCCACCACCACGAGGTCGACGGCCTGGAACCGGCCCTGCTGACCGCGCAGGACGCCGGACCCGGTACCGCCCCCTACTACCTGGCGGCGAACGCCCGTACCGCCCGGGATGTCCGGGCCGGCACGGTGCTGACCCTCACCGACCTCACCGGCTACGACACCGCTCTCGCCCAGGCGTCGCACGCGGAGCCCGCGCAGGACGCCTGACCCACCCCTCGTATCCCCTGCGGCGCGGACAGCGCCAGAGCGGAAAACCCGAAGGAACGACCCGTGAACCCGAACATCGAGCATCTGCTCCTGGCAGCCGCCGCGATCGTCTTCCTGATCGTGCTGATCACGAAGTGCCGGCTGCACCCGTCACTGGCGCTGACCGTCGCGGCGCTCGCCCTGGGCATGGCCAACGGCATCAGCCCCGCGGGAGCGGTCAAGGACTTCGAGCAGGGCTTCGGCGACACGCTGAGCGACACCGGCCCGGTCATCGCACTCGGCGCCATGCTCGGCGGCATCCTGCTGGGCAGCGGAGGCGCCTACCGCATAGCCGACGCCTTCGTCGTCTCCCGTCCGGTGAAGTGGATCCCGCTGGCCATCGCGGTGGCCGCGCTCATCATCGGACTGCCCAACATCTTCGACGTCAGCTTCGTGATGCTCGTCCCGCTGGCGTACGCGGTCGCCAAACGCACCGGAACGCATCTCCTCTTCGTCGGCCTGCCGCTCGCCGCCGGCCTCTACACCGCACACGGCCTGCTGCCACCGCATCCCGCCCCCACGGCCGCGGTCACCGCCTACCACGCCAACACCGGCCTGACCATCGGCCTCGGTCTGGTCATCGCGATCCCCACCGTGCTGATCTGCGGCCCCCTGCTCACCAAGCTCAGCAGCCGCGCCTTCGGCCCCGCGCCCGACCTCGACGCCGGACCCGTCGCCAGCGTCAGCCCGCAGCCCGAGGGCCGCAGGGCCGGTCCTGTCTCGCTCCCGCTCACCCTGACCGCCGTCCTGCTGCCGCCCTTCCTGATGCTGGTCGGCACGCTCGGCTCCTCGATGACCCGGAAGAACTCACTGCCCTGGCAGGCCTTCGAGACCCTCGACAACCCGATCCTCGCGCTGCTCGTCGCCGTACTCTTCGCGTTCTTCGTCCTCGGGCCCCGGGCCGGCTTCCTGCTGCGGCAGATGCAGACGATGTCCGGCAAGGGGCTGGGCGCGGTCGGCCCGGTGCTGCTGATCATCGGGGCGGGCGGCGGGCTGGCCCAGATGCTGGCATCGACCGGGGTGAGCCACGCGATCACCGGTTACGCGGTGCACTGGTCCGCGCCGCCGCTCCTCCTCGCCTGGGGAATCGCCGCGCTGCTGCGGATCTGCCTCGGCTCGGCGACCGTCGCCACGATCACGACCGCCGGCATCGTGGCGCCCTTCCTGACCGTCTATCCGGGCCTCTCACCCGAACTCCTCGTCCTTGCCACCGCGTCGGGCTCCGTGATGCTGTCGCACGTCAACGACTCGGGCTTCTGGCTCTTCAAGGAGTACTTCCAGCTGTCCGTAGGAAAGACCTTCAGGACCTGGTCGGTCATGCTCTCGGTACAGTCCCTCATCGGACTGGCCGGCGTGCTCCTGCTCTCCCTCGCCGTCTGAGCCGCCGGCGCCCGAGCACCCCCGTCCCCCGTCCCCCGCCCACCGGACCCGGAATAGAGTGATCACATGAGTTCACAGGAGGAGGGGCAGCTGATCCCCGACCAGCGGCGCGAGCTCCTCCTGCGCCGGCTCCGCAGTCATCTCGTGCTCAGCGTGCACCAGCTCACCGAGATGCTCGGCGTCTCACACATGACGGTGCGCCGGGACATCGCCGCTCTGGAGGAGCAGGGCCACGTCTACTCCGTGCCCGGCGGGGTGCGCCTGGCCAGCCGTATCTCCAGCGAACCGAGCCATGAGCGCAAGACCCATGTCGACCGGGCCGAGAAGACGGCCATGGCCGCGCTCGTCGACGGGCTGCTTGTGGACGGGATGAGCGTGTACGTGGACGCGGGGACCACCCTGCTCCATGTGGTGCCCTTCATCACCGCCCGCCAGGGAATGACCGTCGTCACCAACGACTTCACCGTCGTCCACCGGCTGGCCGACGCGCCGCACGTCGAGACGATCCACATCGGCGGCAGGCTCGAACACGAGAACCTGTCCACCGTCGGCCCGGTGGCCGCGGCCACTCTGCGGCAGTTCGCACTCGACCTGGCCCTGATCAGCAGCAGTTCCTGGGACCTGCAACGTGGCGTGACCACCCCGTCGGAGGCGAAGGTCGAGGTCAAGCGTGCCGCGATGGAGTCGGCCTCCCGGTCGGTACTGGTCGCCGCCGCGTCGAAGTACGGCCTGTTCGCCACGTACCGGATGGCTCCGCTCCGCGCCTTCGAACGGATCGTGACCGACAGGGCACTCGAACCGGCCGCCGCCCAGGCGATCCGCGACCTCGGGATCGAACTGGACCTCGCCACCCCCTAGTTGGGTCGCGGCACAGTTGTCGATGAGGTTGTTGATGACGTTGTTGAAGTTGATGACGTTGTTGAAGACGTTGTTGACGACCCATCAGGACCGCGGGGAAAGCACCGCGACGGCCCGGTCGAAGGCCGAGTCCCGGTTCTTCGCGAACTCCTCATCGGTGAAGACCGGTGTCCGAAGCTGCGGCGGGATACCGGTGCCGTCGAAGGTCCGCCCCGAGCCGGTCAGGAACTCCTCGTTCGGGAGCCAGACCTCCATACCGTTGGGGAGCACGCGCTCCAGGACATCGGAGAAGACCCCCTGTGTGGGCTCCCCGACGCGGACGGTCCTGCCGGGGCGGCCGATGAGGGCCTGGGTGAAGGTCTCGCCCGCGCTCACCGTCGTACCGGCGGTCAGCACGGCGACCGGACCGGTGTAGCGGGGCACGCCCGCGGCCGGTTCCACCTGGATGGGCTGCGGCCGCGTGTACCGGGTGCGCTTCCGGTAGGCGAGGTACGGGGTGTCGGTCAGCCGACCGGCGATGTGCAGCCCCAGGGAGTCGGAGCCGCCGCCGTTGATCCGCAGATCGATGACCAGCCCCCGGAGGGAAGCCGTGCGCCGGACGGTGAGCACGGTGTCCAGCGCCCTGTCGAGCTCGGCGAGCTGCGCGCCGTACGAGGGGTCCTGCCGGTCGTAGGCCGCGAATCCGGAGATACGGAGATAGCCCTGGCCGCCGGGCAGATCCGCGTAGCTGATCCGGCCGTTCGCGAACTCCTGCGGCTGCGCGCCCCCGAGGTCGCGCCGCACGATGTACGACTTGACCTTGGTGTCAAGCTCCTGGCTGAGCATGGCCGTACCCGGACGGACCTGGGCGAAGTGGCGGTCGCCGTCGAGCACGGCGACATGGGCGTCGTACAGCGGCCGCACCATCTCGCTGAAGAGGGCGAAGAGTTCGTCCCTGGTCGTACCGGCGTGCACGGTGGGGCGGTACCTGTCCCGTACGGCGTGCCAGTCGATGCCCTTGGCGGCGAAGAAGGGGTAGTTCTCCTCGAAGGACTGCCAGAACACATCGAACGTCGTCACGGGGTCCTCGGGCGTCGCCCGCCCGCACGCCGCCGGGAGCGCCGCGATCCGCCGCAGTTCCTTGTACCCCGGCGAACCCGCCTCCCGCAGCGACCCCGTCGCCCGGACGGTGAGATCCGTTCCGTCAGCGGTGCGGTACACGCCCGGCGCCGTCTGCCGCGCCGCGTCGCCCTTCAGACAGCTGACCGCCGTCGTCTGGTACTCCTGCAGCCGCCCGTCCGCGATCGACAGGACGGTCCCGTAACCGTTCACGCGCCACACCCCGTCGACAGCCGGCCGGGGTGCCGCCGACGCGGGTGCCACCGCCCCGCCCGCGAGGGTCAGTGCCACGACGGCGGTCGCGGCCCTGCTGCTCCTGTGTCGCACCGTCTTCCCTCCCCTGTACGCGATCTGCGTCAGCGCTCCGAGGATCGCCGACCGGCGCGTACGGGAACATCCGGCGGGCCGGTGGACCGGCAGGGGGGACATCCCCCGGGTCCGGACGCCCGGCGACTGCCCGACCGCCCCGCTTCCTGACCGCCCCGCTTCCCGACCGCGCCGCTTCTTGATCGCCTTGACAGGCAGACGTCCAGTGGGAGTCTGGAGATGACGGCGTCGCGCGCCACCACGACCGGCCCGGCGACCCGCACGACCAGTACGGCGAGGGACGGGCCCTTCTGGGGATGTCCGCCCGGCCGAGGGCGCGGCACGGCAGTGCCCCGCCTCATCCAGGTATCCACGGCATTCAGCCGGCAGCCCGCTGCGGCGCCCGTCCGATGGCCACTGCCCGAGAGGGCGCCGAACCCCACAGCTGATCTGACCCTCCGAAGGAACTGCGCCGATGGCTGTACGAGGCGAGCAAGCGGTACGAGGCGAGCAGCCGGTACGAACGGCGTCGCCGCCTCCCAGGGCGCGGGAGGTCGCGAAATTCGCCGCCGTCGGGGCATCCGGTGTGGCGGTGAACCTCCTGGTGTTCAACCTCGTGCGCCACGCCACCTCGATCCCCGTGGTGAGCGCGAGTGTGATCGCCACCGTCGTGTCGATCGCCTTCAACTACATCGGATTCCGTTACTTCGTCTACCGGGACCGCGACAAGAGCGGCTGCACCCGCGAGATGGGGCTCTTCCTGGTGTTCAGCGCCATCGGCCTGGTGATCGAGAACGGCATTCTCTATCTGGCCACGTACGGCTTCGGGTGGGACAGCCCGCTGCAGAGCAACGTATTCAAGTTCCTCGGCATCGCCATCGCCACCCTCTTCCGATTCTGGTCCTACCGCACCTGGGTGTTCCGGGTGATACCACCCACTTCCTCATCATCCCCGTCCCCGTCCTCTTCCTCTTCCTCTTCCTCTTCCTCTTCCTCTTCCTCTTCCTCGCACGGGCCCTGACCCCCCGGAGCCCGCGACCAGGGGCAGCAGACCGGCCCCGGCCGGGTCCCCGGAACCTGGCGGTGCGGCGTGCTCGTTGGTTCGTACGCTCGTGAGGTCATGTATTGGTCGGGATGTCCACTGATCAGGTCGTCCACTGATCGGCTGGTGTGCTGGTCGGCTGGTGTGCTGGTGGGATCGTGTACTGGTCAGCTCGTCTGCTGGTGGGGTGGTGTGCCGATCAGGTCGTCGGTTGGTGGGCTCGTGTACTCATGGGCTGGTGTGTTCGTCCGACTGTCCGCTCGTCTCCGCCCGTCGCGGACATCCCGCGCGAGATGAGCGGGGGACCTACCGCTACCGGCCGGGCGGCGCGTTCGGCCAGGCGGTCGACGAGGCCCGCGAGCATGCCCGTTGGGGTGACACCGATACTGCCTGGCGGACCGTGCGCGCCGCGATCCCGGTGTGGGAGCCGCTCGGCCCCGCCCATATCGCCCCGGTGGGCCTGCTCGCCGACCCTCTGCTCGCGCCTGTGCTCACCGCTGGCCGGCGCCTGGAGCTGCCGGAATCCCCGCGCGGCGGCGAGCGGGGCCCGGCCCCCGGCCCCGCCCGCGACCAGGACCCGGGCGGCCTCTCCTGGCTGGCGCGCCCCGGTGGTCTGCGACCCGGGCAGTCGTCACCGTCCGGCTACCGGATGGTCCTGGTCGAAGGGGTCGCCCCGGACGAACTGCCCGTCCTGCTCGGTTCCTCATCCGACACGGCGCTCGCCCCACCGCTGCTGCACTGGAGAGTCCGTCACCATCACCGCCCCGATCTGCGGACGTTCTCCGGCTACGACGACAAGGCGCTGCTCAGCGTCGGGCGGGCGGGCCAGGGCTGGAGCTTCGGGTTCGAGGACGGCCCGCCTGCCTTCTCCATGGAGCGGTTCGTCTCTCCGGCGCAGGCGGCATCCGCCCGTGGTGGCCACGCGATCGTGGTGTGGAGCGATGGGGGCGGGCGTACCCCGCTCTTCCATGTGTCGATGGCCCGGGGCGGGATGCCGCTGTACGCGTTCACGGTGCGGGACGGGGTGACGGAGCACAGCTCAGGCGCCGTGCCCGCCGGGCTGGCCCCGGATCTTCTCGGTTTCGGCACCGAAAAATCCGACACCGAAAAATCCGACAGTGAGAGGCCAGCCGCTCAGTGGGGCGCCCAGGGCCGGGAACTGGATGCCATCGCCGACCTGTACGGGGTCGCTCTGCCACGTCTCGCTCTCACCGAGGGCCGGCTGCACTCCTTCGAGACGGTGTCCCGGATACGCCCGCCCGGCCCCGGTGAGGCCCATATGACGATCACCATGGGCTGACGCGCACGCAGGCGCTCAGCCTCTCCGCCACAGGCGCTCACCCGCTCCGCCATCAGATACGGAGGTCCGCGGTGACGGTGGAGGCAGGGGTGGTCAGGACGGCGTCGAAGGCGTCGACGACCGGGGTGTGCACAGAGGTGCCCTGGAGGCGGATGCGGTCGGGGCAGTCGGAAGCCTCCGTCCGTGCCCTGCGGAGATCGGCGATACCGAGTCCGAGGCCGCCGTCGGCAAAGGCGCACTCGATGCTTCCGGGTTCGGGCGGTTCCAGTGCCGTGTCGCCGAGGGTGAAGCCGAAGGGTGCTGTCTCGTCGCGGCGCATGTCCGCGGTGTGTCCGCCGATGCTGGTCAGGCCGAGCGCGAAGTAGGTATCGCCCAGTGCACGCCGCAGTTGCTGTCCCATGGGCAGCCCCGTGAGGTGCCCGTCGAAGGAGATGGGTGTCGTCTGGATGTGGGCGTTGTGGGCGGCCAGGACGATACGGGCGCCGGGATCGATACGTTCCAGGTGCCAGAGGACCGAACTGGCCATGTAGGCGTCCCGGGCCGAGGTGTCGGCGGTGAGGCCGTTGCCCGCGAACAGACCGGCCATGGCGCGGAAGGTGTAGTCGGCGTGGCAGGCGCCTTCGAGGCGGTGCAGGGCGAGGTCGTAGTCGTGCCGGTCGCCGCGGGTGGCGTACAGGGGTTCGAGGGCGCGGAAGCGGACGAGGAGGCGGGCGAGGATTGCGGTGAGGGTGTTCTGCTCGGTGGTGGGCAGGCGCGCCCAGGCGGGTGCGGCCACGGCTGCGGAGCCGCCGGCGAACGACCCGGCGATCCGCAGAGCCGTCTCGGCTGCCGGCACGGTCTGGGGGTCGATGCGGCGCAGGTAGTCGGCGACCGGTGACAGGGCGGGCAACAGGGATCCGCCCGCCGCCGGGATGTCGATGCCGGCGAAGCCCACCGGTGCTGAGGCGGTGCGGTTGTGCTGACGTACCCATTGCAGGGGTTCGGTGAGCCCTACGGGGACCGCTGTGGCGAGGTGGACCGCCAGGTCCTCATCGGCGCCCTCTCCCCGGGCCCAGGCATCCAGAGGGAAGCCTTCGCTGAAACCGTACTCGAAGGCCAGGACGGTGAAGCCGCAGCGTTCGACGAGGAACCTCAGCAGGCGGCGCCGCAGAAGCGCGAACTCTTCGACGAAGTGGGAGTGTTCGCCGATCGCGACGATGCGGGCGTCTCCGATGATGCCGCGCAGCGGTTCCAGGTCGTCGAGCGGCGCCTGCGGGTCGAGGTGGGTGAGCGGGACAGCTCGTTCGCGAAGCCAGTGGGTGAACGGGGTCCCGGGGGAGAAACGGGTCATGGTGAGGCTCGATTCAGTGCGGGGAGGGGCCGGGGGCTGCGGCCTCCAGGTCGTCGACCGTGCCGGACATGATCGTGGGGAGGTGTTCAGTGAGATGCGGCAGGGGCCAGTGCCACCAGGCCAGTGCGAGGAGACGGTCGATGTCGGCGTCGCGGTAGCGGCGGCGCAGCAGCCGGGCGGGATTGCCGCCGACGATGCCGTAGTCGCGGACGTCCTCCACGACGACCGAGCCGGAGGCGATGATCGCTCCGTGCCCGATACGGACGCCGGGCATCACCGTGGTCCGGTACCCGAACCAGACGTCGTTGCCCACTGTGGTGTCACCCCGTCCGGGCAGCCCGGTGATGAGGTCGAAGTGGTCGGCCCAGGAGCCGCCCATGATGGGGAAGGGGAATGTGGAGGGGCCGTCCATCCGGTGGTTGGCGCCGTTCATGAGGAACCGCACGCCCTCGCCCAGCGCACAGATTTCCGATGACGAGTTTCTCGGGCCCGTAGTGGTAGAGGACGTTGCGGTTCTCGAAGGCGGTCGGGTCCCCGGGATCGTCGTAGTACGTGAACTCCCCGACCTCGATCAGCGGTGAGGTCACCAGTGGCCTGAGGAGCACGACCCGGGGCTGGTCGGGCATGGGATGAACCTGGGTCGGGTCGGCGGGTACGGGCGGCATCTGTGATCGTTTCCTTCCGGAGGGCGGGCTTCAGACGCGCGCTTCGGCGGCGCCGAACCAGCGGCCGAGCGCTTCGCGGAGCGCCGGTACGGCGTTGTCGGGGGATTCGTCGACGGCGGCGGCCCAGGCGATGTGTGCGTCGGGCCGGATCAGGAGGGCGTCCGCGGGGCGGTCCTCGGTCTTGGCGGTGCAGACGTCGACACGGGTCCGCCAGGCTCCGGCCGCCCGGCGGAGGCCCTCGCGGTCGACGAGGTCCGGGAGCAGGGGCCGTGCGGTGTACAGGAGTTCGCCGACACCGGTCACCCCGCGGTCGCTGTGGAGGGTGAGGTTGGGGGCGAAGGCTCCGGCCAACGGGTGGTCCCCGGACGGTCCGGGCACCGGGTAGCGGATGTCAGCGCCCGCGACCAGCGCCCCCATGCGGCGCAGCGGCTGCTCGTCGGCGAGCAGCTCCTGGAAGAGCTCGCGGAGCGCTTCGGCCGCCGGGTCGGTCCCGCGCCGCAGCGCCACCTGGGCCCGGGTGTGGAGCAGGGTGCGCGCGCCGGCGAAGTGCCGTTCCTCGTGGTAGGTGTCCAGCAGGCCGTCGGGGGCCGTGCCGTGGATGTCGGCGGCCGGCTTCCAGGCCAGGTTGACCGCGTCGAGCATGCCGGCGTTGATCGCGACGCCGGTCGCGGGGAACAGGTGTGCCGCGTCACCGGCCAGCAGGATCCGCCCCTGCCGGTAACGCTCGGCGTGCCGGGCCTTGAAGGTGAACCGCGGCAGTCGGACCGCTTCGGCCAGCGGAAGACCCACGCCCAGGACGCGCCGGAGGCTGTCCCGGAATTCGGTCACGGACATCGGGACGTCGTCGTCGTACTCGTCGCTCTCGTCCTCGGTGGTGTAGAGGGAGACCACGGGGGATTCGGGCGATGCGCCAACGCCCAGAAGACCGGTGGCCGTTCGTGTGGAGCCCCCCTTGACCGTGCCGAAGCCTGCGACGTCGAGATCCCCGTTGCCGAGCACGGTCACGGTGTCCGGCAGGGTGACCTGGGCCAGCCGGTTGACTTCCGGATACGTGGTGCCGGGAAAGGCGATGCCCGCCGCGTCCCGCACCCGGCTGCGGGCGCCGTCGCAGCCCGCCAGGTACCGGGCGGTCACCCGGTACGGTCCGTCCGGGCCGAGCACCTCCGCGGTCACGGCCGCCGTGTCCTGGACGACTCCCGACACCTGGTGCCCGTGGCGGATCTCGACTCCGAGCTCACGGGCGCGTTCGGCGAGTACCTTTTCGAGCTGCTGCTGCGGGAGTGGCAGGGCGTGCATCGGAGGGTCGGCGAGCCGGGTCAGGTCGATATGGACGCCGCCGAACGGGAACCGAGGGGCCGGTACGGGGCCGGTGCAGGCGGCCTCGAACCGCTCCAGCAGGCCCCGGTACCGCAGCAGTTCCAGGATCTGCCCGCCGAGGCCACCGGCCTTCGGGGTGTCCCGGCGATGCGGATGGCGCTCCAGCACCAGGGGGTGCACCCCGGCCAGGCGCAGTTCGCACGCCAGCATCAGGCCGGTGGGACCGGATCCCACGATGATCACGTCAGTGTCCATACGCTCCCCCCTTTGGAACGGCACGTGTCGTGCCGATAGAATTGCACAGCTCGGCATCCCGTCAAGTGCGGCACGTGCCGTGCCGTTAGGGTGGCGCCATGACAGACTCCCGGCGCGGAGCCGCCCGGACCGAGGCCATCATGCGGACCACGCTGGAACTGGGTCAGGAGATCGGCTACGCGAAACTCAGCATCGAAGCGATCGCAGCCCGAGCCGGCGCGGGGAAACACACGATCTACCGCAGATGGCCGTCCAAGGGTGCTCTGCTCCTGGACGCGCTCCTCTCACTGCACAAGGCCAGCCTGGAGTACCCCGACACAGGCGACATCGTCGCCGACCTGCGCACCCAGATCCACGCGGCCGTCGATCTGCTGGCCAATCCCCCCTTCGGTCCGCTGTACCAGGCCCTGGTCGGCGAGGCCCAGTACGACCCCCAGATCGCCGCGGCGCTCAATGAGCGCTTGATCGCCGTCCAGGCCGACTTGACCGTCGCCCGGTTGAAGGCGGCGCAGGACCAAGGCCAGTTGTCGCCCGACTTCGACCTGAGCCTCGCCATGGCGATCCTCTCCGGCCCGCTCTATTTCCAATTCCTGATCACCCAGGAACCCCTGACCCATGAGTACGTCGACCGTGTCGTCCACGCCCTCTTCGCCGGCATGGGCAAGCCGTCATGAAGCAAGCCGGCGAAGGGTGATGGTGATGGCCGGCCACGCGTCGTACCCCTCGGGGCCCGAACGACCTTTCTGCGCAGACCTGTCTATCCGGGAGAGTCATGACAAGCAGGTTCACTGAGCTGACCGTTGACTGCCGTGACCCGGAGCGGCTCGCCGCATTCTGGTGCGCGGTCCTTGACTTCAAGGTGATCGACCGGCGCGAAGGCAAGGTCGAGATCGCTTCCTGGGTGCCGACCGTCGAGGGCATACGGGCCCGCCAGATGCCGCCCACCCTGCAGTTCATCCACGTGCCCGAGGGCAGGGCCGTCAAGAACCGGCTGCACCTCGACATCAGCCCGGTCGACGGCAGCACCGAGGACGAGGTGGTCAGATTGCTCGGCCTCGGCGCCACCAAGGTCGACGTGGGCCAGGGGCCGGACCGGAACTGGGTGGTCATGGCGGATATCGAAGGCAATGAGTTCTGCGTCGTGCGCAGCCTGGCGCCGCAGCGAAGCTAGCCCTACGGGTCAGGGGCTCTGCTGTTCTCTGTTCTCCGGTCGGGGGCAGACGGAGGGCTCCGGTGAGTGCTTCGATGGCCACCGTGTGTGCAATGGCGCAGGGTGGCACCGCCTGGCACCAACTGGCGCAGGTAGCGCCATCCGCACCATTCCTTTCTCTCTGGAAGTTCCTGAGGATTGGTTGCGCCACGTTTTTCCCAGTCAATCTGTGCGCATCTACGCCGCTCACGGGCGCCCTTCGCGCTTCAGTTCCCGGAAAGGCGCCATGCGCGCTTGCGAGTGGCGCCAATGTGGTGCCATGATGACGTCATGGACCTCACCCCGTATGTCGACACCCTCCGCCGTGAACTCGCGGTGGCCGCCGAAGCCGGCGGCGACGAAGCCCGTGAGCTGGCCGACAGGCTCACCGCGCCCTTGGAGTCGGCGACCCGGCTGACCCTGCTCAACGTGCTCTCCGCCGCGATGGGCGAGATCACCCGTGACCTCGCTCCCGGCTCGGTCGACGTACGGCTGCGCGGGCTCGACCCCGACTTCGTGGTGACGCTGCCGCCGGCCGGCGGCGCCCCCGCGGAGCCGGTCACGCCCGTCGAGTCGCTCAGGACCACGTCCGCGCCCGACGGCGACGAGGGTGGCACCGCCCGTGTCAACCTGCGCCTGCCGGCCCACCTCAAGGCCCGCGCCGAGGAGGCCGCGGCCGGCGAGGGGCTGTCGGTCAACGCATGGCTGGTGCGCGCCGTTTCGGCCGCGGTCGACGGCGGTAACCGGCCGCGTACGACGGAGAAGACCCGGACCATCGGGCAGGGCTACACGGGCTGGGTGCGCTAGCCAGAGGCCCGCCCGCGCCACGTCACGCACATCACGTCACACGCACCGCCACGCCCACCAGCGTCACCCACCACACCACGTCCCACCAGCGGGGACGCCACGCATACCCAAGAGGACGGGACAGCTATGCCTTCTTTCAGTACTCCCGAACCGATTTCGGTCACCGCCCACGTGGGCGCCGGTTCCATCCACTTCGCCGCGGATGACCGCCCCGACACTGTCGTCGAGGTGCAGCCCCGCGACCCGAAGCGCGACAAGGACGTGCGGGCCGCCGAGCAGACCGAGGTCACTTACGCCGGCGGCGTCCTGACCGTCAGGACGAAGGAGCGTCGCATGATCGGGCCCTCCGGCGTCGTTGACGTGACGGTCGGACTGCCCACGGGCTCGCGCATCGAGGCGACCGGCTCCTGGACCCAGGTGCTCGGTGAGGGACGGCTCGGCGAGGTCCGTGTGAAGACCTCGGGCGGTGACGTCCGCCTCGACGCGACCGGGCCGCTCCAACTCACCGCCTCCCACGGCTCGATCACCGTGGATCGGGTCCAGGGCGCGGCCGAGATCACCAGCAGCTTCGGCGGCATGCGTGTCGGCACCGTCGACGGGCCCGCCGTCCTGAAGAACTCGCACGGCACCACGACCGTCGGCGTCGCCACCGGTGACCTGCGGGTGAGTGGTGCCAACGGCGACATCGACATCGCGCGCGCCGAGGGTTCGGTCGTCGCCACCACGGCCAACGGCACCCTGCGCGTCGCCGAGGTCAGCCGCGGATCCGTCCGGCTGGAGACCTCCTACGGCGCCATCGACCTGGGCGTACGCGAAGGCACCGCCGCCTGGCTCGACGTCAACTCCGGTCATGGACAGGTGCGCAGCACGCTCGCCGCGTCCGAGAGCCCGGGGGAGTCCGAGGACACGGTCGAGGTCCACGCCCGTACGCGTTACGGGAACATCGACATCCACCGCGCCAGGGTCTGACCCCGGCCGCCCACTGGCCCACGCCCACTGGCCCACGCCCACTGGCCCACGCGCGCTCGCCCACCCGCACTGGCCCGCACCCGCTCGCTCACGCCCAGCCCCGCAAGCCTTCGAAAGGGAGGGCTTCATGCCTTCGTCTGTCATGCCCATGCCCGGATACGTCCAGGGCCAGGAACCGCCCGAAGCCGTATCCGCCGTCGGTCTGCGCAAGTCCTACGGCGACAAGCTCGTCCTCGACGGGATCGACCTGCGCATCCCGGCCGGCACCGTCTTCGCATTGCTCGGCCCGAACGGCGCCGGCAAGACCACCGTCGTCCAGATCCTCTCCACGCTCATCTCCGCCGGCCCCGGCTCCGGTGCCATCCGGGTCAACGGCCACGATCTGGCCGCCGCCCCGCAGGCCGTGCGCGCCGCGATCGGTGTCACCGGGCAGTTCTCCGCCGTCGACGGTCTGATCACCGGCGAGGAGAACATGCTCCTCATGGCGGACCTGCACCACCTCCCGCGCCGGGAGGGACGGCGGACCGCCGCCGAACTCCTGGAGCGCTTCGACCTGGTGGAGGCGGCGAAGAAGCCCGCCGCCACCTACTCGGGCGGTATGAAGCGCCGTCTCGACATCGCCATGACGCTGGTCGGCGATCCGCGGATCATCTTCCTCGACGAGCCGACCACCGGTCTCGACCCGCGCAGCCGGCACGCCATGTGGGGGCTCATTCGCGAACTGGTCTCCGGCGGCGTCACCGTCTTCCTCACCACCCAGTACCTGGACGAGGCCGACGAACTCGCCGACCGCATCGCCGTGCTCAACGGCGGGAAGATCGCCGCGCAGGGCACCGCCGACGAGCTCAAGCGGCTCATCCCCGGCGGACACATCCGGCTCCGCTTCACCGACCCGGCCGCCTACCGGTCCGCCGCGGTCGCCCTGCGCGAGGCCACGCGGGACGACGAGTCACTGTCGCTGCAGATCCCCAGCGACGGCGGCCAGCGCGCACTGCGCTCCCTCCTCGACCAGCTGGACTCGCTGGGTGTCGAGGCCGACGAACTGAGCGTCCACACCCCCGATCTCGACGACGTGTTCTTCGCCCTCACCGGCTCCAGCGTGCCCGCCCAGAACAACCAGCCGAAGGAGGCTGTCCGATGAGCGCCCTCTCCCTCGCCGTACGCGACTCGCACACGATGCTGCGCCGCAATCTGCTGCACGCGCGCCGCTATCCGTCGCTGACCCTGAACCTGCTGCTCACCCCGGTCATGCTCCTGCTGCTCTTCGTCTACCTCTTCGGCGATGTGATGAGCGCGGGCATCGGCGGCGGCGGTGCGGACCGCTCCGCGTACATCGCGTACATCGTCCCGGGCATCCTGCTGATGACCATCGGCGGCACCGTGGTCGGGACCGCGGTGTCCGTCTCCAACGACATGACCGAGGGCATCATCGCCCGCTTCCGCACCATGGCGATCCACCGCGGTTCGGTGCTCGTCGGCCATGTCGTCGGCAGCGTGCTGCAGGCGGTCATGAGCGTGGCCCTGGTGGGCGCCGTCGCCGTGGCCATCGGCTTCCGGTCCAGGGACGCCGGCGTCCTGGAGTGGCTGGCGGCCTTCGGGCTGCTCGTGCTCTTCGCCATGGCCCTCACCTGGGTCGCCGTCGGCATGGGCCTGATCAGCCCGAACGCCGAGGCCGCCAGCAACAACGCGATGCCGATGATCCTGCTGCCGCTGCTCTCCAGCGCCTTCGTCCCGGTCGACGCGATGCCGGGCTGGTTCCAGCCGGTCGCCCGGTACCAGCCGTTCACGCCGGCCATCGAGACGCTGCGGGCTCTGCTGCTCGGCGGCGACATCGGCAACAACGGGTGGCTCGCGGTCGGCTGGTGCCTGGCGCTCGCGGTACTCGGCTACTTCTGGTCCACCTCGAAGTTCAACCGCGACCCGAAGTGACCGCCACGGCCCCGGAGCGACCGCCGTGACGGCCCACTCCCCGGTGCTCTTCCACCCCCGGGACCGGCCGGGCGGCGGCCCTGAACGCAGCAGTCCGGCCGCTCACGCACCGACATCGCGGGCGCGGTAATCGGCCAGGGTCTCCCGGCGTACGAGCAGCCTGGCCCGGCCGTCCTCCACCGCCACCACGGGCGGACGGCCCACGAGGTTGTAGCCGGATGCCATCGACAGCTGGTAGGCCCCGGCGACCGGTACGGCGAGCAGGTCACCGGGCCGGATATCACCCGGCAGACCCACGTCGGCCGCGAGAATGTCGCCCGCCTCGCAGTGCCGGCCGACCACCGTGGCCGTGCGCGTCCCGGCGGTGGAGCGGCGCCCGATGAGCCTGGGTGCGTAGCGGACGCCGTACAGCGCGGGTCTGGGGTTGTCGCTCATGCCCCCGTCCACCGCGACGAACGTCCGCTCACCGGTCCGCTTCACCGAAAGCACCCGGTAGAGCGCCACACCCGCGGGGCCGACCACGGCGCGACCGGGCTCGATGAGGAGACGGGGCACGGGCAGCCGTGCGGCCGCGCAGCCCTCGCTCAGCTCGGCGCGCAGTCTGCGGGAGAGCGCGGGGATGTCCAGCGCGGCCTCTCCGGGCCGGTAGGCGATGCCGTGACCGCCGCCCATGTCCAGCTCGGGCAGGACGACCCCATGGGTGTCCCGCACCCGGGCCATCAGCCCCACCATGCGGCGCACGGCCACGAGGTACGGCTTGATATCGGTGAGCTGCGAACCGATATGGCAGTGCAGGCCGGTCAGTTGGAGCTGGGGCTGTCCGAGAACACGGGCGATCGCGTGGTGGGCCTGTCCGTCGGTGAGGGAGAGGCCGAACTTCTGGTCGTCCGTTCCGGTCCGGATCTTCACATGCCCGCCGGCGGACACCCCCGGCACGACCCGGACCATGACCTTCTGACGGCCCTCGTGACCCACCGCTGCCGCCAGCTGCGCGATCTCCGACGGATTGTCGATGACGATCCGCCCGACTCCGAGCCGTAGCGCGGCCGCGAGGTCATGAGGTGATTTGGCGTTGCCGTGCAGCACGATCCGGCCGGCCGGAAACCCGGCTGTCACAGCGAGTTCGAGCTCTCCGGCCGAGCAGACATCCAGTCCGAGCCCCTCCGCCGCTATCCAGCGCACCATCGCGCGGGAGAGGAAAGCCTTCGCGGCGTAGAGGATGCCGGCCTGCGGAAAGGCAGCCCGGTAGGCCCGGCAGCGCGCATGGACCTCGCCCCTGTCCAGGACGTACGTGGGTGTGCCGAACCGTTCGGCCATCTCGGCCAGATCGACGCCACCGACCGCGAGACCACCGTGCGGCAGCCGGGTCGTGGAGCCTGGCCAGACCGACAGATCGGCGTCGGCCGCAGACGTGGGCGAGGACGCGAGGGTGGTCGTCACGAGGCCAGCTTCCTTCCGCTCGGGGTGGGCATAGGTCCGGGCCCGCGGAGCTCCGCGACCGTACGGGCCGGGGCGTCGGCCCGTACCGGCGGAGCGGTCAGCATCGGATCGAGCGTCATCCGTGTCACGCCGAGCGGTTCGGCCATCGCACGCAGTGCGGGCTCGGAGAGCACGATCCACGCCTGGCCCTCGCCCAGCACTGCGGTGACCATCGCCGCCTCGGTGAAGGCAACGGTGGTACGTACGCCCAGCGGGGTACGGAAGAGACGGAGCGCGGCGCGCGCGGGCCCCGGCAGGACCGGTACGTACAACGGCCCGGCCGGGACCTGTTCCTCGGGTTCAGGATCGTCGTCGTAGGAGCGCAGGCACATGGGAACCTCCCGGAGAAACCACGAGGAGCGGGTGGCATCCCGGGTGCGGGGAGGCAGCCCGGGACGTGACACCGAAGCTATGCCCCGCCCGCGCACCGGTCGCCGTCTCATGATGTGCCCCTGACGCCGGACGGCCGAGTCGTAACGGATCGCTGACGGCCTGCGTGCCGGGCCACCGGGAGCCGGTGGCAGAGCCGATGCCCGGGCTTGCCTTGAGTCACGTCAGGGACTTTTTTTGGAGACTTCTTGTCGAGAGCTGATTACCACGTATCCCTGCTGCGTGAGACGCCTGCGGGGTTGGGCAGTTGATGCTCGGGCGGAATGCGACGGCTTCGGCGAGCCCCGCACTCGTCATGCGTAGGTCTGGGCTCGCCCCGAAAGCCTGGCCGGTCAGTCAGGTCCGGTTCATGACCACGTGAGGGTCGCCGCACTCCAAGTGAGGGTGGCGGCACCGCCGTTGAGGAGTGTGTCTGCGAAGGCGGTGACCTGCCGGGTGACGTCCGTGAAGCCTCCGGGGTAGCTCGTTGCGGCGGTGCCTTGCCGACGGCGCCAGGCGGTGTAGGAGGTCTGGCGGCGCTCGCCGAGGTCGGTGATGGTGGTGCTGAGGGGTTTGAGAGTGATGCCGCGGTGTGTGGCGGTGGCGGTCAGCGCTGTGGTGAGTTCTTGTCCGTCCAGGTCGTTGAGGGTGAGCAGGCGGTAGAGGTCGCCGTAGTCGCGGTCGCGGGTGTTGAGGTCGCCGAGTGAGATGGCGGTGGAGAGTTTTTCGGCGATGACGGTGGCGAGTGGTAGCCGAGGATCTGGAAGCTGTCCGTCGTGAGTTGCTGCGGATACTCGATGATCCGGGGGCCGGGGGTGACGGGGTCGCCGAAGCTGATGTCCAGTTGGAGCTTGAGTCGTGCTCGGGGGATGGAGGCGGCCATCGACAGGCGTAGACCGTGGTACTCGTCCTCCTCACGGATGGGGACGGTCACGGGTGGGATTGACCATCAGGCGAGCACCGCCTCTACGGCGGGGCGGACGACGGAGAGGGCGTCCAACTCGCTTGCGATGTGCTGGAGTTCGCTAATCCCGCCGCGCCCGCTTCGACGCAGGTAGCGGCCGAGCGCGGACAGGGCGAGGGTTTCGCCGAGGCGGCTGCGGTGGCGCATTGCGTCGACGACGCTGCGAGCTGGGCTGTACATGGGGATGGTTTCTCCCGGGGCTGCTTCGAACCGTTCGATACCGAGGTCGAAGGTCTTTGCGGCGTACTGCGCCACCACGGTCGGCGGGTAGGAAATCGTCGGGCGGCGTGTACCGCGCGGCACGGCGATGTGTACTGCTGCGGGGATGTCGTCGATCAGTTCATGCAGGGCCAGGGCGGATTCACCGCACACGACGGCGCGATGGGTCCGTGCGCACACGGCCAGCAAATCCGCGTGCGCCGTCTCCGGGGCGTCTGCCCGCCGGTACACCCCACGGGACAGCTCGTCTATCTCCCCCTCCGTGGCCAAGTGCGCCAGATCGCGAGGGGAGAGCAGGGCCTGTCGTGCCTGCGCTGTGGTGAATGTGGGGGAGAGGCCGGCCAGCCGCTGCTCTAAGCGCGGGTTTTTCCGCCAAGTAAGCAGGGAAGGCCCTGACAGCGCTACGAACGCGCTGGTCAGGGCCTACTTGCTCAGCACTCGATGATGTTCACCGCGAGCCCTCCCCGGGCCGTCTCCTTGTACTTGACCGACATGTCGGCGCCGGTGTCCTTCATCGTCTTGATGACCTTGTCCAGGGAGACCTTGTGGCTGCCGTCGCCGCGCATCGCCATCTTGGCCGCCGTGACCGCCTTGACCGCCGCCATGCCGTTCCGCTCGATGCACGGAATCTGGACCAGTCCGCCGACCGGGTCGCAGGTCAGGCCCAGGTTGTGCTCCATGCCGATCTCCGCCGCGTTCTCCACCTGCTCGGGAGAGCCGCCCAGGACCTCGGCCAGGGCGCCCGCCGCCATCGAGCAGGCGGAGCCGACCTCGCCCTGGCAGCCGACCTCGGCGCCCGAGATCGAGGCGTTCTCCTTGAAGAGCATGCCGATGGCGCCCGCCGAGAGCAGGAAGCGGACCACGCCCTCCTCGTCGGCGCCCGGGACGAAGTTGATGTAGTAGTGCAGGACGGCGGGGATGATGCCGGCCGCGCCGTTCGTGGGGGCGGTCACGACGCGGCCGCCCGCCGCGTTCTCCTCGTTCACGGCCATCGCGTAGAGCGTGATCCACTCCATGGCGCGGGCCAGCGGGTCGCCCTCGGCGCGCAGCTGGCGGGCCGAGTTGGCCGCCCGGCGGCGGACCTTGAGGCCGCCGGGGAGTATGCCCTCGCGCGACATCCCCCGGGCCACACAGGACTGCATGACGCCCCAGATGTCCAGCAGCCCCGCACGGATCTCCGCCTCCGTGCGCCATGCCTTCTCGTTCTCCAGCATCAGCGCGGAGATGGAGAGACCGGTCTCACGGGTCAGCCGCAGCAGCTCGTCGCCGGTACGGAAAGGGTGCTTCAGGACGGTGTCGTCCAGGACGATGCGGTCCTCGCCCACGGCGTCCTCGTCCACCACGAAGCCGCCGCCCACCGAGTAGTACGTCTTCTCCAGGAGCGGCGCGCCCTCGGTGTCGTACGCGAAGACCGTCATCCCGTTCGCGTGGTACGGCAGGGCCTTGCGCCGGTGCAGGATCAGGTCCGCGTCGTAGTCGAAGCCGATCTCGTGCGCGCCGAGGATGCTGATGCGGCCACTGGTGCGGATCTGCTCGATGCGCTCGTCGGCGTGCTCGACATCGACCGTGCGCGGGGACTCGCCCTCCAGGCCGAGGAGTACCGCCTTCGGGGTTCCGTGTCCGTGCCCCGTTGCGCCCAGCGAACCGAAGAGCTCGGCGCGGACCGAGCCGGTGTGGGCCAGCAGACCCTCGTTCTTCAGCCGCGCGGCGAACATCCGGGCGGCCCGCATCGGGCCCACCGTGTGGGAGCTGGACGGACCGATGCCGACCGAGAAGAGGTCGAAGACCGATATGGCCACAGGGAACTCCTTGGTGAGGTAGACGCCGTTGTCTGCCGGGGTGGTGCAGAGAAAGCGCGGTACAGCGGTGAGCAAGTGCGTACGTGGTGCGGGGCACCCCGCTCACCGACCAGTGTGCGGGGTGCCCCGTGGTTCGTACAAAACCGTACTGATCCGGACCGACCGGTCCTGCAACCGTACGGGTCCGGGCCTACTTCAGCCCGGGGTAGAGCGGGAACTTCCCGGCCAGCGCGGAGACCCGGGCGGCCAGCGCCTCCCGGTCGTAGGCAGGCTTCAGCGCGGACGCGATGATGTCCGCGACCTCGGAGAAGTCCTCGGCCTGGAAACCACGGGTGGCCAGGGCCGGAGTGCCGATCCGCAGCCCCGATGTGACCATCGGGGGGCGCGGGTCGTTCGGGACGGCGTTGCGGTTGACCGTGATGCCGATCTCGTGGAGACGGTCCTCGGCCTGCTGGCCGTCGAGCTCCGAGTTGCGCAGGTCCACCAGGACCAGATGCACATCGGTGCCGCCGGAGAGGACCGAGACACCGTGCTCGGTGACATCGGCCTGCACCAGACGCTCGGCCAGGATGCGGGAGCCGTCCAGGGTGCGCTGCTGGCGCTCCTTGAAGTCGTCCGTCGCCGCCACCTTGAAGGCGACCGCCTTCGCCGCGATCACATGCTCCAGCGGGCCGCCCTGCTGACCGGGGAAGACCGCCGAGTTGATCTTCTTGGCGAGCTCGGCGGTGGAGAGGATCACACCACCGCGCGGGCCGCCCAGCGTCTTGTGCGTGGTCGTGGTGACGACATGCGCGTGCGGGACGGGCGACGGGTGCAGACCCGCGGCCACCAGGCCGGCGAAGTGCGCCATGTCGACCATCAGATACGCGCCGACCTCGTCGGCGATCTCGCGGAACGCGGCGAAGTCCAGCTGGCGCGGGTAGGCGGACCAGCCGGCCACGATCAGCTTCGGCTGGGTCTCCTTGGCGAGGCGGGCGACCTCGGCCATGTCGACCTGGCCGGTCTCCTCGTCGACGTGGTACGCGACCACGTTGTAGAGCTTGCCGGAGAAGTTGATCTTCATGCCGTGGGTCAGGTGACCGCCGTGCGCGAGGTTCAGGCCCATGATCGTGTCACCGGGCTTGAGCAGCGCGAACATCGCGGCCGCGTTCGCCTGGGCGCCCGAGTGCGGCTGGACGTTCGCGTGCTCGGCGCCGAAGAGCGCCTTCACACGGTCGATCGCGATCGTCTCGACCACGTCGACGTGCTCACAGCCGCCGTAGTAGCGGCGGCCCGGGTAGCCCTCGGCGTACTTGTTGGTGAGGACGGAGCCCTGGGCCTCCATGACCGCGACCGGAGCGAAGTTCTCCGAGGCGATCATTTCGAGGGTGGACTGCTGGCGGACCAGCTCGGCGTCGACAGCGGCGGCGACGTCCGGGTCGAGCTCGTGGAGGGAGGAATCAAGAAGTGACATCAATAGTCCCTAGGTCCCTAGTTGCCGGCGGAGAGAGCGGCGTACTCGTCGGCGGAGAGCAGGTCGTCCGGCTCGCCGGTGACGCGCACCTTGAACAGCCAGCCGCCCTCGTACGGGGCGGTGTTCACCAGCGACGGGTCGTCGACGACGTCCTGGTTGATCTCGGTGATCTCACCGGAGACCGGGGCGTACAGATCGCTGACCGACTTGGTCGACTCCAGCTCGCCGCAGGTCTCGCCCGCGGTGACCGTGGACCCGGCCTCAGGGAGCTGGGCGTAGACGACGTCACCGAGCGCGTTGGCCGCGAACTCCGTGATGCCGACCGTCGAGACGCCGTCCTCGGCGACCGACAGCCACTCGTGCTCCTTGCTGTAACGCAGCTGCTGGGGGTTGCTCATGACCTGATTCTCCTGGATGCGGGGGAGTGCTGGTGAACAGTGGTCTTACGGGCTGAGATGGTGTGGGTCACTTCTGGCGCTTGTAGAAGGGGAGGGCCACGACCTCGTACGGCTCATGGGTACCGCGGATGTCCACGCCCACACCGGACGTGCCGGGCTCCGCGTATGCCGCGTCGACGTACGCCATGGCGATCGGCCTGCCCAGCGTCGGGGACGGGGCGCCCGATGTGACCTCGCCGACGACCTGGCCGTCCGCGACGACCTGGTAGCCCGCGCGGGGGACCCGGCGGCCCTCGGCGATCAGGCCGACCAGCTTGCGCGGCGGGGCCGAAGCGGCGCGCTCGGCGGCGGCCTCCAGGGCGGTGCGCCCGACGAAGTCGCCCTCCTTCTCGAACTTGACGACCCGCCCGAGACCGGCGTCGAAGGGCGTCAGCGCGGTGGTCAGCTCATGGCCGTACAGCGGCATGCCGGCCTCCAGGCGCAGGGTGTCGCGGCAGGACAGACCACAGGGCACGAGACCGGCCGGGGTGCCCGCTTCGGTGAGGGCCTGCCAGAGCTTCTCGGCGTCGGCCGGGGCGGTGAACAGCTCGAAACCGTCCTCGCCCGTGTAGCCGGTCCTGGCGATGAGCGCAGGGATACCGGCGACGGTGCCGGGCAGACCGGCGTAGTACTTCAGCCCGTCCAGGTCGGCGTCGGTGAGCGACTTCAGGATGCCGGAGGATTCCGGGCCCTGTACGGCCAGCAGGGCGTAGGCGTCGCGGTCGTCCCGTACGACGGCGTCGAAACCGCCCGCGCGTGCGGTCAGCGCGTCCAGGACGGTCTGTGCGTTGCCCGCGTTGGCGACGACCATGTACTCCTGCTCGCCCAGCCGGTAGACGATCAGGTCGTCCAGGATCCCGCCGTCCTCCTGGCAGATCATGGTGTAGCGGGCGCGGCCGTTGCCGACGGTGGAGATGTTGCCGACCAGCGCGTGGTCGAGCAGCCGCACGGCCTCCGGGCCGCTGACGGTGATCTCGCCCATGTGGGAGAGGTCGAAGAGACCGGCACGGGTCCGTACGGCGATGTGCTCGTCGCGCTCACTGGCGTAGCGCAGCGGCATGTCCCAGCCCGCGAAGTCGGTCATGGTCGCGCCCAGCGAACGGTGCAGGGCGTCGAGTGCGGTGAGGCGGGGCGTGGGGCTCATATGCGGTACTCCCGGGGCATGACAGACGAGGACGATCCTCCCCATCTGTCATCGGAACCTGAGAGGTTCGCCGGCGCCTGTCGGGAGGGCGCGGCTTGCACCTTGGGTGGGACCGCGGGGCGGTCCGCTTTTCAGATCTGCCTCGTCCGCGCGGTACGGGGCCTGAGAGATTACAAGGGAGGGACTTGCTCCTTCGGCGCCCCGGCCAGTGACCGGGAACTCTCCCGCGCGGATTCGAACGGCCTGTATGGAGTTGGCGCGCACATCATCGCATGCCGGGCGATCGTTGCCCCACCGGTCTCGCATTACTCTTTCTTTACACTTCGCCGACGGGGGTATGCACAAGGACGCAGGCATGCGCAGGCGCAGGCGGCGTACGGGGTGGCCCGACAGGGGGAGCGGCCATGGTGGGACAGGAGCGGCGTGCGGATCCGGCGCCGGAGACGGTGCCCGGCGGGCCGGGGGCCGGGGCCGGGTGGCCGGCGGGATCCGGGCAGGAGGCGGCCGGGCGGACGGTGGGGCCGGGGCCCGCACGGACCGTGGCCGGGCCGGCCGTACGGAGTGGACGGGCGGGATCCGGGCGCGCGCCCGCGGTGCGGGACCTGCGCCGGCGGACCGGCCGCAGCCCGCACGCCCTGGTGTTCGCCGCGGGGGACGTGGTGGTCCTGTCCGGACTGCCGGGCAGCGGCAAGTCCACGCTGTTGCGCAGGGCCGCCGGGGCGTACGGAATCGACTCGCAGGACACCCGGGACCGCTGGGAGCGCCGGCTGCCGCGCCTGCTGCCGTACTGGAGCTACCGGCCGCTGGTGCGGGCCGCCCACTACGGCAGGCTGTGGCGGGCCCTGCGCTCGGGTGCCGGTGTCGTCGTGCACGACTGCGGTACGCACTTCTGGGTCCGTGCCCTGCTGGCCCGCACGGCGCGGCGGCGCGGCAGCGCCCTGCATCTGCTGCTGCTCGACGTGACGCCCGCGATGGCGCTGGCCGGCCAGGCCGAGCGCGGCCGGAAGGTCTCCGCGTACGCCTTCGCCCGGCACCGCGGGGCGGTCGCCGGGCTGGTCCGGGCGGCCGAGCGGGCGCGGCTGCCCGCCGGTTGCCGTTCGGCCGTGCTGCTCGACCGGGAGGCTGCGGCCGTGCTGCGCGCGATCCGCTTCGGGGCGGCGGATTGAAGGAGCTCAGCTGTCTGTCGTGGCGGGGGCCGTTAGGGTCGGTCGGCAGGTGAACGCGTGCACGGATGCACAGGTGAGAAGGGGATACCTCGGTGGACATGGCATGGCCGGGAAATGAGCTCGAAGAGGTCCTGACCGCATCGGTCGGGAACCCCGGCGCGGGCGGCCGGCTGATCGAGGTGCTGGGGCGCAGCAATCTCTGGGTTCCGCTGCCCAACGGCGGCGGGCAGGAGAGCAGTTCACTCGACCTGCCCACCGTCGAGATCGAGGGCGGGGCCTATGTGCCGGTCTTCAGCTCGGAGGCGCAGTTCCTCCAGTGCGTCGGCTCGCACTACTCCTTCGCGGTGGCCCCCGCCGTCGAGTTCGCCCGGGGGCTGCCGCCGCAGCTGGGTCTCGTGGTGAACCCGGGCGGTGCGATCGGCATGCCGCTGCCGCCGCCCGCGGTGGCCGAACTCTGCCGCAGCGGCCGGACCCCCCTCGACGGGCCCGCGACCGGCGGCCGGGTGCGGCTCTTCGAGCCGGACTGGCAGGAGGAGCCGGTCGACTTCCTCTCCGCCGCCGCGGGCGAGTTCGAGGAGTCGGGTGTGGTCCGCTCGGCCCGCCGGGCCCTCGCCTCCATCGAGGGCGGCGACCCGGTCCTCTTCGTCGGGGTCGAGTTCGCGACATGGGACGGCGCGGGCCGCAACGCCCCGATGGACGCGCTCGGCCGGGCGCTGCACCGGGTCGAGGTGAGCTGGCCGGTCAATCTCGTCCTCCTCGATGTGGCGCAGGACCCGGTCGCCGACTGGATGCTGGAGAAGGTCAGGCCGTTCTACGTCAGGGCCGGGGCGGAGGGGCCGGTGCTGTAGGGGCGGTACCGAGGGGCCGCTGCGGCGGGCCCGGTACCGCGGGACGGGAGGAGCGGACGGTCCGGTGCCGCGCAGGCGCACCGAACCCGCCGCAGCCTAAGCTGGTCGGATGCGTGGGACGCACGGGACGGCCGGCCCGCGGACTGGCCGGAATCGTGCGGCCGACCGGACGGGCGGACCAGCGGCCGGCCGGATGGCCGGAATCGCACGGGCGAACGGTGTGGACCGCGCCGGGCGGGCCGCGTCCCGGCGCATGGCACAAGCACGTCAACGGGTGGATCGAAGAGGGGCGGGACCCAGGGTGAGCGCGTCGGGCACGACGGCCGGGCAGGTCGAGCAGATGCTGCTCCAGGTGACCCCCGGGCGGTACGACGCCTATGAGGCACTGCTGCAGGCGCTCGCCGACAGCCAGGTCTGGATGCTGCTCTGGAACGGCCGGGCCGGGTCGCCGGACGCCCAGTACGGGAACATGGAGATCGAAGGCCTCGGTTACGCCCCGTGTGTGACATCGGCGCAGGAGCTGGCGGTCTCCGGCTGGAACCGTTCGCACGAGGTGGTCACCGGCCGTGACATCGCGCGCTCCCTCTACCCGGACCACTGGGGAATCTGGCTCAATCCGCATGCCCCCGGCGGCGGTGTCGGCATCCCCTGGACCGACCTGCGCCGTATCGCCACCGGTCTGGACCGGATGCCCGCCGGACCGCTGCGGCTCTCCGAACCGGCCATCGAGATCCCGCAGTTCTACGCGCTGCTCACCCAGAGCGCCCACCACACCCCGGCGATCCGCTCATTGAGCCGGGCCTGGGTGCAGCCCGCGCTCGGCACCCCGTATCTGGCCATCGGGCTCGATCTGTACGACACCAGCCAGCAGTCCGTGGATTCGGTGCGGGCGATGATGCAGCAGTCGATCGCCGCGGTTCCGGAGGGGCTGCCGGTGTCGACCGTGGCGCTCTCCGACGCGTACGACCCGGTCGGGATGTGGCTGCGGGCCAACTGCCGCCCCTTCTACGACCGTGAGGCCCACGCGGCCTCCTCTCCCGCGGCGGGATACGGATACCCGCCGGTAGGCTGAGTGTCCCAATTGGGCCGTCAACAGCGGTTGTTGGGTGCGATGTCCGAACTGGCCCATTGGTGAGGAAAGTTTCCGCTCAGCCGGTCCTGACGTCCGGATAACGGAAGTCCATTAACCGCATCACGGTTGCGCATACATTCACCTTCAGGTCTGGCGGGTGATCGCAACCGCAATGAAGACTCCCTGCATCGAGCATCGTCGTGCCCTTGTTGCGACGTGCCATGAACACATTCCGTCACTTCAGCACAGTGGCATCACCCGATGCGCTAGATGCACAGCAGCCGCCACCGCGGCAGGTACGGGCCGGCCACCGCCGGCCGGGAGGGGTCAAAGGCACTGTGACCGCACCGATCGAGACCACCGGGTCGACTGCCGAAGCGCAGCCGGAGGCAGTACTCACGGGGGCCACGCAGAGCCAGATCGAGGGCCGTTCGCTCGGCCGGATCGCCTGGACGCGTTTCAAGCGGGACAAGGTCGCCATGGCCGGCGGGGTCGTCGTGATCCTGCTGGTGCTGGTCGCCCTCCTCTCCAAGCCGATCCAGGCGATGTTCGGGCTCGACCCCAACGGCTTCCACCAGAATCTGGTGGACCCGGCTCTGCTGGGGCCCAAGGGCAGCTTCGGCGGCATCAGTTGGAGCCACCCGCTGGGTGTGGAGCCGCAGACCGGCCGGGACATCCTGGCGCGCATCATCGAGGGCTCCTGGGTCTCCCTGGTGGTCGCCGCCGGGTCGACGCTCCTCTCGGTGGTCATCGGTGTCGTGATGGGCGTGGTGGCCGGCTTCTACGGCGGCTGGGTGGACAGCGGCATCAGCCGTCTGATGGACACCTTCCTGGCGTTCCCGCTGCTGCTGTTCGCGATCTCCATCTCCGCATCGCTGCAGGGCAACGCGTTCGGCCTCAGCGGTCTGACGCTCCGTATCTGCGTGCTGATCTTCGTGATCGGATTCTTCAACTGGCCCTACATGGGCCGCATCGTCCGCGCGCAGACGCTCAGCCTGCGTGAACGGGAGTTCGTCGAGGCCGCCCGCTCGCTGGGGGCCCGCGGGCCCTTCATCCTCCTGCGCGAGCTGCTCCCGAACCTGGTCGCGCCGATCCTCGTCTACTCGACGCTGCTGATCCCCACCAACATCCTCTTCGAGGCGTCCCTGAGCTTCCTCGGCGTGGGCATCCAGCCGCCGCAGGCCTCCTGGGGCGGCATGTTGTCCACCGCGGTCGACCTCTACCAGGTCGACCCGATGTTCATGGTCATTCCCGGCCTGGCGATCTTCATCACCGTGCTGGCCTTCAATCTGCTGGGGGACGGGCTGCGTGACGCACTCGACCCCCGTGGCAAGTAATCGCGGCCGTGCCGCACACCGGACAACCGAGGGGGCTTTCCTCAGCATGAAGAGCAGGAAGACGGCAGCGGCGATAGCCGCGACGGTAGCGCTGGGGCTCGCTGCCACCGCTTGCGGGAGCAGTGACAGTGGCGGCGGGGGCAGCCATGGCAAGGCAGACGCAGCTCTGACCAGCATCGTCAACAAGACCAGCAAGAAGGGAGGGACGGTCACCTACGAGCACTCAAGTGCCGCCGACTCCCTGGACCCCGGCAACACGTACTACGGCTGGGTGCAGAACTTCTCCCGCCTCTACGCGCGTGCGCTGGTGACCTTCAACCCGGCTCCGGGCAAGGACGGGCTCAAGATCGTGCCCGACCTGGCGACCAGCCTGGGCAAGGCGTCCCCGGACGCCAAGACCTGGACGTACCACCTCCGCAAGGGCGTGAAGTTCCAGGACGGCACCGTGATCACCTCGAAGGACGTCAAGTACGCCATCGAGCGGACCTTCGCCCGTGAGGCGCTGTCCAACGGGCCCACGTACTTCAGCACGTACCTCAAGGACGGCGACAAGTACAAGGGTCCCTACAAGGACAAGTCGGCCGACGGTCTCAAGTCCATCGAGACGCCGGACGACTCCACGATCGTCTTCCACCTGAGCAAGCCGTTCGCGGACATGGACTACCTCGCGTCCTTCTCGCAGACCGCTCCGGTGCCGCAGAAGGCCGACAAGGGCGCCTCGTACGTCCAGCACATCGTGTCGTCGGGCCCGTACAAGTTCGCCTCGTACAGCGAGAGCCGCGGCGCGACGCTGGTCCGCAACCCGCAGTGGGACCCGAAGACCGACCCGGTCCGCAAGGCGCTGCCGGACAAGATCAACCTGAATTTCAACGTCCAGCCGACGACCGTCGACGAGCACCTGCTCAACGACACCAGCACCGCTGACATCGCCGGTACCGGTCTGCAGTCCAAGACTCAGCCGAAGGTCATCACCAAGGCCACCGAGAAGGCGAAGACGGACGACCCGTACGCCGGCGCGCTGCAGTACCTCGCGCTGAACGTGCATGTGAAGCCGTTCAACAACGCCGACTGCCGCAAGGCCGTGCAGTACGTCGCCGACAAGGCAGACATGGTCGACGCGATCGGCGGCGAGGTCCGGGGCGACCCGGCGACGACCGTCATCCCGCCGGGTGTCTCGGGCTACAAGAAGTTCGACCTGTACCCGACCCCGGGCAACAAGGGCGACGTGACCAAGGCCAAGCAGTACCTGGCCAAGTGCGGTAAGCCCAAGGGCTTCAAGACGACGCTGACCGCGCGCTCCGACCGTCCCGACGAGGTCACCAGCGCCACCCAGCTCCAGCAGAGCCTGAAGAAGATCGGCATCATCGCCGACATCAAGACGTTCCCGTCGGACAAGTACTTCACCGACTTCGCGGGCGTCCCGGACTGGGTCCACAAGAACAACGCCGGAATGATGATGATGGCGTGGGGCGCCGACTGGCCGGCCGGCTTCGGCTACATCGACCAGATCGTCGACGGCAAGGCCATCAAGCCGTCCGGTGGCACCAACCTGATGGAGCTCGACGACCCGAAGATCAACGCGGAGATCGTCAAGGGCATCGGGACGCTGGACAACGCGAAGCGCAACGCCACCTGGGGCCAGGTCGACCAGATGGTGATGGAGAACGCCTCGCTCGTCCCGCTCTTCTACCGCAAGAACCTGCTCTACCGCCCGGACTCGGCGGCGAACGTAACGGTCAGTCAGGCGTACCTCGGCATGTACGACTACGTGCTGATGACCTCGACCAAGTAACAACACCTGTTCATCGACAGCACCCCCCTGAAAGGCAGGTGAAGGCGCCGGGACGGACGGGCCTACCCCGTCCGTCCGTCCCGGCGCCGCACGGCTGTGGCTGCGTACATCATCCGACGCGTATTCGCCGCGGTGTTGCTGCTGCTGGTGGTCAGCGCAGTCACCTTCGCGATCTTCTTCCTCGTTCCCCGCCTCGGCGGGCAGACGACCGACTCCATGGCCGCCCAGTACGTGGGCAAGAGCCCCGACCCGGCGACGATCGCCGCGGTCAAGAAGAACCTGGGGCTGGACCAGCCCCTCTACGAGCAGTACTGGCACTTCATCAAGGGCATCGTCGTCGGCGCGAACTACCACTTCGGGCCCGACCCCGCGGTGTGCCACGCGCCGTGCTTCGGCTACTCCTTCAAGACCCACTCGGCGGTCTGGCCCGAGATCCAGCAGCGTGTCCCCGTGACGCTGTCGCTCGCGGTCGGCGCGGCGGTCATCTGGGTCGTCAGCGGTGTCGCGACCGGTGTGGTCTCCGCCCTCAAGCGGGGCTCGCTCATCGACCGACTCGCGATGGGCGTGGCCCTGGCCGGCGTCTCGCTGCCGATGTTCTTCACCGGTCTGGTCTCGCTCGCCCTGTTCAGCTTCCACTGGACGATCTGGAATGTGCACTTCGTGCCCTTCACGGACAATCCGGCGGAGTGGGCCTGGAACCTGATCCTCCCCTGGTGCACCCTCGCCTTCCTGTACTCGGCGCTCTACGCCCGGCTCACCCGGGCCGGGATGCTGGAGACCATGGGCGAGGACTACATCAGAACCGCGCGGGCCAAGGGCCTGCGCGAGCGGAACGTGGTCGTCAAGCACGGCCTGCGCGCCGCGCTCACCCCGCTCATCACCATCTTCGGCATGGACTTCGCGCTGCTCATCGGCGGCGCGGTCATCACCGAGACGGTCTTCGACTTCCAGGGGATGGGGGCCTACGCCATCCAGGGAGTGACCCGCAGCGACCTCCCGGTCGTCATGGGTGTGACGCTGGTGGCCGCTTTCTTCATCGTTGTCTGCAACCTGCTGGTGGACCTTGTGTACGCCGCGATCGACCCCCGGGTGAGGCTCTCATGAGCGACGTGCACAAGAAGGGTTCCGGCGAGCCCGCCAAGAGCGGCAAGGACGACGCCCCGTCCCAGGACGCGAAGAGCTTCCTCTCGGTCCGGGACCTGCGGATCCACTTCGACACCGACGACGGCCTGGTGAAGTCCGTGGACGGTGTCAGCTTCGACCTGAAGGCCGGTCAGACGCTCGGTATCGTCGGTGAGTCAGGCTCCGGCAAGTCCGTGACCTCGCTGGGGATCATGGGGCTGCACAGCTCGGAGCGGGCCCGGATCTCCGGTGAGATCTGGCTCGACGGCGAGGAGCTGATCGGCGCGGGGCCCGAGCGGGTCCGCGAACTCCGCGGTCAGAAGATGTCCATGATCTTCCAGGACCCGCTGTCGGCGCTGCACCCGTACTACAGCATCGGCGCGCAGATCGTGGAGGCGTACCGCGTCCACCACAAGGTCGACAAGAAGACCGCGCGTACCCGTGCGGTCGAGATGCTCGACCGGGTCGGCATCCCCGAGCCGCAGCGCCGTTTCGAGGACTACCCGCACCAGTTCTCCGGCGGTATGCGCCAGCGCGCGATGATCGCGATGTCCCTGGTCAACAACCCCGAACTGCTCATCGCCGACGAGCCGACGACCGCCCTCGACGTCACCGTCCAGGCGCAGATCCTCGATCTCATCCGGGATCTGCAGAAGGAGTTCGGCTCGGCGGTCGTCATCATCACCCACGACCTCGGCGTCGTCGCCGAGATCGCGGACGAGCTCCTGGTGATGTACGCGGGCCGTTGCATCGAGCGCGGCACGGCCGAGAAGGTCTTCTACGAGCCCCAGCACCCCTACACCTGGGGGCTGCTGGGCTCCATGCCGCGCATCGACCGTGAGCAGACCGAACGTCTGGTGCCCGTCAAGGGCTCCCCGCCCAGCCTGATCAACGTGCCGTCCGGCTGCGCCTTCCACCCGCGCTGCCCCTACGCCGACGTGCCCAAGGACAACATCACCCGCATCGAGCGCCCTGAGCTGCGGGAGAGCACGGACGGGCACTTCTCCGCGTGCCATATGACGAAGGCCCAGCGGGAAAAGATCTGGACCGAAGAGATTGCGCCGAAGCTGTGACTGATCAGAAGAAGAAGGCTCCGCAGGCTCCCGAGGCTCCGAAGGTTCCGCAGCAGACGTCCAAGGACTCCGCCGCCGCGCCCGCCAAGGACGCCGGGGCGGAGCCGCTGCTCAAGGTCACCGACCTGGTCAAGCACTTCCCGATCACCAAGGGCGTGCTCAAGCGCAAGGTGGGCGCGGTCCAGGCCGTGGACGGGCTGTCGTTCGACGTGTTCCCGGGGGAGACCCTGGGTGTCGTCGGCGAGTCGGGCTGCGGCAAGTCGACCATGGGCCGGCTGATCACCCGGCTGCTCGAACCGACCGGCGGAAAGGTCGAGTTCGAGGGCAAGGACATCACGCATCTGTCCGCGGGGCAGATGCGGCCGATGCGCCGCGACGTCCAGATGATCTTCCAGGACCCGTACGGCTCACTGAACCCCCGGCACACCATCGGCGGGATCGTCGGAACCCCCTTCAGGCTCCAGGGCGTCGAGCCCGAGGGCGGCGTGAAGAAGGAGGTCCAGGGGCTGCTGGAGCTGGTGGGACTCAGCCCCGAGCACTACAACCGGTACCCGCACGAGTTCTCCGGCGGCCAGCGCCAGCGCATCGGCATCGCCCGCGCGCTCGCACTGCGGCCCAAGCTCGTCGTCGCCGACGAGCCGGTCTCGGCGCTCGACGTGTCGATCCAGGCGCAGGTGGTGAACCTGCTGGACGACCTCCAGAGCGAGCTCGGTCTGACCTACGTGATCATCGCGCACGACCTGTCGGTCATCCGCCATGTCTCGGACCGGATCGCGGTGATGTACCTCGGGAAGATCGTCGAACTGGCGGACCGCAAGTCGCTGTACGAGTCGCCGATGCACCCGTACACCAAGGCGCTGCTCTCGGCGGTGCCGGTGCCCGACCCGCGGCGCAAGGGGACCAGGAGCGACCGGATCCGGCTGGAGGGCGACGTCCCCTCGCCGATCTCGCCGCCGGCCGGCTGCCGGTTCCACACCCGGTGCTGGAAGGCGACGGAGATCTGCGGAACACAGGAACCGCCGCTGCTGACGCTGGGGACCGGACACCAGGTGGCCTGCCACCACCCGGAGAACGCGCCCGACCAGGCGCCGGGCGAGGAACGGCTGCCGCAGGCGAGGGAGGCCGCCGAACTGGTCTCGGTCGCGAAGCCGGAGCCGGCCGCTGACGCGGTCGCGAAGCCCGAGCCGGCCGGTGACGCGGTCGCGAAGGACACGGAGACGGAGCCCGGGGCCAAGGCCGAGCCCAAGGCCGGGACCGAGGCCGCCACCGGCACCGAGTCCGGGACCGACGCAGGGGCGGAGCCGGAGGCCAAGACCGGCACCGGCACCGGCGCAGAGGCCGGGCCGGACGCCGCCGCGGAGTCCGGCGAGAAGTAGGCGCCGCGCGGTTGTCGCGCCGGGCACGCCCATGACAAGTTGGTAAAGTCATGTACATGCCTAAACGGGAGAGTGCAGAGTCAGCGTGTCCGTAACAACGGCGCACGCACGAAGGGCAGACTCTTGGCGCTCTCCCGTTCGGCACGTCTGGCCGCCCTCGCCACCGCGACGGCCGCCCTCTGTGTCATCGCTGCCGCTCCGGCACCCTCACCCGGTTCGGCCGGCATCGGTGACCCCTACTTCCCGCAGCTGGGCAACGGCGGCTTCGACGCCCTGCACTACGGCCTCGACATCGCGTACAACCCGGACTCCGGCCGGCTCGACGGCCGTACGACGGTCACCGCGCGGGCTACGCAGAACCTTTCCTCCTTCGACCTGGACCTCCAGAAACTGACGGTCGCATCGGTCGAGGTGAACGGCGCGCACGCACGCTTCACCCGCTCCGGGGACGAGATACGCATCACCCCGGCAGGCCCGCTGCGCAAGGGCCGCACCTTCACCGTACGGGTCGTCTACGGCGGTGTTCCGCAGGCGCTCAGCGGCCCGATCGTCTTCGGCTCCGACTACGGCTGGATGAAGACCAAGGACGGCGTCTTCGTCGCCTGCGAGCCCAACGCGGCCTCCACCTGGTTCCCTTCGAGCGACCACCCCTCCGACAAGGCCGCCTTCGACATCACCATCAAGGCGCCCAAGGGGCTGACCGGGGTCTCCAACGGGCGGCTGCTCTCCACCCGTACCCAGGGCGCGTCCACCGTCTCGCACTGGCGCGAGTCCCGGCAGATGGCCACCTATCTCGCCACCGCCTCGATCGGCAGGTTCGACGTCAGGACCGGCCGTACACCCGCCGGAACACCGATCTACGTGGCCATCGACCCGGTGCTCGCCCACAGCAACGCCGTTGATGTGTACGCCGTGACGGCCGAGGCCACCGACTACTGGTCGAAGGTCTTCGGGCCGTATCCGTTCGAGGAGACCGGCGCGGTCGTCGACGACATGCCGCAGGCGGGCTTCTCGCTGGAGACCCAGTCCAAGCCGAGCTACTCCGCCGTACGCAACGAGTCGACGATCGTGCACGAGCTGGCCCACCAGTGGTTCGGCGACTCCGTCTCGGTGAAGCAGTGGAAGGACATCTGGCTCAACGAGGGCTTCGCCACGTACGCCCAGTGGCTCTGGGACGAACACCAGGGCAAGCGCTCGGCGCACGACGCCTTCCTCGCCGAGTACGACGCGACCCCCGCGAACTCCGGCTTCTGGCACTCGGAGGTCGCCGATCCACAGCGCGACACGATGTTCGGATCGGCCGTCTACGACCGGGGGGCCATGACGCTCCAGGCGCTGCGCGAACGGATCGGGGACAGGGCGTTCTTCCGGCTGCTGCCCGCCTGGACGAAGGCGCACCGGTACGGCAACGCCGACACCGGGCAGTTCACCGCGCTCGCCGAGAAGATCTCCGGGCAGCGGCTCGGCGCCTTCTTCGACGCGTGGCTGCGCACTCCTGCCAAACCGGAGCTGTAGGGCGGAGCGTTGCACGGCGGCGGTGCGGCGGGGGTAGAACTGTCGGGTGCTCCATGACCTGTTCAACACCTCCGTCCAGCACGTGCTGGACCTCATCGGGATCTTCGTCTTCGCGATCTCCGGTGCGCTGCTCGCTGTCCGGAAGAACTTCGACGTCTTCGGGATCGCGGTGTTCGCCGAGGTCACGGCGTTGGGTGGCGGGCTGTTCCGGGACATCGTGATCGGGGCGGTGCCGCCCGCCGCCTTCACCGATCTCGGCTACTTCGTGACCCCGCTGATCGCCGCCGGCCTGGTCTTCTTCCTTCACCCCGAGGTCGAACGGATCCAGGCCGGAGTGAACGTCTTCGACGCGGCCGGGCTCGGTCTCTTCTGTGTGACCGGCACCACCAAGGCGTACGACTACGGGCTCGGTCTCACTGCCTCCGCCGTGATGGGTCTCGCCACCGCGGTGGGCGGCGGTGTGCTCCGCGATGTCCTGGCCAACGAGACGCCCTCGCTGGTGCGCTGGGACCGCGATCTGTACGCCGTACCGGCCGTGGTGGGGGCGACGATGGTGGCGCTCTTCATCCAGTTCGACGTGCTGACCACCACCACGGGCTGTATCGCGGCGCTCACCTGCTTCACGGTGCGGCTGCTCGCGCTGCGCTTCCACTGGCGGGCCTCACGGGCCTGGAACAGACGTTCGGCGGCCGTCTCTACCGACGAGTAACCTTGCGGTGTACGGTGCTGCTCATGGCACAGGTATCCATCGGGAACAGTGAGTTCGACCGCGACACCGCAGTCACCCGTCGTGAAGAAGGCGTCTACGAGGCGGAGCTCTCCGCGGGCTGGACCATCATCCAGGCGGTCAACGGCGGCTATCTGCTGGCCCTGATCGGCCGCGCGCTGGGCGACGCGCTCCCGCACCCCGACCCGTTCTCGGTCTCCGCGCACTATGTGACCGCCTCCCGTCCGGGCCCCGCGGTGATCAGGGTCAAGACCGTCCGCAGCGGCCGCACGCTCTCCACGGGGCAGGCGTCGCTCTTCCAGTACGCGGAGGACGGCACCGAGGTCGAACGGATCCGGGTGCTCGCCTCGTACGGCGACCTGGACGCGCTCTCCGACGAGGTACGCACCACGGCGAAGCCGCCGTCCATCCCGCCCATCGAGCAGTGCCTGGGCTCCGAAGACGGTCCGGCGCCCATTCCCGGCTCATCCGCGATCACGGACCGCCTGAGGGTGAAGCTGGACCCGGCCACCTGCGGCTGGGCGGTGGGCGCGCCGTCCGGCAAGGGGGAGATGCGTGCGTGGTTCGGCCTCGCCGACGGGCGCGACGCGGATCCGCTCTCGCTGCTGCTGACGGTGGACGCGCTGCCGCCGACCGCCTTCGAGCTCGGCCTCAAGGGCTGGGTGCCCACGGTCGAACTGACGACCCACATCCGGTGCCGCCCCGCGCCGGGCCCGCTCCGGGTGTCGATCGTCACGCGCAACCTCGCCGGGGGCTTCCTGGAGGAGGACGCCGAGGTCTGGGACAGCGCGGACCGGCTGGTCGCCCAGTCCCGGCAGCTGGCGCTGGCGCCGCGGGGGTAGCGGGACGGCGGGGACGGGGGCGGGATGGTGGCCGCGGCTCGGCCGGTCCGGTTCCTCGGCTCCCGCCCCTCCCGGCTCCCGGTTCCTCGGCTCCTGCCCCACTCGGCCCCGTCCCCGCGGTCGGGGCAGTGCCTCGGTCGGGCCAGTGCCTCAGTCGAGCCAGTGCTGCCGCCCCAGGCTGACCAGCCGCATCTGACGCCGGGCCATGTCCCGGGCCCGCTCCGACGCCTCGGGCCCCTCCTCCGCCGCCTCCAGCAGGACCGAAGCGGTCATCACCATGTGATCCACATAGACGGCCGCCAGCATCAGCAGGTCGTCGTCGCTCCACAGCGCGGACCGCGGTTCGTCCGCGAACGCCGCCGCCACCTCCCGTGTGAACAGCCGCAGTTGCGCCGCTATCGCCGCGCGCACCGGCTGGACGCCGCCATGCCGTTCGCGGGCGATGAACCGGACGTGCGCCGGATGCGTGCGGACCAGCGCGGCGATCAGGCCGACCGTAGTGTCGATACGCGCCTCGCTGTCGCCGGTCTCCGCGAGTGTCGCGGCGATCAGCCCGTGCAGTGAGCCCAGGGCCTCCTCGACGAGCGCGACCCCGAGGTCGGCGGTGTCCCGGAAGTGCCGGTAGAAGGCGGTCGGCGCGACACCCACCGCGCGGGTCACCTCACGCAGCCCGAGGCTGGACAGGCTCTGCTCCTCCAGCAGGCCCAGCGCCGCGTCCAGGAGGGCCTGGCGGGTCTTCTGCTTCTGGACCTGGCGGAGGCCCACGGTGTGACTCATGCCATTCAGTAAACAACCGTTCTCCGCCGAAGGGAAGCGTAGACTCAGTAGTCAGTGAACAGTCGTACTCACAATTGTTCACTCAACCGAGCCGTGCGTGCGCCGGACAGGGCGCACCGAAAGGACAGTGATGATTGCCCTCGTCGCGCTTCTCCTCGTCTTCGGAGTCGTGCTGGGTGCCGTGGCCCACTTCCCGCTCTCCGTGTCCCTGGTCGCCGCGGCCGTCATCGGCGCCTGGCTGGCCGTGTTCGCCGTGCGCGAGCGTCTCGGCCGCCGGCGCTTCACCGGGCGCCTCGGCAAGTAAGCGCCCGGCAAGCAACCCGGCCCACACCACGTAAAGGGAGCTGCATCATGGAACTCACCGCTTCGGCCCGGACCCGGACCGGCACCCGCGACGCCGACGGCATGGCCGTCGCCGCGTTCGTGCTCGGCCTGCTGGGTCTGCTTGTGCTGAACATCGTTCTCGGCCCCACGGCCATCGTGCTGGCCGGCCTCGCGCTGTGGCGCGGCACGGCCCGCCGCGGCCGTGCCCTGCTCGGCCTCGCGCTCGGCGTGGCCGACCTGGTGGTGCTGGCCACCGTCTTCACCTCCAGCGGCGCCGTCATCTGGAACTTCGGCGGCTGACGTCCGGAACTCCGGTGGCTGACGTCCGGAACTCCGGCGGCCGACGGCCAACGACCGGAACCCGGCGGCCGGGCTGCCGTGCGCCGCTCACCGGGGGAGTGCGGCGGGGAGACCTCTCCGGTGCTCGTAGAATCGTGCGCACCATGGCATACCTCGACCACGCTGCGACCACTCCCATGCTTCCGGAGGCGGTCGAGGCGATGACCGCCCAGCTCACCGTCGTCGGCAACGCCTCGTCGCTGCACGCCGCCGGGCGGCGGGCCCGGCGTACCGTCGAGGAAGCCCGGGAGGCCCTCGCGGAATCACTCGGCGCGCGCCCCAGCGAGGTGGTCTTCACCGCGGGCGGCACCGAGGCCGACAACCTCGCAGTCAAGGGCCTCTTCTGGGCCCGCCGCGACGCCGAACCGCGCAGGAACCGGGTGCTGGTCAGCCCGGTCGAGCACCACGCCGTCCTGGACGCCGTCGACTGGCTGGGCGAGCACGAGGGCGCGACGGTCGAATACCTCCCGGTCGACGGCTACGGCCGGGTCCACCCCGAGTCCCTGCGCGCGGCGATCGAACGGGACCCGTCCGATGTCGCGCTCGCCACCGTGATGTGGGCCAACAACGAGATCGGCACCGTCATGCCGGTCCGTGAACTGGCCGACGTCGCAGCCGAGTTCGGTATCCCGCTGCACGCCGACGCGGTACAGGCGTACGGCCAGCTCCCGCTGGATTTCGCGGCGTCGGGCCTGGCCGCGATGACCGTGTCGGGCCACAAGGTCGGCGGCCCCTACGGCGTCGGAGCCCTGCTGCTCGGCCGTGAGTACACCCCCGTGCCCGTTCTGCACGGCGGGGGACAGGAGCGCCATGTGCGCTCCGGGACGCTCGACGTGCCGGCCATAGCCTCTTTCGCCGTGGCGGGAACACTGGCCGCGGAGCGCCGCGAGACCTTCGCCCGGGAGGTCGGCGCACTGCGCGACGGACTGATCGACGCGGTACGGTCCACGGTCCCCACGGCCATCCTGGGCGGCGACCCGGTGAACCGCCTCCCCGCCAACGCCCACTTCACCTTCCCGGGCTGCGAGGGCGACTCCCTGCTGCTCCTGCTGGACGCCCAGGACATCGCCTGCTCCACCGGATCCGCCTGCACGGCGGGGGTGGCACAGCCCAGCCATGTCCTTCTGGCCACGGGCACAGACCCGGACCTGGCCCGCGGCACACTCCGGTTCTCACTGGGACACACCTCTACCGCGGCGGACGTCGCCGCGGTGGCGGAGGCGATCGGCCCGGCGGTGGAACGGGCCAGGTCGGCCGGGCTGAGCTGAGGCGGGCTCCTCCGAGATGCGCAGGGCGGGCCGCTCCGGCCAGGGGCGCGCCGGGGTCAGCTGAGGCGGGCTCCTGCGGCCAGGGGTGCCGGGGTGGCCCGGGGTGCTGGTCCAGTGCAGGGGCGCGGTTACGGTTTGTGCTGCTCCCGAGCCTCGCGCACCAGCCGTACGTACCAGGCCCAGTCCCAGTAGGGCCCCGGGTCCGTGTGGTCGGCGCCCGGCACCTCCACATGCCCGATGATGTGCCTCCGGTCCACGGGTATCCCGTACCGCGAGCAGATGTCCGCGGTCAGCCGGGCGGACGACCGGTACATGGCGTCCGTGAACGACGAGGCCCGGTCCACGAACCCCTCGTGCTCTATCCCGATGCTGCGTTCGTTGTAGGCGCGGTTTCCCGCATGGAACGCCACATCCAGCTCCCGGACCGTCTGCGCCACCTTCCCGTCCCTGCGGAGCACGTAGTGAGCGGCGGCCGCGTGGGCCGGATCCGCGAAGACCCGGAGTGCCATCGCATAACTGCCCTGGACGGTATGGATGACAACCCGGTCGACTGCATAGTCATGAGGCCGGTCGGCGACCCGGTAATTCGCCGGGGAGGCCGCCGCCCACTGCGCTCCCGCGAAATCGACCGCAGGGCTCTCGCCGGGCCTTCCGCCGCCGGAGAGCCGGTCCCAGACGTGCGACAGCTCGCCCCTGCCCAGCGCCGTGGCACCCGCCGCTGCGCCCAGCCCGCCGACCAGCAGGGCCCGGCGGCCCATGCGCCGGTCCCTGTCGCCACCCGTACGTTCCATGTGTGCCTCAACGCATCCGTGCGAGCGCGGGATTCCCCCGTGCCCGTACCCTGGTACGGCTATGACTCAGACACCCCAGAGCCCCCGCCCCCGACCCCTCCGGGTACTGGCCGCGATGTCCGGCGGTGTGGACTCCGCCGTTGCCGCCGCCCGCGCCGCCGAGGCCGGGCACGACGTGACCGGTGTGCACCTGGCGCTCTCCGCCAATCCACAGTCGTTCCGTACCGGCGCGCGTGGCTGCTGCACCATCGAGGACTCCCGCGACGCCCGTCGCGCGGCCGACGTCATCGGTATCCCCTTCTATATCTGGGACCTGGCCGAGCGATTCCGTGAGGACGTCGTGGACGACTTCGTCGCGGAGTACGAGGCGGGCCGCACCCCCAACCCGTGTCTGCGCTGCAACGAGAAGATCAAGTTCGCCGCGCTGCTCGACAAGGCCCTCGCGCTCGGCTTCGACGCGGTCTGCACCGGCCACTACGCCACGGTCGTCCGCAACGAGGACGGCTCACGCGAGATGCACCGGGCATCCGACATGGCCAAGGACCAGTCGTACGTCCTCGGGGTGCTGGACGAGCGCCAGCTCGCGCACGCCATGTTCCCGCTCGGTGACACGCTGACCACCAAGGACGAGATCAGGGCCGAGGCAGAGCGCCGTGGGCTGGCCGTCGCCAAGAAGCCGGACAGCCACGACATCTGCTTCATCGCGGACGGCGACACCCAGGGCTTCCTCGCCGCACGGCTCGGCACCGCCGAGGGCGACATCGTGGACGAGGCGGGCACGAAGGTCGGCAGCCACGAAGGTGCCTTCGGCTTCACCATCGGCCAGCGCAAGGGCCTGCGCATCGGCCACCCCGCCCCGGACGGCAAGCCGCGCTACGTTCTCGACATCTCCCCGGTCGACAACACGGTCACGGTGGGCCCGGCCGAGGCCCTGGACGTCACCGCGCTCACCGCGATCAAGCCCCGCTGGTGCGGAGACGCCCCGGTCGGCGCCGGTACGTACACCGCCCAGCTGCGGGCGCACGGCGGCGAGACGCCGGTCACGGCCGAGCTGGTGGAGGGCGGCACCCTCCATGTCACGTTCGACGAGCCGGTACGGGGCGTTGCGCCCGGCCAGGCGATCGTGCTCTACGACGGCACACGCGTCGTGGGCTCGGCGACGATCGCCACGACCGACCGCTCATCCCGGCAGGCGCCGCTTCGAGAGGCCGAGACCGCCGCGCCCTGAGGCCACCGGCACCGCCGGATCCAACGGGCCCCGGGCTGACCGACACCGTCAGCCACGCCCCGGGGCCGCCGGAGCCTCAGATCTCCTCGCCTCAGACCGCCTCGCTCGGTACCGCCTCGGTGTCGTAGAAGCAGAAGTGGTCCTTGATCCGGGCGACTTGGGGCAGCGGCTCCGGGTACGCCCAGACGAGGTCGGCTGCTCCGGGCAGCGACCAGTAGGACGCGTCTCCCTTGAAGGGGCAGTGGGTGTGGGTGTCCGAGGGGGTCAGCAGCTCGGTGCGGACATCCTCCGGCGGGAGGTAGTAACGCACCGGAAGCCCTGTCTCGTGCAGCAGCAGGGGGCGGCTGCTCTCCGCCAGGACACGGCCCTCGCGGACCACCCGTACATGATCGGTACCTTGCTCAACGGTGATGCGATGTCCAGTCGTCATATGTGATTCAGCGCATCCGACCCGGAACTTCTTCCCCGCGGGCTGCCTCTACCGTGGACGCATGAACATCTGTGTCTTCCTCTCCGCCGCCGATCTCGACGAGCGCTACACCCGCCCCGCCCGTGAATTCGCCGAGCTGCTCGGCAGGGGCGGCCACACCCTGGTCTGGGGCGGCTCGGAGAGCGGTCTGATGAAGGTGGTGGCCGACGGCGTACAGGAGACCGGCGGACGGCTCGTCGGGGTGTCGGTGGACTTCCTCGCGGCCAGGGCCCGTACCAACGCCGACGAGATGGTGATCGCATCCGATCTGGCCGAGCGTAAGGCGCTGCTGCTCGCCAAGGCCGACGCGGTGGTGATCATGGTGGGAGGAACCGGCACGCTGGACGAGGCCACCGAGATCCTGGAGCTGAAGAAGCACGGAAAGACCACGAAGCCGGTGGTCCTGCTCAACGCAGACGGCTTCTACGACGGACTGAAGCAGCAGTTCCAGCGGATGGAGGACGAGGGGTTCCTTCCCATTCCCCTCACTGACCTGGTCTTCTTCGCTGAGGACGGGGTAGCCGCGCTGGCCTACCTGGAGGAGTCGCAGGGCGTCCAGTAGTGCGACGATGGGGTCCATGGCTACACATGTGATCACTGGTGCCGGTTCCGGCATTGGCGCTGCTGTCGCGCGCCGTCTCCATGAGCGCGGCGACCACCTCGTCGTCGTGGCGCGTGACGCGGGGCGCGCCAAGGAGCTCGCCGGACGCTTCCCGGGCGCGTCGACCCTCGTCGCCGACCTGGCGAACCCCGACCGCATCTCCTGGGCGCTCGACAAGCAGACGATGCCCGGACAGGTCGACTCGCTGCTGCATATCGCGGGCATCGTCGATCTCTCTCCCGTCGCCGAGCTGCGTCCTCCGACCTGGCACCAGCAGCTGAACACCAACCTCATCGCTCCGGCCGAGCTGACCCGGCTGATGCTCCCGCAGTTGCGGACCGTCCAGGGCCAGGTCCTCTTCGTCAATTCCGGCGCGGGCCTCAACGCCCATGCGGAGTGGGCTGCTTACGCCGCCGCCAAACACGGTCTGAAGGCCCTGGCCGACGCCCTGCGCCAGGAGGAACGCGCCAACGGCGTCCGGGTCACATCCGTCTACCCCGGCCGTACGGCGAGCCCCATGCAGGCGAAGATCCACTCGCAGGAGGGCAAGGAGTACCGTGCGGAAGGCCTGATCGACCCGGAGTCGGTCGCCACCACCATCCTGACGGCCCTGGACCTCCCGCGTGACGCGGAGATCAACGATGTGACGGTGCGGGCAGGACGCTGACAGCGCTGACAGCGGGGAGCGTCCCGCCCGCCAGCCGGACAGACCCTAGCCGGACGGACCACCAGCCGGACGGACCACCAGCCGTGCACCGGCGCAGCGGTGCACGGCAGTGGACCCCGGGTCCGTGGCCCCTCGGTGGCGGGACCCGGCTACCTGTCGGAGGCCGCGTCCCGGTCCGCCCGTGCGGCTGCGGAGTCGGCGGCGTCCAGCTTCTTCTCCATCTCCGCCGCGCTCTCGCCGCTTCGGTGGGACGGAGTCGCCGTGGGCGCTTTCGTCCCACCGGAGCCGTGCCCCGCGCAACCCGCAGTGAGGGCGGTGAGCAGTGCGAGGGCCGACGCGGCGGAGGACATCGCGAAGCGCCGCCGCCCGGAGCGCCCGGATGCTGTCATCAACTGCTCGCCGTGTTACTGCCGGACGCGCTGGGGCTCGCGCCCTCACTCTTCTTCTGGGCGTTCTTCCTTCCGTTGTCGTTGGCCGCGCACCACGTCTTGACGTCCTTCAGGTCGTCCTGCCGCTGCTTCACCGCCGTGAGCAGCGCCTTCCGCGTGGTGAGACGGTGGCCGAGGTAGGTCGAGATGGCGGAGTCGTCCCTGGCCTTCGCGTTTTGGACCCGCTTCTCCAGGCGCTGCACGGATCCGACGACGTTCGCGCCCCCGTCCAGGCGCTTCAGCGCCCGGGCCAGCCGTTTGTCGACCTTGGGCAGACGCTTGCAGATCTGCCGGGCGCCGTCGCCCTTCGGAGTGTGGGCCGCCGGCGCGGCGGCGAGGGCGGTTGTGGTGGAGCCGGCCAGCAGGGCGGCCGCGGCCAGGCCGACCACGGCGGCCCGCCTGCGGTGTGCGGTGACGGGGAGCATGAAAGCCTCCTGATGTCGGTTGCTGCCGCCACGGTCGCGACGGCCGACGGCGACGCTAGAGACGTTCTTTGGGAAAATCCTGTGGGGGCGCGGTCGGTGGCGGCGGTGGCGGTGTCTGCCGCCACGGCGGCACCCGCGAATCGGATGGTGCGGATGGCGGGGGCGGCGTTGGGAGCAGGGGCGTCGCCGGCGGTCCGGATGATGCCGGTGGCGCGGGTGGTGCGTGAGGTATCGGCAGCCCGGACACTGCCGGTGGCGCGGTCGGCCGTTCCGCCGTGGCTGCCAGCCAGTTGTGCCGTTCCTGCCTCGGCGGCGCGTCCGTGCCCGCGGGAAGGCGCACGGTGATGCGGCAGCCCGGCCCGTCCGGCCGCTCTCCGGCCCACACCGTGCCCCGGTGCAGGGCCGCCTGCTGGGCGACGAGCGTCAGCCCGAGACCGCTGCCCGTACTGCCGGGTCCGCGACTGAACCGCGTGAATACCACCTGGCGTTCCTCCAGCGGGATGCCCGGCCCGCGGTCGTCCACGACGAGGACCAGCCCGTCGGCGTCCCGGTCGAGTACGACGTCGATCTCGGCCGGGCGGTCGGGGCCGCGGCCGTGGGCCAGCGCGTTGGCCAGCAGATTGTCCAGCATCAGACGCAGACCCGGCTCCCAGCCCTGGAAGCCGGGGACCGTCTCGGCCTCCAGGCGTATGACAGCGTCCGGGGCGCGCCTGCGGGCCTCGGCGACGGCCGCCCCGGCGATCTCCGCGACGTCCGTGTCGAGGAAGGCGTCGGCCTCCACGAGATCGGCGCGGCCCAGCGCCCGCAGTTCGTCCAGCAGGCGACGCAACCGCGCGTGCTCCGCGTGCAGTTCGTCCACGATGTCCGCCCGGTCCGCGTCCGGCAGGTCCCGGTGTGCCTGGAGGATGTCGAGGTTGGTGCCCATGGACATCAGCGGGGTGCGCATCTCGTGCGATGCCGCGGAGGAGAACGAGCGCGCCGTGTCCAGGGCTTGGGTGGTACGCACCGCCTGCTCGTCGTAGCGGGCGAGCACGGTGCGCACGGTCGCGGCCAGATCGTCCACTTCCCGGGTGCCGGTCGGCCGGTGGTGGAACCTGGCGGTGCTGGTACGGGGGTCGAGCCCGTTGGTGGCCCGCTGGAGACGCCGCAGCGGCCGGGTGGCTCCGGTGGCGAGCGCCCAGCCCACCGCGCCGCCGAGCGGCGCTGCGAGGATCGCCGCCATCGCCACACGCCTCCGTACAAGGCTCAGTTGGGTACGTGCCGCCGTGTCCGGCGAGAAGACCCACAGGGTGCCGGAGACCCCGGCCCTGCCGGTGGCGACAGGCCGGGAAAGCGCCCGCCACTGCCGCCCCTGACCGCGCACGGTGACGGGTCTGTGCGCCCCCTGGGGCAGTTGCACGCCGGGGCCGGGCTGCGGCCCGCCCGAGAACGTGCCCTCGGGGCCCGTGACCCGGACCCCCACGTCGAGCGCGGCGGCGTAGAGCCGGCGCGCCCGTGCCTGCTCCACAGGATCGGGGCGGTCCGCCGCCGCGGCCTTCAGCACGGTCCGCACCTCGGGGACCACGGCGGCGGCCCGGTCTCGCAGGTGCTGGTCCTGTTCGTGGTGGAGGTCACGCGAGACGAACTGGAGCAGCAGCCAGCCCGAGGCGATGACGAGCAGCGGAAGGGTGAGGCCGACGGCGAGGGCGAGCCGGGTGGAGAGCCTCATGAGCCGCCACCCTGTTCCCGCAGGACGAACCCGACCCCGCGCACGGTGTGGAGCAGCCGGGGAAGCCCGTCCGCCTCCAGCTTGCGCCGCAGATAGCTGACGAAGGTGTCGACGGCGTCGCTGCGCACCTCGGCGTCGTACCCCCAGACGCGTTCCAGCAACTGGTCGCGGGTGAGGACGAGACCGGCATTGCGTGCGAGGCACTCCAGGAGTTCGAACTCGCGCCGGGTCAGGTCCAGAGCCCGGCCGTCCCGCAGCGCGGTGCGCGCGGCGGGGTCGAGGACGAGGTCCGCCACGTGCACCGTGCCGAGGCCCGTCGGCGGCCTGCGGCGCAGCAGGGCGTGCAGGCGCAGCACCAGTTCCTGGAGAGCGAACGGCTTGACCAGGTAGTCGTCCCCGCCCGCCTGGAGACCGGCGATCCGGTCGGCCGTCTCGTCCAGTGCGGAGAGCATCAGGACCGGCAGGTCGGCGCCCTCGGCACGGAGCGCGGCGCAGACCTCCGTACCGGAGAGCCCGGGCATGGAGACGTCGAGTACGAGGACATCGGGCGGGGCAGCGCGTACCGCGGCGAGTGCCGCCTCTCCGTCTGCCGCGGTCCGGGTACGAAAACCGTTCAGGCGCAGCCCTCGGTCGAGGGATCTGCGGGTGGCCGCGTCGTCGTCCACGACCAGCACGTTCCCGGAACTGCCGTACGGGTCCATGTGCTCTCCTTCCTCTTCTTCGTCTACCCGGCCGCTGAACCTGGGCTTACCGGCTGCCCTCGTCTGTGCCACGGCACCTCCACTGCCGGAGCGGCCGCCGACGACTCCGGCGATGATCAGCCAGACGGAACCTCCTGGTCGGCCAGGGTGACCTGGTTTTCGGGGGAGACCAGGAAGCCGGCCCAGCCCACCCTGACCACGCCGTACTGCGCGCCGATGACAGCCATCCTGCTCCCGGCGAGGTCCTCCGCACTCGTGTAGAGGGAAGCGGGCAGCTCGGCCCGGTGCAGCTCACGGCCGGTCCGCGCGTCCCGTACGAGCAACTGTGCCGAACCCGGAGCCTTCTGCTGCTTCGCCTCCAGCGGGGGCCGGTACTGGGGTATGTACGTCCGGCCGTCGCTGGTCCGGGGAAACCCCAGTGCATACCCCTTCTTCGCCTTCACGGTCCACAGCACCTTGCTGCTGCTGTCGTCGCTCACCCGCCGTGCGGTGAAAGTGGTGTCGTCGTCGGAGCCGAGGATGACCATCCCGTCACTGACGCTGCGCAGATACAGGTGGTGCGAGAGGAAGGCCGAATGCACCCGGGGCTGTGACCCCGACACGTCCACCGTGACCAGGGAGCCGACTGGCGTGAGGGTGACCAGGGTGTGGTCCCCGAGCCGTCCGTAGTCGAGATACGGGTCCCGGAGGTGCCAGCGCGACCGGCCGTTGGCCGGATCGAGTCCGTACAGCCCGTCCTCCGACCCGGAGCAGTGTCTGGCGTCGAACGCCTCGGTATCCGCCAGGTCCACCGGGGGCCGGTAGTCCCACCGTTCGCATCCCCTGGGCGGGGCGAGGGACCAGAGCTTCTTCCCGTTCCGTGCCGACAGGCCGGTCAGCCGGTCCTGCTGGTTGATGACCACGGTGCCCCCGGCCCGCCAGACGCGGTCCTGGGAGTCCTCCCTGACCTTCCCAGCCACCTTCGTGTGCCAACCGGGCTTCCCGCTGCGCAGATCCACTGAGACCGCGAGTCCGTCGTCGTACCAGAGGACCACCGCGCCGCCCCCGACGACCGACTCCGATATCAGCGCGGCCTTCTCGCGCCCGTACTGCCAGTAGGTCCGGCCCGTACGGACGTTGTCCGCCGTGATGCCGTCGTTCCGCTCGTGCAGAGCCAGCCCGTCGACGACCACCGGCGAAGCGTCTCCACCACTCGGCAGCACCCGGCCGGGCCGCTCGGGTGCGGCGGTGCCCAGTGCGGTGGGGAAGGCGCCATGTGTGCCACTGATCTGCTCGTGGTAACGGGTGAGATACGTGTACGTCTGCCATCCGCCGATCGCGAGGGCCAGTACGGTCACCACGGTCGTCAGCCTGATCCATCTGCCACGAATCCAGCCGCCCGCGGCGCGTGCCGACTGGGCCGGTGTGCGCCGTATCCGCGGAACGGCGTACCGGTCGTGCGCCGGTGGCCCCGAAGCGGCCTCCTTATTATCGTCGCCGGAATTCCACGTCCAGCCGTCCAGCCGTTCCTTCATCGGTCTCCCCCTTGACGCCCGTCCGCTGATGCCTGTCTGCCGAACCCGCCCGCGACGGTACTCACCGATACATACACCGCCCGGCCCGGCCCGGTTCCGCCCGGGACCTCTCGTACGCTTCGGGGGTGAGTGAGAAGAGCGAGTTCAGCTGGGGTCCTGCCACCGCGATCGGGTCCATGCCCGGCGGGGACGCGCGGGAGAGCGTGAAAACCGTCGTCGGGACCTTCGAGGACTTCCCCTGTCTGCCGGAGCTGCCGGCGCGCGGGCCCGGCGCGGACATGACCGGGCGCACCCTCGGGATGCTCGTCGACATGTACGCGCACGTGGAGCCCAGCGGCTGGCGGGTGAGCGACCGGCCGGGCCGCGACACCAGGCGGGCACGCTCCTGGCTCGGCGAGGACCTCGACGCGCTGGAGGAGTTCACCCAGGGGTACGAGGGGCTGCTCAAGGTCCAGGCGGTCGGTCCCTGGACGCTGGCCGCGGGGCTCGAACTGCGGGGCGGAGAGGCCGCACTCGGGGACCCGGGGGCCTGCCGGGACATCGCCGCGTCGCTCGCCGAGGGGCTGCGCGCCCACCTGGCCGAGGTGCGGCGCCGGGTGCCAGGTGCCCGGGTGGTGCTCCAGCTCGACGAACCGTCACTGGTCCCCGTACTGCGTGGCCGGATCAGGACGGCCAGCGGATACCGGACACACCGGGCCGTCGACAGGCAGCTGGCCGAGAGCGCGCTGCGGGACGTGATGGCGGTCGCCGACGGAGCCGCGATCGTGCACACCTGCGCGCCGGAGGTGCCGTTCGCCCTGCTGCGGCGGGCCGGCGCCTCCGGTATCTCGTTCGATTTCAGCCTCCTCACCGAGCGTGATGAGGAGGCGGTCGGGGAGGCTGTGGAGGGCGGCACACAGCTCTTCGCCGGTGTGGTGCCGGGCACTGACACCGCATTGTCGGACCCTGCCGGTAGCGTCATGGGTGTCAGGAAGCTGTGGCGCAGGCTGGGGCTGAATCCGGGGACTCTCGCCGAGTCGCTGGTGCTCACTCCGGCGTGCGGGCTCGCGGGCGCTTCACCCGGGTACGCCCGCACGGCACTCGCCCACTGCGCCCGCGCGGCGAGATCACTCGCCGACAACCCTGAGTAGCGGGATCGGTTTCATCAACGGGAGGACGAGACGGTGGCTGTCGAACAGCAAGGTGCGGTGCCGGCGGAGGCACGGGAGCACCACGCCCAGCTGGCCGAGCAGATCGAGGAGCACCGCTTCCGGTACTACGTGAGGGACCAGCCCGTCGTCAGCGACGCCGAGTTCGACACGCAGCTGCGTGCGCTGGAGGCCCTGGAGGAGCAGTACCCGGAGCTGCGCACCCCGGACTCACCGACGCAGAAGGTCGCCGGGGCGTACGAGACGGAGTTCACCTCCGTGCAGCACCGCGACCGGATGCAGTCCCTGGACAACGCCTTCGACGAGGAGGAACTCGCCGCCTGGGCGGAGCGGGTGGCGCGCGAAGTCGGCTCGCCCGGCTACCACTTCCTGTGCGAGCTCAAGGTGGACGGCCTCGCGGTCAACCTCACGTACGAGCACGGCAGGCTGGTCCGGGCCGCCACCCGCGGTGACGGGCGCACCGGCGAGGACATCACGCCCAACGTCCTGACGATCGAGGACATCCCGCACCGGCTGCGCGGCGAGCGGGTCCCGGAGTTGGTGGAGATCCGGGGCGAGGTGTACTTCCCGATGGAAGCCTTCGAGGGGCTCAACGCCCGGCTGGTGGAGGCCGGTGACAAGCCCTTCGCCAACCCGCGCAACGCGGCGGCCGGTTCGCTGCGCCAGAAGGACCCGAAGGTCACCGCGACCCGCCCGCTGCACATGGTCGTCCACGGTATCGGCGCCAGGGAGGGCTTCGACATCGACTGCCTGTCCCATGCGTACGAGCTGCTGCACGAGTGGGGCCTGCCGACCGCCAAGCACAACAAGGTGGTGGACGACCTCGCGGGCGCCCGCGACTTCATCGCGTACTTCGGCGAGAACCGGCACTCCGTGGAGCACGAGATCGACGGCGTGGTCATCAAGCTGGACGAGATCCCGCTCCAGGGGCGGCTCGGCTCCACCTCACGGGCACCGCGCTGGGCCATCGCCTGGAAGTACGCGCCGGAGGAGGTCAACACCAAGCTGGTCAACATCCGTGTGGGCGTGGGGCGTACGGGCAGGGTCACGCCGTACGCACAGGTCGAGCCGGTCACTGTGGCGGGTTCCGAGGTCGAGTTCGCGACCCTCCACAACCAGGACGTGGTGAAGGCCAAGGGTGTGCTCATCGGCGACACCGTGGTGCTGCGCAAGGCCGGTGACGTCATCCCCGAGATCCTCGGCCCGGTCGTGGACCTGCGGGACGGCAGTGAGCGGGAGTTCGTGATGCCCGCCGAGTGCCCCGAGTGCGGTACGGCGCTGCGGGCGATGAAGGAGGCCGATATCGACCTCCGCTGCCCCAACGCCCGTTCCTGCCCCGCCCAGCTGCGTGAGCGGCTCTTCTACCTCGCGGGCCGCAAGTCCCTGGACATCGAGAACTTCGGCTATGTCGCCGCCGCCGCGCTCACCCAGCCGCTGGAACCGCCCGAGCCGCCGCTCAGGGACGAGGGCGACCTCTTCGACCTCACCATCGAGCAGTTGCTGCCCATCAAGGCGTACGTCCTCGACCAGGACAGCGGTCTCCCCAAGAGGGACCCGAAGACAGGTGAGGAGAAGATCGCCACGGTCTTCGCCAACCAGCAGGGCGAGCCCAGGAAGAACGCGCTCGCGATGCTGGAGAACATCGCGGCAGCCAAGGAGCGACCGCTCGCGCGGGTGATCACCGGCCTGTCGATCCGTCATGTGGGCCCGGTGGCGGCGGAGGCGCTGGCACGTGAGTTCCGTTCCGTCGAGCGGATCGAGCAGGCCACGGAGGAGGAGCTGGCCGCCGTGGAGGGCGTCGGGCCGACCATCGCCGCCTCGCTCAAGCAGTGGTTCGAGGAGGACTGGCACCGCGAGATCCTCCGCAAGTGGCGGGCCGCGGGCGTCCGTATGGAGGACGAGGCCGGTGCGGACGAGGGGCCCCGACCGCTGGACGGGCTGACGGTGGTCGTCACCGGGACCCTGAAGCACCACACACGGGATGGCGCGAAAGAGGCTCTCCAGAGCCTCGGGGCGAAGGTCACCGGTTCCGTTTCCAAGAAGACCGCGTTCGTGGTGGTCGGCGAGAGCCCCGGTTCGAAATACGACAAAGCGGTGCAGCTGAAGGTCCCCGTACTGGACGAGGAGGGCTTCGCTGTGCTGCTCGAACAAGGCCCTGACGCGGCCAGGGAGGCCGCGGTGGCGGCGGAGGAGTAACGGAGGAGGGGCGAGGGCGGTGGGGCCAACCTCACCCGTTCGGCCCATAGCAGATGGTTCGGGACGGTCAGGTCGCATTCGGGCAAGACCTGCAGAGCGCTGCCCGTCGGAGCCTTCCGCGGCCTACTGTTGACTGAGTGCGCCCGTCGCCCTCGGCTGCAATGGGTCTGCCCTGCTCTTCTGGAGATTCTTCCTCTGGAGTTTCTTCCCGAGTCCGGGACAAGATATGAGCCGTGACGGCATGACAGCGGGCCATCACGTGCAGGGGCACCGCCGGCTGTGAGAGGGACGGGCATGAAACCGACCGAGAGCGCCGATCCCGGGTCGCGGGTGCGCGGTTTCGCGCAGCTCGCCCACTCCGTGGCGAGGCTGCCCGCTTTCCCGTTCGTCGTGGGACTGGCCGCACTGGTCCTGGTGACGGGACTGTTACAGGCCGTCAGTGACGACCGCGCACTGTTTCCCGACGGCACGGCGGGCTGGGCGCTGGCCGTCCTGACCGGCATCATCGTGGGCCACCTGGTCGCGCTCGGCCGCGACCGGTGGTGGGGCGGCACCGGTTCCGGCGCCGCCCTCACCCTTGCCGTCCTGTTGCTGTACGGCTGGCTGCCCGCGGCACTGGTCAGTCTGGCCGTCGTCGTCCTCGTCGGGGCCGCCCGCAGCAACCGCTGGCGGCAGGGGCTGCTGCACGGAGCATCCGACATCCTGGGCATCGGCGCCGCTGCCCTCGTCCTCGCCGCGTTCGGCGAGACCCCCACGGTCGAACACCCCTGGCAGCCACTCGGCTGGGGGATCGGCTCCGCGGTGGAGATCGTACTGGCGGCCGTCGCCTATATGGCCGTGGTCCGAACGCTGCTCTGGTCCGCGGTGCCGCCGCCCAGCCGCAGCCTGCCCACGGTCACCCGTACGGCGCTCGTCAGGCAAGGCCTCGTCGGTGTCGCGCTGCTCGGAATCGCTCCGCTGATCTGTGTGGTCGCGGTCTCCCTGCCGCTGCTGCTGCCGCTCTTCGCGGTGCCGCTGATCGCCCTGGACTCCACGCTGTGGATCGCCAGGGCCCGCGCCGAGGAGCAGCTGCGCGACCCGCTGACCGGACTGCCCAACCGCCAGTGGCTGCTGGAGCGAACCTGGGCCGCGCTGGCGGAGGCGGAGAACGGCGGATACCGGTCGTCACTGGTGCTGATCGACCTCGACCGGTTCCGCTCGGTCAATGACACGCTCGGGCATCTCGCGGGCGACCGGCTGCTGTTGCAGATAGCGGAACGGCTGCGGTTCGCCCTGCCGCGCGGCGCGGAGGTCGCCCGTCTCGGCGGAGACGAGTTCGCCGTGCTGCTCCCGGCTGCCGACTCGGCGACGAGCGTGATGCGTATCGCACGGCATCTGGTGGCCGAGCTGAGCTCACCGCTCGACCTCGACGGACTGACGCTGGTACTGGAGGCGAGCGCCGGCGTCTCGGTCTTCCCCGACCACGCGCTCGACGCCGAGGGGCTGCTCCAACGTGCCGACGTGGCGATGTACCAGGCCAAGCGGGACCGCACGGGTGTCGAGGTGTACGAGTCGAAGCGGGACTCCAACACCCCCGACCGGCTCGGGCTGCTCGGCGATCTGCGGCGCGCCCTCGATGCGGGCGATGTGGAGCTGCACTACCAGCCGAAGGTCCGGTTCGACGGCCAGGTGGCCGGTCTTGAGGCACTGGTCCGCTGGGTCCACCCGGAGCGTGGCAGGGTCCCCCCGGACGAGTTCATCGCCATCGCCGAGTCGTCGGGGCTGATGCCGCATCTCACCGAGTACGTCCTGGAGACGGCACTGGCCCAGGTCGCCAAGTGGCGCCAGCAGGGGCTGAAGGTCCCGGTGGCGGTCAATGTCTCGCCGCGCGATGTGCACACCCCCGGTTTCGCCGGGGCGGTGGCCGCGCGGCTGGCCAGACACGGGGTGCCGCCGGGCGCTCTGCAACTGGAGATAACCGAGCATGTCCTGCTGGAGGATCCGCAGCGGGCCGCGGACACATTGGCCGGGCTGACCGCCCACGGCGTGAAGATGTCCCTGGACGACTTCGGCACCGGATACTCGTCCCTGGTCCATCTGCGGCGGCTCCCGGTGAGCGAGCTGAAGATCGACCGGTCGTTCGTGGCCCGGCTCCCGGTGGACAACGAGGACGCCGAAATCGTTCGCTGCACGGTCGACCTGGCCCACTCGCTCGGCCTGATCGTCGTGGCCGAGGGCGTCGAGGACGACGAGACCTGGGAGCGGCTCCGCGACCTGGGCTGTGATGCGGTACAGGGCTGGCTGGTGGCGGCCGCGATGCCTCCGCACGAGGCCACCGCGTGGCTGCTGGCCCGGGGTTCCCGGGGATGGCAGCGGCCTGCGGAGCTCGCCGCCGCTGCGGCCGCGGAGAAGGAGAAGCTGTTGTCGGGCCAGGTGGCACTGCACAGCCGGCCGGGACCGCGGCAGGACCCGCGCCCGTAGCCGCCCCGCAGCCGTACTCTCGGCGTCGGGCCGGCAACAGGGCGCCGCGGACCACGACCACGGACCACGGACCACGAGCAGGGCATCAGGCCGGCAACAGGGCCCCGCGGACCATGAGCAGACCGTGCAGAGGGCAGCTGCGCTTCTGGCCCGGCTCCGCCCCCGCGACAACCCTCGGTCTCCTGCCCTTACGGCCGCCATCGCAAGCCGCCGCACGCGGCCCAGGGCACGCCACCGGGCGGCCCTGTGGTGTCCGGCCGACGGTCTTTCAGGAGGGGCAGAACCGTCTCCGGGGCGTCCTCGGCGAAACCGTTTAGTGGCCACGGGCCCCGGCCCCATAGGATTGGGCCAAAATCCACACACTCACCCCTGAGGATCGCTGCATGCCTGGCATCACGCGCGAGGAGGTCGCCCACCTCGCACGGCTGGCACGTCTGGAGCTGAAGGACGAAGAGCTCGACCACTTCGCCGGACAGCTCGACGACATTCTCGGCGCGGTCGCCCGCGTCTCCGAGGTCGCCGACCAAGACGTACCGCCGACCTCCCACCCGCTGCCGCTGACGAATGTCATGCGCGCGGACGAGGTCCGTCCGTCGCTCACCCCGGAGCAGGCCCTCTCCGGTGCACCGGCCCAGGAGCAGCGGCGTTTCAAGGTGCCGCAGATCCTGGGGGAGGACTAACCCATGACGGACATCAACATCATCAAGCTCACCGCCGCCGAGATCGCCGAGAAGATCGCTTCCGGTGAGCTCACGGCCGTCGAGGTCACCGAGGCGCATCTCGCCCGCATCGCGGCCGTCGACGAGAAGGTCAACGCCTTCCTGCACATCGACCGCGAGGGGGCGCTCGCGCAGGCCCGCGCGGTCGACGCCAAGCGGGCGAACGGTGAGAAGCTCGGACCGCTGGCCGGCGTGCCCCTGGCGCTGAAGGACATCTTCACCACCGAGGGCGTCCCGACCACCGTCGGCTCCAAGATCCTCGAAGGCTGGCTCCCGCCGTACGACGCGACCGTCACGAAGCGTCTCAAGGCCGCCGACGTCGTCATCCTCGGCAAGACCAACATGGACGAGTTCGCCATGGGTTCCTCGACCGAGAACAGCGCCTACGGGCCCACCGGCAACCCCTGGGACCTCACCCGTATCCCCGGCGGCTCCGGCGGCGGCTCGTCCGCCGCGCTGGCCGCCTACGAGGCCCCGCTGGCCATCGGTACGGACACCGGCGGCTCCATCCGCCAGCCCGCGGCCGTCACCGGCACCGTGGGCGTCAAGCCGACCTACGGCGGGGTCTCCCGCTACGGCATGGTGGCGTTCTCGTCCTCCCTCGACCAGGGCGGTCCCTGCGCCCGTACGGTCCTGGACGCGGCCCTGCTGCACGAGGCCATCGCCGGACACGACCCGCTCGACTCGACCTCCATCGACGCCCCGGTCCCGCCGGTCGTCGACGCCGCACGCAACGGCTCGGTCGCCGGGCTGCGCGTCGGTGTCGTCAAGCAGTTCCGCGGAGAGGGCTACCAGGCCGGGGTCATCCAGCGTTTCGACGAGTCCGTCGAGCTCCTCAGGGGCCTCGGCGCCGACATCGTGGAACTGGACTGCCCCTCCTTCGACCTGGCGCTCTCCGCGTACTACCTGATCGCCCCCTCGGAGTGCAGCTCCAACCTGGCCCGCTTCGACGCCATGCGCTACGGCCTGCGGGTCGGCGACGACGGTACGAAGTCGGCCGAGGACGTCACCGCGCTCTCCCGTGAGGCCGGATTCGGCGACGAGGTCAAGCGCCGCATCATCCTCGGCACGTACGCCCTCAGCTCCGGCTACTACGACGCGTACTACGGCAGCGCCCAGAAGGTCCGCACCCTCATCACCCGGGACTTCGAGAAGGCATTCGGGGAGGGCGGCGTCGATGTGATCGTCTCACCGACCACGCCGACCACCGCCTTCCCGATCGGTGAGCGCGCCGACGACCCGATGGCGATGTACCTCGCCGACCTGTGCACCATTCCGACCAACCTGGCCGGCAACTCCGCCATGTCGCTGCCCTGCGGCCTGGCGCCCGAGGACGGGCTGCCGGTCGGCCTGCAGATCATCGCCCCCGCCATGAAGGACGACCGGCTGTACAAGGTCGGAGCTGCCGTCGAGGCCGCCTTCGTGGAAAGGTGGGGGCACCCGCTGCTTGAGGAGGCTCCGTCGCTGTGAGTGCTGTCAGCAAGGCCAAGGGATTCAAGAAGTCCAAGGCCGGTACGTACCTGTCCATCGGAACCACTGCCTTCGGTGCGCTGAACGTGATCAAGCAGGCCAAGAAGGCCCGCACCGAGAACGACACGCTCCGTCTGGTCGACGCCGTTGTCTCCGCCGCCGCCATCGCCACCGGCATCGCCCTGCTCGTGCGTGAGCTGAAGCGGCTCGGCGACGACGACGTCCTGCTGGGCTGAGAGGGAAAGTCTCATCGTGACCGTCACTGAACTCGCGTCGTACGAGGAAGCTCTCGCGACGTACGACCCCGTCATGGGCCTGGAGGTCCATGTCGAGCTCGGCACCAGGACCAAGATGTTCTGCGGCTGCTCCACCGAGCTGGGGGCCGAGCCCAACTCCCAGACCTGTCCCACCTGTCTGGGCCTGCCCGGCTCACTGCCGGTCGTCAACGCGATCGGCGTCGAGTCGGCCATCAAGATCGGTCTCGCGCTGAACTGCGAGATCGCCGAGTGGTGCCGCTTCGCCCGGAAGAACTACTTCTATCCGGACATGCCGAAGAACTTCCAGACCTCGCAGTACGACGAGCCGATCGCCTTCGACGGCTATCTGGACGTGCAGCTGGAGGACGGCGAGACCTTCCGGGTGCAGATCGAGCGCGCCCACATGGAGGAGGACACCGGCAAGTCGCTGCATGTCGGCGGCGCCACCGGCCGTATCCACGGCGCTTCCCACTCGCTGCTCGACTACAACCGCGCGGGCATCCCGCTCATCGAGATCGTCACCAAGCCGATCGAAGGAGCGGGCGAGCGCGCCCCCGAGGTCGCCAAGGCGTACGTCGCCGAGCTGCGCGAGCTGATCAAGGCGCTGGGCGTCTCCGAGGCCCGGATGGAGATGGGCCAGATGCGCTGCGACGTCAACCTGTCGCTGCGGCCGCACGGTGTGGAGAAGCTCGGGACGCGCTCGGAGACGAAGAACGTCAACTCGCTGCGCTCGGTCGAGCGTGCCGCGCGCTACGAGATCCAGCGCCACGCCGCGGTGCTCGGCTCCGGCGGGTCGGTCGTGCAGGAGACCCGGCACTTCCACGAGGAGGACGGCTCCACCACGGCCGGCCGCATCAAGGACAACGCCGAGGACTACCGGTACTTCCCGGAGCCCGACCTGGTCCCCGTCGCGCCCGCGCGCGACTGGGTCGACGAGCTGCGCGGCGCGCTTCCCGAGCTGCCGCGGGTACGCCGCAACAGGCTGCGTGAGGAGTGGGGCGTCTCCGAGTTCGACATGCAGTCGATCCTCAACGCCGGTGCGCTGGACCCGATTCTGGCCACCATCGACGAGGGCGCCCCGTCCGACCAGGCGCGCAAGTGGTGGATGGGCGAGCTGGCCCGGCACGCCAACGAGAGCGGCCGTGACCTGGCCGCGCTGCCCATCACGCCCGGCCAGGTCGCCCGGGTGGCCGAACTCGTCGCCGCCGGTGATCTCAACGACAAGCTGGCACGCCAGGTCATCGACGGTGTGCTCGCCGGTGAGGGCGGTCCGGACGAGGTCGTCGAGAAGCGCGGTCTCAAGGTCGTCTCCGACGACGGCGCCCTCGGCGCGGCCGTGGACGAGGCCATCGCGGGCAACGCCGCCATCGCCGACAAGATCCGCAGTGGCAAGGTGGCCGCCGCCGGTGCGCTCGTCGGCGCGGTCATGAAGGCCACGAGGGGACAGGCGGACGCGGCGCGCGTCCGTGAGCTGATTCTGGAGAAGCTCGGCGCCGAAGGCTGAACCGCCCACGCACGGTCGCACGGGGCCGCGCCCCGGACTCCGCCCGGGCGCCGGGTGAGGCGATCGCAGGCCCGGCCTGAGATCACCTCACCCGGCGCCGCGGGACACGGAGTTCCGGGGCGCGGCCCCGGCCCGCTCCCACCGCGGAGCCCGCTTCCACCACGGAGCACGTCCTGAACACCGTCCCCGCCGAGATCCTCTCCGTAGCGCTGCTCCTCGGCGTGCTCGCCTTCGCCGTCACCCGCCCCCAGGGCCGGCCGGAGGCGGCAGCCGCCGTGCCCGCGGCCGGACTCGTGGTCCTTTTGGGCGCTGTATCGCCCTCCGAGGCCTGGGAGCAGACGCGCACCCTGCTGCCCGTGGTGGCCTTCCTCGCCGCCGTGCTCGTGCTCTCCCAGCTCTGTGCCGACGACGGGCTGTTCGACGCCGCGGGCGACTGGGTGGCGCGGGTCTGCGGCGGCCGCCCGGTGGGGCTGCTCGGCGGTGTCTTCGTGGTCGCCGCCGTGGTGACCGCCGTCCTCAGCCTGGACGCCACCGTCGTCCTGCTCACGCCCGTGGTCTTCGCGACAGCCGCGCGGGTCGGGGCCCGGCCGCGCCCGCATGTCTACGCCTGCGCGCACCTCGCCAACTCCGGCTCCCTGCTGCTGCCCGTCTCCAATCTGACCAATCTGCTGGCGTTCTCCGCGAGCGGTCTGACCTTCACCCGCTTCGCCGCTCTGATGGCCTTGCCGTGGGGGGCGGCCGTGGCGGTCGAGTACGCCGTCTTCCGCCGCTTCTTCGCCACCGACCTGGCCGCCCCCGCGCACCCGCCCGAGGAGGCGGAGCGGGCCGAGATGCCGGTGTTCACCCTCGTCGTCGTCGCTCTGACGCTCGTCGGCTTCGTGGTCACCTCCTTCGCGGGCGCCGAACCTGTCTGGGCCGCGCTCGCCGGGGTGCTGGTGCTCGGTGTCCGCGCGCTGCGCCGTCGACGGACCACCGTCACGGGCCTGGTGCGCGACGCCAACCCGTTCTTCTGCCTGTTCGTGCTCGCGCTCGGGGTCGTCGTGAAGGCGGTCGTCGACAACGGACTGGGCGACGGGATCGGGCAGTTGCTGCCCGGCGGTGCCGCACTGCCCGCCCTCCTCGCGGTGGCCGGGACCGCTGCGGTCCTCTCCAACGCCATCAACAACCTGCCCGCGATCCTGGCGCTGCTGCCGGTCGTCGGCCCCGCCGGGCCCGGACCGGTCCTCGCCGCGCTGATCGGCGTGAACCTCGGGCCCAATCTGACGTACGTGGGCTCGCTCGCCACCCTGCTGTGGCGCCGCATCATGACCGAGCACGGGCAGGAACCCCGGCTCGGCACCTTCTCCCGGCTCGGCCTGCTGACCGTACCGGCGACGCTGGCCGTGTCAACGGTGGCGCTGTGGGGAGCGCTGCGGGTCATCGGCGTCTGACCGGCGGGCTCCCCGATCCGGCGGGCTCCCCGATCCGGCGGGCGCCCCGGGCCGGCGTACTCTCCCGGCCGGAGGACTCTCCCGGACCGGCGGCCCCCGAGACCGGTCAGCGCAGGCCGATGTCCCCGCGCAACTGCTCCAGTTCCCGCCGGTCCCGCTTGGTCGGCCGGCCCGTGCCCCGGTCGCGCACCGGGATGTCCAGCACCGCTTCCCGGGGCGGGGGCGGCGGGCTGTTGTCCACGTAGCACTCGGCCGCGACCGGCGGACCCACCCGCTTGCGGACCAGGCGGGACACCTCGACGATCCGCTGGCGTCCCGCGTGGAACAGCCGCACCTCGTCGCCCGCCTGCACGGCGTGGGCCGGCTTGACGCGCTCGCCGTTGAGGCGGGCGTGACCGGCCCGGCAGGCGGCAGCCGCCTGCGCGCGTGTCTTGGTGAGGCGCACCGACCAGATCCAGGTGTCGAGCCGTACGGTCCCCTCTTCAGCAGCCATACCCCGACCTTACGGCGGCGCGGACCCCTGTGACTAACCCCACGAAACAGTCAATTGATCACTTTTCGATGCCAGAGTGATGCGCCGAAGGTCTGCACTCTTTACGGTTTATTCCCGTTAAAGGCTGATGAACCACCCAGGTCTGATGAACCACCCAGGTCGACCCCGAGGGAGCAGTCCGTTGGCAGCCGTCGCGCGATGGTGCATCAGGCACCGCCTGCTGGCCGTTCTCCTCTGGCTCCTCGCCCTCGGCGGTACCGCGGCGGCCGCGGGACTCGCGGGCTCCGCGTACTCCAACGACTACGAAGTGCCGGGTACGGAGTCCGGGCGGGCCACCGCCCTGCTCGACCAGGGCTTCCACGGCCTGGGCGGCGACAGCGACACCATCGTCTGGCACACCGCGCAGGGCAGTGTCCGCGCCTCGGGCGTCGAACAGCGGATGACGCAGACTCTCAACAAGATCGGCGACCTCCCGGGGATCTCCTCCGTCGGGGCGCCGCGCACCAGCGCCGACGGGCACACCGCCTATGCCGTGTTCACCTTCGGCGCGCAGTCCGACGAGATCCCCGAGCCGCAGGTCAGGGCCGTGGTCGACACGGCGAAGGCGGCCGAGGCCCACGGGCTCCAGGTCGAGCTGGGCGGCAGCGCCATAGCGCTCACCCAGACCACCGGCGTGCACCTGAGCGAGGCCATCGGGGTCGGTGTCGCCGCGCTGGTGCTCTTCCTCGCCTTCGGCGCCTTTGCCGCGAGCCTGCTGCCCATCGCCACCGCCCTGGTCGGCGTCGGTACCGCGTACGCGGGCATCGAACTGCTCGGGCACGTCATGACCGTCGCCGACTTCGCGCCGATGCTCGGGATGCTGATAGGGCTCGGCGTCGGCATCGACTACGCGCTGTTCATCGTGACCAGACACCGCAAGGCACTGCGCCGGGGGCTGCCGGTGGCCGACGCGGTGACGCACGCGGTGAGCACGACGGGCCGCGCCGTCGTCTTCGCCGGGGCGACGGTCTGTATCGCCCTGCTCGGCATGCTCGTGCTGCGGCTGGACTTCCTCAACGGTGTCGCCGTCGCGGCCTCCTTCACGGTCGTCCTGACCGTGCTCGCGTCGGTGACCCTGCTGCCCGCGCTCCTCTCGTTCATCGGAATGCGGGCGCTGAGCCGCCGTGAGCGCGCCCGGCTCGCTGAGCGCGGCCCGCAGCCCGACGTGCCGGGCGGCTTCGCCGCGCGCTGGGCGGCTTTCGTGGAGCGGCACCCCCGGGCACTCGGCGCACTCGCCGCCGCGGTGATGCTGGTCCTCGCGCTGCCCACCCTCGGGCTCCATCTGGGCACGTCCGACCAGGGCAACAGCCCGGCGGGCTCGACCACCCGGCAGGCGTACGACCTGATCGGCAAGGGGTTCGGGCCCGGAGCCAACGGCCCGCTCACCCTGGTCGCGAAGCTGGACGGCGCGGGGGACCGGGTGGCGATGGACGCGATCCCCGCCCGCCTGCGTACGACCACCGGTGTCTCATCCGTGAGCCCGGTCACCTACAACGGCAGCGGTGACACGGCCCTCGTCACGGTCGTCCCCGAATCGGCCCCGCAGTCGCAGCGGACCAGCGACCTCGTCGACCGGCTGCGCACCGACATCCTTCCCCGGGCCGAGAGCGGGACCTCGCTCGCCGTCGATGTCGGTGGTGTCACCGCGAGCTACGACGACTTCGCGAAGGTGATCGTCGGCAAACTTCCGCTCTTCGTCGGTGTGGTGATCGCGCTCGGCTGTCTGCTCCTGCTGCTGGCGTTCCGCTCCCTCGGTATTCCGGTCAAGGCCGCGGTGATGAACGTGGCAGCGGTGGCCTCCGCGTTCGGGGTCGTCATCGCCGTCTTCCAGTGGGGATGGGGGAGCGAACTGCTGGGGCTCGGCAGGGCGGGACCCATCGAGCCCTTCCTGCCGGTGATCATGGTCTCGGTGCTCTTCGGGCTCTCCATGGACTACCAGGTCTTCCTGGTCAGCCGGATGTACGAGGAGTGGCGTGAGACCGGCGACAACCGGCGTGCCGTCCGGATCGGCCTCGCCGAGACCAGCCGTGTGATCAACTCCGCGGCCGTCATCATGATCTCGGTCTTCCTCGCCTTCGTGCTCAGCGGCGACCGGGTCATCGCGATGTTCGGGATCGCCCTCGCCGCAGCTGTCGCGCTCGACGCCTTCGTCCTGCGCACACTCCTGGTCCCGGCCCTGATGCACCTGCTCGGCCGGGCCAACTGGTGGCTGCCCGGCTGGCTGGACCGGCGGCTGCCCCGGATCAGTATCGAGGCGCCCGCCCCCGGTGCCCGTGCGAGGATTCCGGCGGAGCGCACGCCCGTGGTGGAGGAGAGTCATGTTCGCGATATCGCTCGGTGACGGCGCCGAGCTGGGGCCCCTGGAGCCCTGGCAGGCAGAGGAGTACCTCGCCCATATCGACCGGGGGCGCGACTTCATCGGTCAGTACATCAAGCTGACCGACGTGGCCGTGGACCTCCCGTCGGCGCGGGCGTTCCTCCAGTCGTACGCGGACAGGCAGGCGGCGGACGGCGGCCGGATCTTCGGCATCAGGCTGGACGGCACGCTGGTGGGAGGGGTCCTTTTCCCGCACTTCGACGCCGCGACGGGCTGCTGCGAGGTCGGCTGCTGGCTGGAGCCCGCCGCGGTGGGACGCGGACTGATCACCCGCGCCGCAGGACTCCTCATCGACTGGGCGGTGGACGTGCGCGGGATGCACCGCGTCGAATGGCAGGCCGCCCGCGGGAACACCGGCTCCGTCAACGTCGCGAAGCGGCTCGGAATGGTGCACGAGGGCGTCCTGCGGCAGAACCACCTCCATCGGGGGACCCGGTACGACACCGAGGTCTGGGCCCTCCTGGCGTCCGAGTGGAAGGCGCACAGAGAGCATTAAGCCCGCTCTCAGAAAGTGCCCCTAGCGTGCGCCGTATGAACGCCACCACCAAGACCGACACGACCGACGACTCCGCCGCCAAGGTGCAGGACGCCGAGGCCGAAGAGGCCGCGGCGGAGGCGACCGCCGAGGACAACGACATCGACGCGGACGAAGCCGCGGCGGAGGCCGCAGCCGAGGAAGCGGCCCAGGAGGCCGAACTGGCGGGGAACAGCCCCGCTGCCGCCCGCCCCGGGATCGGCGCGGGCGCGGCGGCCGTCGTCGCCGCAGCGCTCGGCTTCGTCGGGCTCTCCGGCAGCTGGATGGGCAAGGTGCTCTCCGAGCGCGAGACCCTGACCGGCCAGCTGAAGCTCTCCCAGGGCGCCAGCGCCTCGCAGCAGATCCACGAGGTGTACGCCGACTCCTGGCACACCACCGCTCTCGTCAACGGCGTCTTCGCACTGCTGGCACTGATCGTCGGGGCCCTCGTACTGGCCCGTCCGTTCTTCAGCTTGCCCGTCCGCCGGCAGGCCGTCTGGGTCCGGGCCGTCTCCTGGGGCGCTGTCGGCGTCGCCGTCATCGGCCTGATCGTCGCCGTCGGCATGTACTTCGACCTGTTCGCCGCGCTCCCGTCCGCCCCCGCCACCGCGCCCGCACCAACCCAGTAAAACCGCAGGACCGGAACCTGTAAGGCATCCCCGAGGGGGCCTGGGCCGTACGTAAGCACTCACGTACCGCGCCTAAGGCCCCCTCCGCCATGAGGATCGGGCACTCGCCCGATGCGGCGAACCCCCCTGGGAGACGAGAGTCGAGGCATCGAAGGAAGCCGCGACCGGCCTCCGCCCACAGGGGAGAACATCATGATCCAGCAGGACCTCCAGAAGGCCCACGCCGCCGACCTCACCCGACGCGCCGAGGCCGGACGGCTCGCAGCCCAGGCACTCAAGGCCCGCAGGGCCGCCCGCCGTTCCGGCCGGGACGACACGGAGGGGAAGGTGAGGGCACTGCGCGACCTGTTCGCCCACGCGGCCTGATGCACGGCGCACCGCCCGGCCCGGACCGCACGTCGGCAGACGGCACCCCTCGTACGGGTGCCGCACTGTCCGACCCCTGTGCCATGCTCGGCCCTGTGGAGATCACCTCGGTCAGCCCGGTATTCGTCGGTCGCGCCGATGAGTTGGCCGCCCTCGGCGAAGCGCTCTCGCGCGCCACGGCAGGGGAGCCGCAGGCGCTGCTCATCGGAGGAGAGGCCGGGGTCGGCAAGACCAGACTCATCGAGGAGTTCACCGAGGGGGCGGGCCGCACCGGGGCCGTCGTCGCGGTCGGCGGCTGTGTCGAGATCGGCGCCGACGGCCTTCCGTACGCCCCGTTCTCCACCGCCCTGCGCGCACTGCGCCGCCGTCTCCCCGACGAGATGGCCGCGGCGATCGAGGGCCAGGAGGGCGAACTGGCCAGAATCCTGCCCGAATTGGGGGAGACCGGCAGACGGACGGACCACGAGGACGGCACGGCACGGCTCTTCGAGCTGACCTCACGGCTGCTGGAGCGGATAGCCGCCGACCGTACGGTGGTACTGGTCCTGGAGGACCTGCACTGGGCCGACGCATCGACGCGCCATCTGCTCGCCTATCTCTTCCGGACCCTCAGCAGCGGGCGCCTCGTGGTCGTCGCCACCTACCGGGCCGACGACATCCACCGCCGCCATCCACTGCGCCCGCTCCTGGCGGAACTGGACCGGCTGCGTACGGTCCGCCGGATCGACCTGGCCCGTTTCACCCGGTCCGAGGTACGCCTCCAGCTGACCGGCATCCTCGCCGCCGAGCCGGAACCGGCGCTGGCCGACGAGATCTTCGCCCGCTCCGACGGCAATGCCTTCTTCGTCGAGGAACTGGCCGTCTGCACCGGCACCGGTGCGGTGTCCGGGATCAGCGACTCACTGCGCGACCTGCTGCTGGTCCGGGTCGAAGCCCTGTCCGACCACGCCCAGCGGGTTGTCCGGTTCGCGGCCGAGGGCGGCTCGACCGTCGAGTATCCGCTGCTCGCCGCCGTGACCCGGCTGTGCGAGGACGAGCTGATCGAGGCGTTGCGGGCCGCTGTCGGGGCCGGCATCCTGATCGCCGCGCCGGACGGCGCCGGTTACCGCTTCCGCCACTCCCTGGTCCGTGAGGCCGTCAGTGACGATCTGCTGCCGGGCGAGCGTTCCCGTATCAACCGCCAGTGCGCGGAGGCGCTGGAGGCCGACCCCTCGCTCGTACGGGCCGACGCGCGCACCACCCGGCTCGCCGGCTACTGGTACTACGCACACGACGCGGCGAAGGCCCTGCCCGCCGTACTGCTGGCCTCCGCGGAGGCCCGTCAGCGCCACGCCTACGCCGAGCAACTGCGGCTCCTGGAGCGGGCGATGGAGCTGTGGGACAGTGTGCCCGCCGGTGTACGGGAGGGGCTGCGGCCGATGGACTCGGCCGACGCCTACCCGGTCTGCGGATGCGATCCCGGGACATCCGCACCCTCCGCGGTGCGCTATCTCGACCTGCTCGCCGAAGCGGTGGTCGCCGCGCGCTGCTGCGGTGAGCGCGAACGGGCCCTGAAGATCGCCAAGAAGGCCCTGCGGATCATCGACGGCGGCGCCGACGACGCTCTGCGCGCCGCCTGGTTCTGGACCGAGCGGGCCAAGCTGGAACAGAGCCTGGCCCGGGGCAACGGCTGGCGGGAGATCGCCGCCGCCCAGGAGCTGGTGCGGGGGCTGCCGCCGTCGGCCGTCCACGCCCAGGTCCTCGCCACCGCGGCGGGCTGGGCGATGCTCCATGAACCGGGACCCGACAGCTTGTCCGCGGCCGAATGCGCCGTGGACTACGCCCGGCTGGTCGGCGCCGAGGAGACCGAACTGAACGCCCGCCTCACCCTCGGCGGCCTCCTGATCGACTCCGGCGATGTCGAGACCGGGCTTGCCACCATGCGGGCGGCCCTCCGGCGGACGGCCGAACTCGGCCTGGTGTCCGAAGCCTGCCGCGCCCACACCAACCTGATGTCGCACCTGGAGGCCATCGGCCGATCCGACGAGGCCGTCGATGTGGGGACCGCCGGGGTCGCCCTCGCGGGCAAGTACGGCCTGCGGGACCAGGAGGCATGGGTCCGGAGCAACCTGACCGACTCACTCTTCGCCCTGGGCCGCTGGGGCGAGGCGTCGGCCTGCGCCCAGTGGGTGCTGAGGGGCGCGCAGAGCGCCAAGCCCCGGGGGAACGTCTGTCTGCGACTGACGGATCTGGCGCTGCTCCGCGGCGAGCGGACCGAGGCGGCCGGGCACCTCGCGTCCGCCCGGGCCCACTTCGGCACCCATGACCCGATGCCCCAGCACGCCATCCCCCTGGCCAGACTCACCCTGGGGATCCTGGCCGCCCAGGGCCGGCCGGCGGAGGCCCGCGAGGTCCTGGCCGACACCGTGGCGGCCGGATTCCCTCCCGGCACCCAGCGGTACGGCTGGCCACTGCTTCTTGCGGCCGCCACCGCCGAGGCGAACACCCGCGGCCTGCCGGCGGCCGAGCCGGGCCGCGCGCAGGCCCTGGCCCTCATCCGCGCGACAGCGATGCGGCTCGCCACCCCCGTACCGCTCTGGGCGGCCTACGCCCTCCATGTGAGCGCCGAGTTGGCCCGAGCCGACGGTCGCGACCGGCCGGAGCACTGGAGCGCCGCCGCCGAGGCCCTGGAGCCGCTGGAACGGCCTTACGAGCTGGCGCAGGTGCAGGTCCACTGGGCCGCCGCCCTGCTCGCGCATGGCTCCGCCCGGGAGCCCGACCGTGAACGCGCGGCGCGGCTGCTCCGCGGCAGTCTGGCCACGGCCGATCGGCTGGGCACCCGCCCGCTGGCCGAGGAGATCGGATTGCTCGCACAGCGGGCCAGACTCCCGCTCACCGAAGCCGCGGACGACCACCCCCGGCCCGCTGCCGCACGGAAGGGCGTGCGCAGCCCGGTCGACGACTTCGGCCTCACCAGCCGTGAGCAGGACGTCCTGCGGCTGGTCGCGGCGGGCCGCACCAACCGGCAGATAGCCGAGACGCTGTTCATCGCACCCAAGACGGCGAGCGTGCATGTCTCCCACATCCTGGCCAAGCTCGGTGTCACCGGCCGTGGGGAGGCCGCCGCACTGGTCCACCGGCTGCACCTCTTCACCGACTCCGGCGTCGATACGGCAGGCTCCACGGACGCGGCAGGTGCAGCGGGCACATCAGATGCAGTGGGCACAGCAGATACAGCGGTCCGTGTGCCGGAGAACGCCGTTCAGGACACCGCGGGGGTTGGCTGAGGGTGCGGGCCGGCTGGGTGGCCCGAGCCGCCTCAGCTGTCCGCTCCTCTCGGCCGGCTGCTGTTCTCAGCCGTCCTCCGCCCTCAGCGGGCGGGGTCGTCCGCTGACCGGCTTCGGCCACGAGAAGGGACAGCCAGCCCCTCAAGAGCGGTCCGCATGGCGCTCGGCCGACAGATCAGGAAGGCGCACCGGACAGGACGTTCACCTGGCCGCTGTCGAGTGAGTAGTAGGCGCCGACCACGGCCAGGGAGCCCTTGGCCACAAGGGGGGCCAGATCCTTGTTGGAGCGCAGACCGGCCGCGGTCAACCTGACCTGGGCGCGGGCCATGGTCTCGGTCGGGTCGGCGCCCCCTTCCCGGACTGCCTGTTCGTACGCGGGCTGCATGGCCTTGACGATCGCCTGCAGGTTGCCGGGCAGCGGTTTGCCGTCACACAGGGACGTGTACGCCGCCTTGATGGCTCCGCAGCGCTGATGCCCGAGGACCACGATGAGGGGGGTGCCACTCGTCATGGGCCCGTACTCGACGGAGCCGGTGACGACCGGGCCGACCGCTTCTCCGCCCGTGCGCATCACGTAGAGGTCGCCCAGGCCGGTGTCGAAAAGGAGCTCAGGAAGTACCCGGAGTCGATGCACGAGAGGACCGAGCCGAAAGGCTCCTGCTTCTGGGCCAGGAGCCGGCACCGGCAGGGCACTCGTGCTGGTGCAGGTCGCCGGGCCTCAGATGGGATCGGGCCCCACTCCCGGCGCTGGTGGCCAGGCCTCCAACGGGAGCTGGCCCTACGCCTGCCCCCGCCCATGCCCCTGGTGCTGGTCCTCGTGCCGGCCCTCGTCCTGGCTCTGGTCCTCGTCCTGGCTCTTGTCATTGGGCCGGATGGTCACTGTGCCCGAGTCCAGGTCTATCGGGCCGCGTCCCGGATCGCCGTCGTTGAGATCGACGCGGGACAGCTCAAGCCGCTTGTTCTCGTCCTCGGTGTGCTTACGCCCAGGTGCGAAGAGCTGCTCTATCAGGTTGAACATCCAGACCCCCTGGGGGTGAGCCCCGGCCGGGCTCCCGTGCGGTGAGCCCTCCTCAGCGTAACCCCGGCTACTTCACCTCCAGCTGAAGGATCCGGTCGTCCCCGGCCTTGGGCCTGCCCCGTGAGTCGGTGTTGCTCGTGACCAGCCACAGCCTGTCCCCGCCTGCGGAGACCACGGTGCGCAGCCGCCCGTACCTGCCCTGGAGGAAGGCCTGCGGCCGGGCCGACGGCTTGTCGCCGTCGAGCGGGATCCGCCACAGCCGCTCGCCGCGCAGGGACGCCATCCAGAGGGATCCCTCGGCGTAGGCGATACCACTCGGGGAGGCGTCCGCCGGCTTCCACTGCTCCACGGAGCCAGTGAAGGCCCCCTTTCCTGCCTTGCCCTCCACTTCCGGCCAGCCGTAGTTCTTCCCGGGACGGATCAGGTTCAGCTCGTCCCAGGTGTCCTGGCCGAACTCGTCGGCCCACAGCTGCCCGTCCGTGTCCCAGGCGAGGCCCTGCACATTGCGGTGCCCGTAGGAGTAGACGACGGAGTCGGCCCAGGGATCGCCGTGCACCGGCTGTCCGTCCGGTGTCATCCGGAGGATCTTGCCGCCCAGCGACTTCCTGTCCTGGGCCAGGCCCCGGTCGCCGGTCTCGCCGGTGCCCGCGTAGAGCATCTTGTCCGGTCCGAAGGCGATGCGTCCGCCGTTGTGAAGGGCTCCCTTCGGGATGCCCTTGAAGACCGTGTCGGGTGCTCCCAGCTGCTGCCCAGTCGGCTGCTTCGCGTCGTAGAACATACGCGCGATGCGGTTGTCGGAGGTGGTGGTGAAGTACGCGTACACCAGGTGGTCCGAGGCGTACGTGGGGGAGACCGCTATGCCCAGCAGCCCGCCCTCACCGGCAGGGGCCACCCCCGGGACCTTTCCGACGGCCGTCTTCCGGCCGGTTCCGGCATCGACCTTGATGATCGTCCCCCGGTCGCGTGAGGAGACCAGCAGGTCCCCCTCGGGGAGGACCGCGACCCCCCACGGCGAATCGAGACCCGTGGTGAGGGTCGAGACGATCTTCACCGCCCCCTTCGCCGGTGGGACGGCCCGGGACGGAGAGGGCGACGCGGAGGTGCCCGTGTGCGGCCCTGGGGCGCGGGCCGTGCCCGGTGGGCCATCGCCGCCCGCGGTCGAGCACCCGACGGCCGACAACAGCAGGACCGAGGCCAACACGGCTGTCACAGCTGGACGTTGCACGGTTCTGATCCCTTCGACGACGGCACAGCTACTGTTCATACACCGCAGGCCCGTCGCCGGTTCCCACTCCGGTCCGTACAGCTCCGAAGGCGCGACCCGTCCAGCCCCCGGGAGCGCCGTCCGTCCAGCGCCCCCGGGAGTGCCGCCCGCGCAGTCTCGACCGGTGCCCGCGCAGTCTCGACGTTGCCCGCGCAGCCGCGACGGTGCCCGTACACATACCCGTCCGGTTGCACCTGGCCGGGGCCCCGTCCGGGTGCACCGGCCACGGGCCGTCTCAGTCCCAGGAGCCGCGTGCGGGCGGCAGCTCCGCGATCTCCGCGAGATCCTCCGCCGTCGGCGCCAGTTCCGCGGCGCGGGCGTTCTCCGTGGCCCACTGCTCCTGCTTGGTCCCCGGCACCGGCACCACCTGCGGCCCCTGCCTCAGCACCCAGGCCAGCGCCACCTGGGCCGGGGTCGCCCCGAGCCGGTCCGCGATCCGCCGCAGCCCCGCCACCACGGGCTGGTTCGCCGCCATCATCTCGGCCGTGAACCGCGGATGCCTGGCCCGCACATCATCGGGCTCGAAGCCCTGCCCCGGGGTGAGGGTGCCCGTGAGGAAACCGTTCCCCAGCGGCATCGCGGCCAGGAACCCCACCCCACGCGCCTCGCACCACGGCAGCAGGGTGTCGAGAGCGTCCCGGGACCACACCGAGAGTTCGGCCTGCACGGCGCTCACCGGGAAAACCTGCTGCACCCGGTCCAGCTGCCGGACCGTCCCGTCGTGCAGGCGGGCGCCGGAGCGCCGGGAGGCGCGCGCTCCCACCGCGCAGAAACCGAGGGCCCGCACCTTTCCCGCCGCTACCAGTTCGGCCATGGCCCCCCAGGTCTCCTCGACCGGCACCTCGGGATCGGCCCTGTGCAGCTGGTAGAGGTCGATCACATCGGTCTGCAGCCGCCGCAGCGAGGCATCGCAGGCCCGGCGTATATAACCGGGTCTGCCGTTGGCCACGATGTGCTGTTCGCCCGCCAGGAGGCCACACTTGGTGGAGAGGAAGACATCGGCCCGGCGCTCCCTCAGGACCCGGCCCAGCAGCAGTTCATTGGTGAACGGGCCGTACATGTCGGCTGTGTCGAGCAGGGTCGAGCCGGCGTCGAGTGCGGCGTGCACGGCGCGCAGCGAACGGTCCCCGCGTTGCTGAGAGCTGGTGTACGCCCAGCTCATCGGCATACAGCCGAGCCCGATAGCGCCCACTTCGAGCGCTGCCGCCCCGATTGTCCTGCGCTCCACCTGGCCGCATCCTCCCTCTTCCCGTCCCCCAAACTAACCTCCGGATCATGACTGCTGATGTGTGGCTCCCCTTCCCGCCCGACGAGATCGACGGCCTGCCCGACAAGCTCCGTTACCGGTTCTGGGACGGCGGTCCGCAGTACCCCGCCGACCCCGCCGACTGCGCCTATTACGTGGTCCCCTACATGAAGGGCACGGAGGTCGCGCTGCGCCCGCTCGGCGAGATGACGCGTGTGCGCGTCGTACAGACCCTCACGGCCGGTGTCGACGACGTACGGCAGGGCCTGGGCGGCCTCCACGCCGGCGTCCGGCTCTGCAACGCGCGTGGTGTGCACGAGGCGTCCACCGCCGAACTCGCCCTCACCCTGATGCTGGCCTCGCTGCGCGGGATACCCGATTTCGTTCGCGGTCAGCAGAGTGAGGACTGGCGGTCCGGTTTCCGGCCCGCGCTCGCCGACGGGACGGTACTGATCGTGGGGTACGGGTCGATCGGCGCCGCGATCGAGGACCGGCTCGTTCCCTTCGAGTGTGCGCGGGTGGTGCGCGTCGCGCGCTCCTCTCGCACTACGGAGCGCGGTCAAGTGCACGCATTCAACGAACTGTCGGAGCTGCTGCCGGGCGCGGACGTCGTCGTCCTCTCCACGCCGCTCACCGAACAGACCAGGGGGCTGGTGGACGCGGACTTCCTGGCGGGCATGAAGGACGGCGCGCTGCTGGTGAACGTCGCGCGCGGCCCCGTCGTCGACACCGAGGCGCTCCTCGCCGAGCTGGAGACGGAACGGCTGCGCGCGGCCCTCGACGTCACGGACCCCGAACCGCTGCCCGCCGGACACCCGTTGTGGCACGCGCCCGGCTGCCTCATCAGCCCCCACGCGGGCGGTGCCACCTCGGCGTTCACCCCCCGCGCCAAGCGGCTGCTGGCCTCGCAGCTGACCCGGTTCGCGGCGGGTCAGCAGCCGGAGAATGTCGTAATGACGACCGAATAGGCGCGTTCTGCAGGCGTTCGGATGCGCAGTGTGTCCACAACTCTCCTACTCGTAACGGAGCGTAGAGACGCTATGTCCCTGAGTGACGGTACTGGTGTATCGTCCGGTTGGGGGCTCCGCCGGGCAAGGTCACGGTGCGGGGGAGCGTACAGATTCCGAGGGGGCGACGGGCGATGCACGGCCAATGGACGAACCAGCTGACGCGGTGGGGCCATCGACGGCGTCCCCGGCGGACCACCCTGTGCAGAACGGGCCCATGCGGTGCGATGCCGCCGTTGGTGCCTCCGGGGGAGGAGCGGTGAGTGCGCCGGGGGCGCTGCTTGCCCGGCGGCCGGCCTCCGGCGGTCCGGCGGGCCTGCTCTCCCAGTTGCTCCTCGCCCTGGTGTGCGGAGGATATGCCGTCGGCTCCGCGTTCGACTGGGGCTCCACACAACTGGCCCTCGTGATGGGTGACTTCGGCCTCAGCTTCGCCGCAGCCCTGGCAGCGGTCTCCTGCTTCCTCTACGCGCGTACCCGGGAGATCAGGTTCCGGCCCGCCTGGCTGCTCTTCTCGGTCTCCTCCGCGATGGCCGCGCTGGGGAACGGGGTCTGGGGCTGGTACGAGGTCATCCTGCAGGTGCCGGTGCCCAGTCCGTCCCTCGCCGACCTCTTCTTCCTCTGCTTCGCGCCGCCTGCCATCGTGGGGCTGCTGGTGCTCGCCAAGCGCCCCGTCACCCGGGCCGGTTGGGTCTGCCTGGTGCTGGACGCCTGGCTCATCGGCGGCTCACTGCTGACGCTCTCCTGGAGCCTCGCGCTCGCGCACACCACGCGGCTGGAGGGCAAGCACGAGAGCGTGGCCCACGCGGCCCTCTCGCTCGCCTACCCGCTCCTGGACATCGTCCTGGTGTCCATGGTGCTCGCCCTGCACTTCCGCAGGTCCAACGCCAACCGATCCGCGATCAACACCGCCATCGCCGGGCTCGCGCTGACCGTCCTCTCCGATGCCCTGTTCACCTCGCCCCTGTTGCGCGCGAGTTACCACTCGGGCCAGTTGCTCGACGCCGGCTGGTTCGCGGGGTCGCTGCTCCTCGCGTACGCCCCGTGGGCGGCGCGGCGGGGAGCCAGCGGCTTCACCGGGACGGACCCGGTGCCCGTGGAGCGGGGAATCCGCCACGCGGGCCATCTGAGCCGCCCGATCGCCGGATCGCTCGCCGCCCTCACGCCGTATCTCGCCGCGGCGGTCTGCACCCTCGGCATCCTCGACAACGTGATCGACGGCCGCAGAGTGGACCGGGTGGTCGTCTTCACCGGCTGTACGGTCGTGCTCGCCCTGGTCGTACGACAGGGCATCATGCTCGTCGACAACATCGCGCTCACCCATGAGCTGGCCCAGAAGGAGAACCACTTCCGCTCCCTGGTGCAGGGGTCGAGCGATGTCATCATGATCGCCGCGCCCACCGGCATCCTGCGGTACGTCAGCCCCGCCGCCTCAGGCGTCTACGGGCGGGACGCCGAGGAGCTCATCGGCTCGGAGCTCGCCTCGCTCATCCACTCCGAGGATCTGGGGCGCGTCGTCCACGAGGTGCGGCGGTTTCTGGCCGCATCGCCCGCCACCGAGCCCACCACCCGGATCGAATGCCGCTTCCGGTCGGGCACCGGCGACTGGCTCAATGTCGAGTCCACGGTCAACCGCCACCAGGGCGGCCTGATCTTCAACAGCAGGGACGTGACCGAACGAGTCAGGCTCCAGGCGCAGTTGCAGCACAACGCCGAGCACGATCCGCTCACCGATCTGCCCAACCGTGCGCTCTTCACCGACCGGGTCCGCAAGGCGCTCGTCGGGCGCAGGGCGACGGACCACGGCACGGCGGTGCTCTTCATCGACCTGGACGGATTCAAGGCGGTGAACGACACCATCGGTCACCAGGCCGGGGACGAGCTGCTGATCCAGGCGGCCCGCCGCCTCCAGGAATCGGTCCGGGCCGCGGACACGGCGGCCCGGCTCGGCGGCGACGAGTTCGCGGCGCTGATCATCGGCAACGGCGGCCGGGACCAGCCCGCCCGCGAGTGCCAGGTCCACGAGATCGCCGACCGGCTGCGGCTGCGGCTCTCCGAGCCGTACCGGATCGAGGGCAGCGAGGTGCGGGTCGCGGCCTCCATCGGTGTCGCCTTCGCGGAGCCGGGCATCACCCCGACCGACCTGATGCGCAACGCCGACCTCGCCATGTACCGGGCGAAGGCCGGCGGCAAGAACCGCGTCGAGCTCTACGCACCGCAGATGCAGGCCGAGGTCGTCCGCAGGACCGAACTGACCGCCCGCCTCCGCTCCGCGCTGCACGACGGCGAATTCGCCCTGCTGCACCAGCCGGTGGTGAATCTCACCACCGGCCGGATCGCCGCCGTCGCCGCCCAGGCGCGCTGGCGGTCGACCCAGGGCATCCTCTTCACCCCGGCGGAGTTCCTCCAGGTCCAGGAGACCGGGGACATGGCCGAGGGCGCCCGCACCGGTGAGCTGGGCCGCTGGCTGCTGGAGGAGGCCGTCGAACAGGCCGCCGACCGTGGGGTCGCCGGGCACCAGGTGCCGGTGGCCGTGCGCCTCTCCGCCCGCAGGCTGCTGGACAGGTCCATGCCCCTCGGGTCCATCGAGGCGCTCCTCACCCGGCACGCGCTGCCCTCCGGCGCCCTGGTCATCGAGATCGCCGACAGCGATCCGCGGATCCCCTTCGAGGAGCTGGAGCGCCGTCTGATGGTCCTGCGCAGACATGGTGTGCGCATCGCCCTGGACGGGTTCGGCCGGGGCTACGCCGCGATAAACGCCCTTCGGCGGCTCCCCGTCGACGTACTCAAACTGGACCGCGGGCTGGTCGATGGGGTCGTGGAGTCGGCGCGGCTGCACAAGATCACCAGTGGGCTGCTGCGCATCGCCTGCGACCTGGGCATGCAGTCCGTCGCGGACGGGGTCGACTTACCCGAACAGGTGAGCGCGCTGCGCTCGATGGGGTGTACGCACGGGCAGGGCATGGCGTTCTCCGGGCCGCTCGACGAGTACCGGCTGCGCCGCTCCCTGAGCCGTTCGCGCTTCCCCCTGCCGGGCGGCACGGCCAGGCCGGTCCTGCTCGGAACACGGGGGACGCGGTCCTTCGCTGGTTCAAATAATGAGACGCCCGTCCCACCCACTTGACAGTAAGCAGGGGCCGGGAGGAAGGTCAGTGCCATGACCACCCGAATTCTCGTACTTGGAAAGCGCGTCGGCTGAAGCAGAGCTCCTCACCAGCTCCGCTCAACGCACCCGACGCGCTCCCCTCGCTTGCCTCACGGCACGGGGGGTTTTTTGTTGCACCAGCACCATCCGAACACCGTGAAAATCCCCGCAAAAACCCTCAGCTTCGAGAAGAGAATGCCGATGACCGAGCAGGCCACCGGGGCCCACCACCCGCAGCCGCGGGCCCGTAACGGCGGACCGTCGTCCGCCACCGTCGAGCACGTCACGGGCGCGCAGTCCCTCATCCGTTCTCTTGAGGAAGTCGGCGCCGATACGGTATTCGGCATCCCCGGTGGTGCGATCCTCCCGGCGTACGACCCGATGATGGACTCCACCCGGGTGCGCCACATCCTGGTCAGGCACGAGCAGGGCGCGGGCCACGCGGCCACCGGTTACGCACAGGCCACCGGCAAGGTCGGGGTGTGCATGGCCACGTCGGGTCCGGGCGCCACCAACCTGGTCACGCCGATCGCCGACGCGCACATGGACTCGGTCCCGCTGGTCGCGATCACCGGGCAGGTGGCTGCCGCCTCGATCGGTACGGACGCCTTCCAGGAGGCGGACATCTGCGGCATCACAATGCCGATCACCAAGCACAACTGGCTGGTCACCGACGCGGCCGACATCCCGCGAGTGATCGCCGAGGCGTTCCACGTCGCCGCGACCGGACGCCCGGGCCCGGTGCTGGTGGACATCGCCAAGGACGCCCTGCAGGCGCAGACGACGTTCTCCTGGCCGCCGCAGCAGGAGCTGCCCGGCTACCGGCCGGTCACCAAGCCGCACGCCAAGCAGATCCGTGAGGCCGCCCGGCTGATCGCGCAGTCGAAGCGCCCGGTGCTGTACGTCGGCGGCGGTGTCATCAAGGCGCACGCCACCGCGGAGCTCAAGGTGCTCGCCGAGCTGACCGGGGCACCGGTCTCCACCACGCTGATGGCGCTCGGCGCGTTCCCCGACAGCCACCCGCAGCATGTGGGCATGCCCGGGATGCACGGTGCGGTGACCGCGGTGACCGCACTGCAGAAGTCAGACCTGCTGATCGCGCTCGGCACCCGCTTCGACGACCGGGTCACCGGCAAGCTCGACAGCTTCGCGCCGGACGCCAAGGTCATCCACGCGGACGTCGACCCCGCCGAGATCGGCAAGAACCGCCTGGTGGACGTCCCGATCGTCGGGGATGCCCGGGAGGTCATCGCCGACCTGGTGCAGGCCGTCCAGGCCGAGCACACCGAGGGCACCATGGGCGCCGCCGCCCAGAAGCGGTACGCGGACTGGTGGACGGACCTGAACCGCTGGCGCGACACCTACCCGCTCGGCTACGACCTGCCCGAGGACGGCAGCCTCTCGCCGCAGCAGGTCATCGAGCGTATCGGCCGTGCCGCCGACGCGGACACGATCTTCGCGGCGGGCGTCGGCCAGCACCAGATGTGGGCCTCGCACTTCATCCAGTACGAGCAGCCCGCCACCTGGCTGAACTCCGGCGGCGCCGGAACGATGGGCTACGCGGTCCCGGCCGCGATGGGCGCCAAGGCCGGCATGCCGGACCGGATGGTCTGGGCGATCGACGGTGACGGCTGCTTCCAGATGACCAATCAGGAACTGACCACCTGCGCGCTCAACAACATCCCGATCAAGGTCGCCATCATCAACAACGGCGCCCTCGGCATGGTCCGCCAGTGGCAGACCCTCTTCTACAACCAGCGCTACTCCAACACGGTGCTGCACTCCGGCCCCGGCGCCGACGGCGTCGCGGCGGACGGCAAGGGGAGCGGCGGCACCCGCATCCCGGACTTCGTGAAGCTCTCCGAGGCCATGGGCTGTGTGGCGCTGCGCTGCGAGCGCCCCGAGGACCTGGACAAGGTCATCGCCGAGGCGAACGCCATCAACGACCGCCCGGTCGTGGTCGACTTCATCGTCCACGAGGACGCGATGGTCTGGCCCATGGTGGCCGCCGGTACCTCCAACGACGAGGTCATGGCCGCCCGCGGTGTCCGCCCCGACTTCGGCGACAGCGAAGAGAACTGAGACAGAGAGAGACCGACGACATGTCCACCAAGCACACGCTCTCCGTCCTGGTCGAGAACACACCGGGCATCCTCGCCCGGATCGCCGCCCTGTTCTCCCGCCGCGGCTTCAACATCGACTCGCTCGCCGTGGGCGTCACCGAACACCCCGACATCTCCCGCATCACCATTGTGGTGAGTGTCGAAGACCTGCCGCTGGAGCAGGTGACGAAGCAGCTCAACAAGCTGGTCAACGTCCTGAAGATCGTCGAACTCGAGCCCGGCGCTGCGATCCAGCGCGAGCTCGTCCTGGTGAAGGTCCGCGCCGACAACGAGACCCGCTCCCAGATCACCGAGATCGTCCAGCTGTTCCGCGCCAAGACCGTGGACGTCTCACCGGAGGCCGTGACCATCGAGGCCACCGGAGGGACCGACAAGCTGGACGCGATGCTGAAGATGCTGGAGCAGTACGGCATCAAGGAGCTCGTCCAGTCCGGGTCGATCGCCATAGGCCGCGGCGCGCGCTCCATCACCGACCGCAGCCTGCGGGCGCTCGAACGCAGCGCCTGAGCGGCCCCCGGGTGCCCGCCGAGCCGTTGGGCACCCGGCGGCCCCAGCCGTGCGCGCGGCGCCCGGCCGCTCGCATGGCGAGACCCGAAAACCTTCCCTCACCCGCCCGCCGTACGGTGGGCCGTAACACCTGCACACCAAGGAGATATCCCAGTGGCCGAGCTTTTCTACGACGACGATGCCGACCTGTCGATCATCCAGGGCCGCAAGGTCGCAGTCATCGGATACGGCAGCCAGGGCCACGCCCACGCGCTGTCGCTGCGTGACTCGGGTGTCGACGTCCGTGTCGGTCTGCACGAGGGCTCCAAGTCCAAGGCCAAGGCCGAGGAGCAGGGCCTGCGCGTGGTGACCCCCGCCGAGGCGTCCGCCGAGGCCGACGTCATCATGATCCTCGTCCCGGACCCGATCCAGGCCCAGGTCTACGAGGAGTCCATCAAGGACAACCTGAAGGACGGCGACGCGCTGTTCTTCGGCCACGGTCTGAACATCCGCTTCGACTTCATCAAGCCGCCGGCCAACGTCGACGTCTGCATGGTCGCCCCGAAGGGCCCGGGTCACCTGGTCCGCCGTCAGTACGAGGAGGGCCGCGGCGTTCCGTGCATCGTGGCCGTCGAGCAGGACGCGTCGGGCAAGGGCCTGGAACTGGCGCTCTCCTACGCGAAGGGCATCGGCGGCACCCGCGCCGGCGTCATCAAGACGACCTTCACCGAGGAGACCGAGACCGACCTCTTCGGCGAGCAGGCCGTGCTCTGCGGCGGCACCGCCGCTCTGGTCAAGGCGGGCTTCGAGACCCTCACCGAGGCCGGCTACCAGCCGGAGATCGCGTACTTCGAGTGCCTCCACGAGCTCAAGCTGATCGTGGACCTCATGTACGAGGGCGGCCTGGAGAAGATGCGCTGGTCGATCTCCGAGACCGCCGAGTGGGGCGACTACGTCAGCGGCCCGCGCATCATCACGGACCAGACCAAGGCCGAGATGAAGAAGATCCTCGGTGAGATCCAGGACGGTACGTTCGCCAAGAACTGGATGGACGAGTACCACGGCGGTCTGAAGAAGTACAACGAGTACAAGAAGGCCGACGCGGACCACCTGCTGGAGACCACGGGCAAGGAGCTCCGCAAGCTCATGAGCTGGGTCGACAACGACGACGCATAAGCCATGAGGACAGGGGGCCTTCCGGTGCGGAACGGCCCCCTGTCCACCGCGGCCAACCACGTACGGGTGATCCTTCCGTACTGGCGGAATAAGTGGGCCGCAACGCCACTACACTGCTCAGAACATACGCGTCAGGCCCACAGCGTCGTGCGTCTTCCACGCGCCCAGCCCCTCCGCCTGCGGCCGTCGGGACGGCCCTCCGCAACGGACTTGTGAGGACTACGTGAGCTCGAAACCTGTCGTACTCATCGCTGAAGAGCTGTCGCCCGCCACGGTGGACGCGCTGGGACCCGACTTCGAGGTCCGGCACTGCAACGGCGCCGACCGCGCGGAGCTGCTGCCCGCCATCGCCGATGTGGACGCGATCCTGGTGCGCTCGGCGACCAAGGTCGACGCCGAGGCCGTCGCCGCGGCCAAGAAGCTGAAGATCGTCGCCCGTGCCGGTGTCGGCCTGGACAACGTCGACGTCTCGGCCGCCACCAAGGCCGGCGTCATGGTCGTGAACGCACCGACCTCCAACATCGTCACCGCCGCCGAGCTCGCCTGCGGTCTGCTGGTCGCCACCGCGCGCAACATCCCGCAGGCCAACAGCGCGCTCAAGAACGGCGAGTGGAAGCGTTCGAAGTACACCGGTGTCGAGCTGAGCGAGAAGACCCTCGGCGTCGTCGGCCTCGGCCGGATCGGTGTCCTGGTCGCGCAGCGCATGTCGGCCTTCGGCATGAAGATCGTCGCCTACGACCCCTATGTACAGCCCGCGCGCGCAGCCCAGATGGGCGTCAAGCTCCTCTCGCTCGACGAACTCCTCGAAGTCGCGGACTTCATCACCGTTCACCTCCCCAAGACCCCCGAGACGATCGGCCTGATCGGCGACGAGGCGCTGCACAAGGTGCAGCCGCACGTCCGGATCGTCAACGCCGCGCGGGGCGGGATCGTCGACGAGGAGGCGCTCGCCTCCGCGCTCAAGGAGGGCCGCGTCGCCGGTGCCGGTCTGGATGTGTACGCGAAGGAGCCCTGCACGGACTCCCCGCTCTTCCAGTTCGACCAGGTGGTCTGCACCCCGCACCTCGGTGCCTCCACGGACGAGGCGCAGGAGAAGGCGGGTGTCGCGGTCGCCAAGTCCGTACGGCTCGCGCTCGCCGGGGAGTTGGTCCCGGACGCGGTCAACGTCCAGGGCGGCGTGATCGCCGAGGACGTCCGCCCGGGGCTGCCGCTCGCCGAGAAGCTCGGCCGGATCTTCACCGCGCTGGCGGGCGAGGTCGCGGCCCGGCTCGATGTCGAGGTGTACGGCGAGATCACCCAGCACGACGTCAAGGTGCTCGAACTCTCCGCGCTCAAGGGCGTGTTCGAGGATGTCGTGGACGAGACCGTGAGCTATGTCAACGCTCCGCTCTTCGCGCAGGAGCGCGGTGTCGAGGTCCGCCTGACGACCAGCTCCGAGTCGCCCGACCACCGCAATGTCGTCACCGTCCGCGGAACCCTCGCGGACGGCGAGGAGGTCTCGGTCTCCGGCACGCTGGCCGGTCCGAAGAACCTCCAGAAGATCGTCTCCGTCGGTGCGTACGACGTGGATGTCGCGCTCTCCGACCACATGGTCGTGCTGCGCTACGCGGACCGTCCCGGAGTGGTGGGCGCCGTCGGCAAGATCCTCGGTGAGGCCGGGCTGAACATCGCCGGTATGCAGGTCTCGCGGGCCGCGGTGGGCGGCGAGGCGCTGGTCGTCCTGACCGTCGACGACACCGTACCGCCGGCCGTGCTCGCCGAGATCTCCGACGAGATCGGCGCCGCCTCGGCCCGTTCGGTCGACCTGACCGACTGATCTCCGCTCGTCACCGCCGTACCCGGCTCATAGACGCATGTCTTACACAGGCGTCTATGAGCCGGGTACGCTGCTGTCATGGGACATCGTGAGGATCTGCTCGAAGGCGCCAAGCGCTGCCTCCTCGAAAAGGGGTACGCGCGGACGACGGCCCGCGACATCGTCGCCGCCTCCGGTACGAATCTGGCCTCCATCGGCTACCACTACGGTTCCAAGGAGGCCCTGCTCAACCTGGCCTTCCTCAAGGTGACCGAGGAGTGGGGCGACGCGGTCGGCGAGGACTCCGGGGTCGACCCCTCGGCCATCACCGATCCGTACGAGCGCTTCGAGGCGGTGTGGGGCAAGGTCATCGGTTCCTACGAGGACAGCCGGGCACTCTGGCAGCTCCAGCTCGAAGTGATCTCGCGGGTCGAGGACGATCCCGAGCTGCGCAAGGCCATCGCCGGGCCGCAGCAGGAGGGCCGCACCGGACTCGCGCAGAACTTCCAGGGCATCGACGAGGAGGCCGAGCCGGAGAAGGCCCGGACGGCCGGTCTCGTCTACCAGGCGCTGCTCGCCGGGGTGATGATGCAGTGGCTGGTGGATCCGGCGACGGCCCCCTCCGCGCGGGACCTCGTGGACGGACTGCGGGCGATCACCGGAGACGACCGGACCGGCTGACTCGACTGCCCGGACCGGATACCGCGACTCGGCCGTCCGGGGCCGACCACGCGACTCGGTCATCCGGGCCGGACGGCGTGCAGCGGACGGAACGGGCGGCGGGGACCGGCCCGTGGATGGACCGGTCCCCGCCGCCCGTTCGGCCGGTGTGGGGGCGTCAGCCGGCGGTGGGGGCTCCGGCCACCCGGCGTTCGCCGCCGTTCAGCTCCTGCCAGTACCGGTAGACATCGACCGCGCCGTCGTGCGACTCGTGGCGCATGGGCAGCCGGCGCTCGGTGTAGTCCTTGGCGAACTCGCCGTAGAAGGTGTCGAGTTCGAAGTACTTGCGGTCGTCGACATAGTGCGGCTCGTAGGCATCGCGGGTGGTGAGGAAGACCACCTCGTCGGGGGAGCAGTAGTACAGCGCCCCGAGGCACATCGGGCAGGGGTGGGCGAGGACGTAGATGGTGGCGCCCGCCAGGTGCTCCGTGCCCAGTTTCACGCATGCCTCACGGATGGCGAGGACCTCGGCGTGGGCCGTCGGGTCGTTGGTCTGGGCGACCTTGTTGGGGCTCTCGGCGAGGACGGCGCCGTCCTTGACGATGACGGTCGCGAACGGCCGGCCGCCGTCGGCGACGTTCTGCCGGGCGAGGTCGATGGTGCGCTGGGCGAAGTCCATGAGGATTCCTCCGGGATGTGAACGCGGGTGTGTGCGGGGGTGGCGGACGGGGACCGGATCCCGCTGCTCAGAAGGGCTTGGTGGGCAGGTACTTGCCGTCCAGGGTGATGATGGCGCGCTCGCCGCCCTCCGGGTCGGCGACCTTCCGCACGTCGAGCTTGAAGTTGATCGCGCTGATGATGCCGTCGCCGAACTGTTCGTGGACCAGCGCCTTGAGCGTGGTGCCGTAGACCTGCAGCATTTCGTAGAAGCGGTAGATCGTCGGGTCGGTCGGGATGCCGCCGGGGATCGAGCCCCGGGCCGGAATGGTCTGGAGCAGCGTCACCGCGTCGTCGTCCAGACCGAGCAGCCCGGCGACGGACTGCGCCGCCTCGGCGGGCAGGGCGTGCTGGCCGAGTACGGCGGCGGTGGTGAAGGCCGGGGACAGCCCTGCCGCGTCGGCGATCTGCTGCCAGGTCAGGTCCTTGCGGATCTTGGCCTCGACGGCGGCGACGGCCAGGTCCTGACGGGCGGTGGGGTCCAGCTGGGCATGGGTCATGAGCTTGGTACCTCTCGGTGTTCTGTGTGCCGCTTCCCGGGAGCCCGGCTGCGGCGGGTCATGAGCGGGTGGACGGCGAATCCGGGCGCGTGCCACGGCGGCCGGGTGCCAGGGGTGTACGGGGTCAGGCGGCCAGGGCGGTGCCGCGGCCGGTCACGGGGTCGAGCTCTTCGACGGTGCCGGTGGCGATGGAGTAGACCCAGCCGTGCAGGGCGACCGTGCCGGTGGCGAGGGCGCGGGCCACCGGGGGGTGGGCGGCCAGGTTCGCCAGTTGCGCGAGCACGTTCCGCCGGATCAGCGTGTCCACGGCTTCCGCTCCCGCTCCCGGGCGGGGCGTGGCCGTGGTGGGGCCGGCCGCGGGGGAGAGGTCCGCCTGCCGCAGCCAGTCGGCGACCGCCGGAGCGCCGGTCAGGTCGTGGCCCTCGGCCAGGGCGGTCATCGCGCCGCAGGCGGAGTGCCCGCAGACCACGATGTCGGAGACGCCCAGCACCGCGACGGCGTACTCGATGCTCGCCGCGATCCCGTCGGCGGCGCCGGACCCGTGGGCGGGAACGAGGTTGCCCGCCGTGCGGATCACGAACAGCTCGCCCGGTTCGCTGGCGCAGATCAGCTCCGGCACGACGCGGGCGTCGGAGCAGCCGATGAACAGTGCCGTCGGGCGGTGATGGCCCGCCAAGTGGGCGAAGAGCTCCGCCCTGGGGGGAAAGATGTCCCGCTTGAAGCGCCGTACTCCTTCGGCGAGGCCGCCCATGGCCACTCCTTTCGATGGACGCCGGGCCCCGTGGGCCGGTCGGAATCCAGCGTGCACGACCTGTGGCTATAGCGTCCAAGACGTACTGGCCATCATTTCTATCGATGACATCTATAACGGCGTCTACAGTGGGAGACATGGCCCTGGAACTGCGTCATCTCCGCTATCTGCTCGCCGTGGCCGAGCACGGCAGCTTCACCCGCGCCGCCGAGGACCTGCGGATCTCACAGCCGACCCTCTCCCAGCAGATCAAGCAGCTGGAGCGCGGTGTGGGGGTGCAGCTGCTGGACCGTACCGGCCGCGCCGTCTGTCTCACCGACGCGGGCGAGGCGTACGCGCACTACGCACGCCGGGCGCTGCGAGACCTGGCGGCCGGTGAACGGGCCGTCGCCGATGTCCAGGACCTCTCCCGGGGCAGCCTTCGGCTCGCGGTGACCCCGACCTTCACCGCGTATCTGGTCGGGCCCCTGGTCGCCGAAGTGCACACCCGCCATCCCGGTATCGCCCTGGACGTAAAGGAGATGACGCAGGATCACATCGAGTCCGCCCTGCTCGCCGACGCACTCGACCTGGGAATCGCCTTCGACGGCCCGCATCTGCCCGGTATCGCCGCGACTCCCCTCTTCACCGAGACCCTCAGCCTGGTCACCGGCAGTCCCGGTACGGAAGGTGGCGGGCCGCTGCCCGTCGGGGCCCTCGCCGAGCGCCATCTGGCCCTGCTCAGCGACGACTTCGCCACCCGCGGCCACATCGACGCCTACTTCGCCGGGCAGCGGGTCAGCCCCCGCATCATGGTGGAGGCCAACTCCATCCAGGCGCTCACCGAGATCGTCCGGCGCACCGCGCTGGCCACCGTCCTGCCCGACGCCATCACCCATGACCACCCGCACCTCCACCCCGTCCCGCTGGAACCGCCCCTTCCGCGGCGCACCGTGGCGCTCCTCCGGCGCGAGAGCGGATACCGGAGCGCCGCCTCCCGCGCCTTCACGGACGTCGTCCGGCACCTCCTGAGGGCCCGCGGCTACATGCCCGCCTGACTGAGCCCGTACGGCGGGAGAGGCGGGAGCCGTTTCTGCCGGAGCCGCGGCAGGGAGCGCGGCTTCGCGAGCCGCCTGCCCCGGGCAGACGGCGGGCTCCGCGCGAGATGAGCGCTGCCGGCTACAGCTGGTAGTCGATGGCCTCGGTGCCCAGCACGTTCAGCAGGGCCAGTGCTTCGGCGTCAGGTGATCCCAGCGGTGCGCTGTAGAGCACCAGGCGCTGGTCGCGGTCGGAGAGAGCGAGGTTGTCGCAGTCCACGGTGATCTCGCCGACGACGGGATGGCGGAATGTCTTGGTGAGTGTCGGGGCGGCCTTCACCTCGTGCCGCTCCCACAGCCGGGCGAAGTCCGGGCTGCCCGCGCGGAGTTCGCCGACCAGGCCGGTCACATCGGGGTCGGCCGGGTAGCGGGCCGCGGTGGCGCGCAGCTCCAGCACGACGTTGTGCCGGAACTCGGAGACGTCGGACACCCCGTACAGAGTGCGGCCGGTCCGCCGCGTCCCGAGGAACGCAAGGCGGGCAAGGTTGCGCTCCTCGGGGGGAACGGCCGCGAAATCCTCCATGAGAGCGGCGGCGAGGCGGTTCCAGGCGAGCACCTCGAACGTCGCGGACACGACCAGGCCCGCCGTCTGCGGCAGTCGCTCCAGGAGTGCGAGGATGCTCGGCCGGACATCACGCTGGTGCCTCCGGTTACGAATCCGCGCGGTACCCGCGAGGACGTGGAGGTGGTCGGTCTCGGGGTCCGTGAGCCGCAGCGCACTCGCGATCCCGGCGAGAACCTCGCCGGACGGCCGGGGTGCGCGGCCCTGCTCCAGACGGATGTAGTACTCCGTGGAGATGTGCGCGAGGACCGCGGTCTCCTCCCGCCGGAGCCCGGGGGTTCGCCTGCGCGGTCCTGAGGGGAGACCGACGTCCTGCGGCGTGAGCCGCTCGCGGCGGCTGCGGAGGAACGCGCCCAGTTCCTGCTTGTCCATGCCCCCAGTGTGCACGGGGTACGGCGGCCCTTCCTGGTACAGCCTGTGCCTGTATCCGGTCCGGCCGCCGCTCCAAGACTGTTGGCATGACGAACACCGACATGACGAACACCAAGGACTTCACATCTGCCGGCCTGCTCACCGGCAAGGTCGTCTTCATCACCGGGGCCAGCCGCGGCATCGGCGCCGCGGCGGCCAGGCTCTTCGCCCGCGAAGGGGCGGCCGTGGTTCTCGCGGCCCGTGGGACGAGCGCCCTCGACGGGATCGTCACCGGCATTCGCGCTGACGGCGGCGTCGCCCATGCCGTCCCCATGGACCTCGCCGACCGCGTGAGTATCCGCGCGGCCGTCGACCGGGTCGGGGAACTGCACGGGAAGCTGGACGGGGCCTTCAACAACGGTGCGGCGATCCAGCAGCCCGGCCCGCTCGACACCACCAGCGACGAGGACATCGACGAGCAGTTCGCCGTGAACTTCCGCGCGCACTGGACGGCCATGAACGCGCAGGCGGCCCTCATGCGGAGTGGGGGCGGTGGCGCCATCGTCAACACATCGAGCATCGGCAGCCGTCGCGCGAACCCGGCCCTGCCGGCGTACGGCGCGATGAAGCGGGCGCTCAACAGCCTCACCGAGACCGCCGCGGTGAGCTGGGCCCGCGACGGTATCCGCGTCAACGGCATCACCCCGGGCGGCACCGACACCGAGATGATCGACGCGTGGGAGGCGGCAACCCCCGGCATCAGGGCCCAGGTGACCAAGTCGGTCCCGCTGGGGCGGATGGCGGAGCCGCGCGAGGTCGCGGAGGCCGCCGCGTGGCTGCTCAGCGACCGCGCCGCCATGGTGACCGGGGCGGTGCTTCCGGTGGACGGCGGGGCCGGTGCCTGACAGCACGGCGCTCATGATCACCTGGAAGCGCTCGCGAATCCCGGAACTTGCGTCCGTTACAGCCGGCTGCCGGAACCCGCGGCAGCTACAGCCGGCTCCCCTTCAGCGCCATGTGCAGCAGCAGCCGGTCCTCGCCCTCGTCCAGGTCGAGGCCGGTCAGCTGCTCGATGCGGGTGAGGCGGTAGTAGAGGGTCTGACGGTGGATGCCGAGCGCCGACGCGGTACGTCCGGCCTGGCCCGCGCAGTCCAGGAACACCTCGGCGGTGTGCGCCAGTTCGGTATGGGACGGCGCGGTGAGGTCCCGTACCACCGGGTCCTGTGCCAGCCCCCGGGGGAGCGCCGTCAGCAGGCGGTACGGGCCGATCGACGCCCACTCGGCGACCGGGCCGAACCGTGGCTCGGCCGCCGCGGCGCGGGCGGCCGCCGCCGACTCCCGCCAGGAAACCGACAGCTCGCCCAGACCGTGCCGGGCCGGTGCCACCCCGGCGGTCGCCCCGGCGCCCGCCAGCTCCGCGAGCCGGGACGCCGCGCTCAGGGCCGGCGCGAGGGTGCCCGCGCTGCGCACCCTGATCAGCGCGGCTAGAGCGTACGGACCGCCCTCGGCGGGCAGGGCGTCGGCCGCGCCGCCGCCCGTACCGGATTCCGCGACGCCGGGAGTCCCACCGGGGCCCGTCCCCGGCAGGGTGCAGAGCGCGGCGGCGGCCGGTACGGGGCGCACCGGGCGGTCCTCGTCGGGCCAGGGCACCACACACACCATGGCGTGCAGCCCGTCCGCACCCGGTCCGAGCGCCGTACGCAGCGCGGCCACCGCCATGTCGCGCGGCCAGCCGCTCTCGGCGGTGAGCACCGCGCGGAACTCCCGGGAGAGCCCGGCACCCGCCTGCGCCTCGTCGAAGAGCAGGTCGCCGATGCGGGCGGTCACCTCCATCGCGGCTGCCAGCCGGGCGGCCGTGGGGCCCGGGTCGGAGTCCAGCAGCCACACATATCCGTACACGGTGCCCCGATGGCGTACCGGCAGACAGATCCGGCCACGGTAGACACCGGCCTCCGGGGCGGCGGGGATGCGGACCGGGCCGGTGGCGCGGGTGATGCCGAAGTCCTCGAACCAGGAGCGGACGGCCGGGGTGGACCGCCGGGTGAGGATCGAGCGGGTACGGACCGGGTCCATCTCGCTGTCGTCCTCGCTGTTGTGCGCCCCGAAGGCGATCAGCCCGAAGTCCCGGTTCTCCAGCGTCGCGGGGGCGCCGAGCAGTGCCGAGATCTCGTCGGCCAGTTCCTGGTAGTCACCTTTCACCCCCACATTCTCCCACCCCTTCAGACATATGTCTGAGATCCAGTCCACGGATGCGTGACAGCTGTCGATGGCAGAACACCGGGGCGGTACCTAGATTTCGAAGTGGTTCTCCGTGCTGTACCGGTCCGATTCGGTCGTGCCGCTACGGTCCTCGTTCGTACTTTCGGTTGGAGGTGCCCCGTGCTGGCTCCCGTGATCCTCGCTGCGGCGCGCAGTGACAAGATGCGCCGGTTCATTTCGGCCGCCCCGGGCACCAAGCAGGTCGTCGACCGCTTCATCGCCGGTGAGACGGTCGACCAGGTCGTTCCGGTCATCGAGGACGCCGCCGACAAGGGCCTTGAGGTCACCCTCGACGTGGTGGGCGAGGACATCACCACCCCCGGGCAGGCCACCGCCGCCCGTGACGCCTATCTGGAGCTGGTCGGCCGGCTCAAGGACCTCGGCCTGGGTGAGAAGGCCGAGATGTCGGTCAAGCTGTCGATGTTCGGGCAGAGCCTGGAGGGCGGCCACGAGCTGGCGCTCGCCAACGTCCGCCAGGTCGTCGAGGCCGCCGCCGCCATCGGCACCACGGTTACGCTTGATGCCGAGGACCACACCACGCTCGACTCGATGTTCGCCATCCACGAGGAGCTGCGGAAGGACTTCCCGCAGACCGGCTGTGTCATCCAGGCCTACCTCTTCCGCACCGAGGGCGACGCCCGGCGCCTCGCCGCCGCGGGCAGCCGGGTCCGTATCGTGAAGGGCGCCTACAAGGAGCCCGCCTCGGTCGCGTACCAGGTCAAGGCTGAGATCGACAAGGCGTACGTCCGGATCCTGAAGATCCTCATGGACGGCGACGGCTACCCGATGATCGGGTCCCACGACCCGCGTCTGATCGCCATCGGCCAGGAGCTGGCCCGCAGGGCCGGGCGGAAACTGGATGAGTACGAGTTCCAGATGCTGTACGGCATCCGCAGCGACGAGCACATCCGGCTCGCGGCCGAGGGCCACCGGATGCGCGTCTACACGGCGTACGGCACGGACTGGTACGGCTATTTCATGCGGCGCCTCGCGGAGAAGCCGGCCAACCTGCTGTTCTTCGGCCGCTCCGTGCTCACCAAGGGCTGACCTGCCCGCTGACCACCGCACCTCAGACATGAAGGAGACAAGGCACTCATGGACGCTGTGACCCAGGTCCCCGCTCCGGTCAACGAGCCGGTCCACTCCTACGCGCCGGGCTCCCCGGAGCGCGCCCGGCTCGAAGCCAAGCTCAAGGAGCTGGCCGACAACCCCATCGACCTCACCATGACCATCGCGGGTGAGAAGCGGATGGGTGGCGGCGAGACGTTCACCGTCGTCCAGCCGCACAACCACCAGTCCGTCATCGGCACCGGTGCGCACGCCACGCAGGCCGACGCCCAGGACGCGATCGACGCCGCGCTGGCCGCTGCCCCCGCCTGGCGCGCGATGTCCTTCGACGACCGTGCCGCGATCATCCTGCGCGCCGCCGAACTGCTCTCCGGCCCGTGGCGCGAGACGATGGCCGCCTCGACCATGCTCGGCCAGGGCAAGACGGCCCAGCAGGCCGAGATCGACACCCCCTGCGAGCTGGTCGACTTCTGGCGCTTCAACGTCAAGTACGCCCGTGACCTGCTGGCCGAGCAGCCCCCGGCCAACTCCGCGGGTGTCTGGAACCGGCTCGACCACCGGCCGCTCGAAGGCTTCGTCTACGCGATCACGCCGTTCAACTTCACGGCCATCGCGGGCAACCTGCCGACCGCCCCGGCGCTGATGGGCAACGTCGTCGTCTGGAAGCCGTCCCCGACGCAGACCCACGCGGCCGTCCTGCTGATGGAGCTGCTGGCCGAGGCCGGTCTCCCCAAGGGCGTCATCAACCTGGTGACGGGTGACGGTGTCGCGGTCTCCGAGGTCGCGCTGAACCACCGCGACCTCGCCGGTATCCACTTCACCGGCTCCACGCCCACCTTCCAGTACCTGTGGAAGACGGTCGGCGAGAACATCGGCAAGTACCGCACCTACCCGCGTCTGGTCGGTGAGACCGGCGGCAAGGACTTCGTGGTGGCGCACCCCAGCGCCGACCGCGCCGTGCTGAAGACCGCGCTGACCCGCGGCTCGTTCGAGTACCAGGGCCAGAAGTGCTCGGCCTCCTCGCGCGCCTACGTTCCCGCCTCGATCTGGAACAGCGGCTTCCGCGAGGAGTTCGCCGCCGAGGTCGACGGAATCACCATGGGTGACGTCACCGACCTGTCGCACTTCATGGGCGCCGTCATCGACGACCGCGCGTTCGCCAAGAACAAGGCCGCGATCGACCGGGCCAAGTCCGACCCGACCTGCACGGTCGTCGCGGGCGGTAGCTACGACGACTCCGTCGGCTACTTCGTGCGGCCCACGGTCATCGAGTGCACCGACCCGGCCAACGAGGTCTTCACCACCGAGTACTTCGGCCCGATCCTCGCCGTCCACGTCTACGACGACAGCAAGGCCGGCTCGTACGACGCGATGCTCGACCAGATGGAGTCGGCGTCCGACTACGCCCTGACCGGCTCGGTCATCGCGGCGGACCGCGCGGCGGCCGCACACACGATGGAGAAGCTGCGCTACGCGGCGGGGAACTTCTACATCAACGACAAGTCGACCGGCGCCGTCGTCGGCCAGCAGCCCTTCGGCGGTGGCCGCGCGTCGGGCACCAACGACAAGGCCGGCGCCCCCCAGAACCTCCAGCGGTGGACCCTGACCCGGGCCATCAAGGAGACCCTGGTCCCGCCGACCGAGTACACCTACCCCCACCAGGGCTGATCCCACCGGGGCCGATCCCCGGCCCGCCCACTGAGACACCGCCCCCTCCCGGTCCCCCGCCGCGAGGGGGCGGTTCCATGTCCGGCCCAGCCCGGCCTCCTCCGCCCGGAGGTGTGCCGCCGCCGAGTGCGGGCCGTAATTCCGGTGGCCCGCACCGGCGGTGACGGCGCACCCTTGCCGCATGACAGAGCAGATCACCCGGCACCACTCCGACGCGCAGCGCGCCACCGGCGCAGAGCCGGCGACCGAACCGGATCACCGCGTCCGCGCGCTGCACACCGAGTCGACGGTCACCGTCTACCAGGCGTACACCCCGTCCATCGGGCGGCCGGCGGCTCGGGACGGACGGTTCCCCGCGGCTTGGAAGCGCGACCGGATGACCTGGATCAAGCCCTCCTTCCTGTGGATGATGTACCGCTGCGGCTGGGCGGCGAAGGAGGGCCAGGAGACCGTACTGGCCGTCGAGATCAGCAGGTCCGGGTTCGACTGGGCGCTGCGGCACGCCTGTCTCTCCTCGTACGAGCGGACCGTCCACGCCGATCAGGCCGCCTGGAAGCGGGAGTTGCAGCGGTCCCCGGCTCGGGTGCAGTGGGACCCGGAACGCGACCTGTGGCTCAGGCCGCTGCCGTACCGCTCGCTGCAGCTGGGACTCTCCGGTGACGCCGCCCGCCGGTACGCCGACGAGTGGACCGTTTCGATCACCGATGTGACCCCGCTGGTCCACCGGATCCATGCGCTGGTCCTGGCCGGTGACGCGCCGGGCGCCGCCGCGCTGCTGCCCGGGGAGCGGCCGTATCCGGTGTGAGCGGGGCGGAGATATGCCTGTGCGATGGTGTGCCGCAATGGTGATGGTCCGGTGTGCGTGCGCAACTTCTTCCGTCGTTCGAGCATCTAAGTGCTGATACGCATTCATGAATCCACACAGGAGAATCACTTTGCGCCAGCGCATCAGCTCCGTGTCCGCCGTCGCGGCCGCACTGCTTGCCGTAGCCCTCGCACCGGCCGTCCAGGCGCACGCCGATGATGCGGCGGCCCCGGCTCTCGTGGTGTCCGAGCTTTCCAGCGATCCGTGGAAGCCGGGCGAGGTCCGGACGGATTCCCTGACGTTCACCAACCAGGGCGACGCGCCTGCCGACGGTGTCACGCTGCGGCTGCGGATCACGCGCGGTCTGTCCTTCCCCGGCCATGCGGCGGGCTGTACGTACTCCACCGACAGCGACCAGGTCTCCGTTGCCCTCTGCCACTTCGACAAGGTCCTCGCGCCCGGCCAGCACTTCACCACGCCCATCGGACTCAAGGTGCTGCCGAAGGCGCTGATGGAGAACGTGGAGTACGGCACGGGCACCACCGGCGGTGACCCGGAGTCGGGATCGACCGCCCTCAGCTACCGCTCGCTGGCCGTCACCGCCGACAACACGGCCGATCTGGCGGCGGTCGGCGGCACGGCGAAGGGCAAGCCGGGCGACAAGGTCAGGGTCACCGCGGGGCTGCGCAACGAAGGCCCCGGCTGGATCGACGACAACACCAGCGACGACCAGCCCGCGGTGATGGTCGACATCCCCGCGGGCACGACGGCCGTCGAGGTCCCCAAGGACTGCCAGCCCTTCGGGATCGACGGGCCCAGCGGACCGTCGGCGCCGGGCAAGCGGAAGTACGTCTGCCTGCCCCCGGACCACATCTTCGAGGTGGGGTCGCTCCACTCGTACCCGTTCGTGCTGAAGATAGAGAAGGGCGCGAAGGACACGTCGAGCGAGGTCAAGGCCACCTCGGTGTACGACATCCACCCGGTCTTCGACAAGAACGCCGCCAACGACAAGGCGAAGCTCACCGTCGACGTCACGGGCCCCGGTACGGGTCCGGGGACCGGCTCCAGCTCGGGCTCCGGTTCATCGGGCGGCTCCGACAGCGGTTCATCGGCGGGCGGTTCGGCCACCGGAACGAGCGGCGGTTCGGGCACCGGCGGTACGGACACGTCGGGCGGCCTGCACGCCCAGTCCGCCGGAGGCACGGGTACATCGGACTCCGGGGCCACGTCGGGCAGCTCCGCATCGGGTGGCGACGGGACCGGCACGATGGCGTCGACCGGCTCCTCCAGCACCACTCCGCTGATCGCCGGCGCGGGCGTCGCCGCGGTGGCGGCCGGTAGCTGCTTGGTGTTCGCCCTGCGCCGAAGGAACGCCGCCGGGGTGCGGTAGCCCGCGCAACCACCCGAGCGGGTCCCGATGATGACGAGGGGAGCCCCGGATTGCTCCGGCAGCTGTGCAAAGCCGGGGCTTTCCGGTGGCGGGCCCGGCGGCAGGAACGGCTGCGGGAACGACGTTGGCACTGGCGAAACCATGGACACGACAGATAGCGTCATGGGCTCCGGGGGGAATGTCAGCCATGCACACAGCCGTCGCTCTCCCGCCTCATCATCAGTTCACATGCGTGAACAGCGCCACAGGGGGATGCAGATGGATCCGGATGCCGGCAAGGATTTCCAGGGCATCAACCCGGACAGACTCGGCGACCTCATCAAGTCGATCAACACCAACTCGGGCGACGGGGCCGCGGCGGGCCAGCCGCACATCAACAGCTGGATGAGCCATGCGCGCCGCCTCCAGATGGACACCACCCGACTCACGAAGATGACCGGTCATCTCACCTGGGCACACGGCGAACTGCCCATGCTCCGGCGGCGCCACAGTCTGGCGATGGACGAGGAGAAGCTCGACAAGAACGCGGGCCTCGGCGGGGGGATGGTCGCGGCCGGGGCGGGCGACTTGGGCAAGTACAAGACCCAGGCCGCCGCCCAGAAGGCCGCGAAGAAGGATGCCAAGGCGTACAAGGACGGCGACATCGGCCTCGACGAGTACATGAAGATGCTCGCGGCCAACCAGACGGACCCGGACTACTGCAAGGCCGCGATGGACGAACTGGGCGACACGGCGCTCTACCGGCTCCAGGACGGCCCGATGATGTACGACCCCGGCAACCCGGACGCCGGTATCTCCGTCCTGGCCACCACCGTGGCCACGGCCATGCGGAACGGCACCACGTTCAAGGACGAGAACGGCGACGAGGACCTCCAGCACCTGTCGGGTCTCGTCGGCCACGCCAGCTTCCCGCCGGACGTGGTGGCGAACCTCGGCAAGCAGTGCCTGGCGCCGGGCAACTACATGTACGGGGAGAAGGTCTGGGACGCGATGGGGAACGACCCGGCGGCCTCCACCAAGTTCCTGCACGACAACATGGACGTGATTCCGGCCTGGATGAAGGACGACTCGGACCACCACGGGGGATTGCCGGACTATCAGGCGAAGGCGTTCGCGGGGGTCATCAGAGCGGGGACGCTGGACGGGCCGGGTGCGGACAAGAATGTCGCGGCGGACAACTCGGAGAAGCTGATCAAGTATTACGCCGGCCATTCGGACGAGCACACTCACTCGGAGATCCAGAAAGCGTTCGGCGACATCGTCACCTATCACTGGGACGACGTTCAGAGCATCCTGACCGACCCCGCCCCGGCGGACCCGGGGCCCGGACATGTCTCAGTGGGCGAGGACGATCTCCGGGCGTTCATCGACGAGGCGATGCGAAATCCGGACGCCACCACCACGATGATGGCCATGAGCAGCCAGCAGGGTCAGTACATATTGGACAACAACCCGGACAACGCACAGGCGACCCGGGCCAAGGGAATGCTCGACGGGATCTTCGGCGCCGAGGCGAAGAAGGTGTTCGGTCAGATGCAGGCCGAGGATTCGGCCAAGGCCGATAAATGGAACTCTACGATCCAGGGGCAGTTGACGGCTGTGACCGGTGCGGGAATCGAAGTCGCATTTGCGCCGAACGAGGCTGCTGCCAATATTTCCAAAGCTGCCGTCAACTATGCCTTGTCGGTGTTCATCGGGAATGTGAACCCGGATGAGGCGGACGAGAAGAAGGACAAGGCTCCGTACAAGGGGTGGCGTGACGAGTATTCTGCAGCCGTCCAGGAGAGTTTCAAGAAGAATCATGATCTGGGGCATCCCGGACAGTACGCGGATCAGTACTGTGACGGTAAGAAATTCCTTGATGATTCCGGACAGTTGGTGGACGGCGCATCCGCGGGGCAGAAATTGGCCTACAACGCGTGGCTGAACGACAAGAGTGTCGCCAACGCATCCGAGAAGACCTACAGCCAACTTGAACTGGCCCGCCTCAGTGGAGCGTCATCATAATGAAACGAAATGGCAGTCTCTGGGTTTCGGTTGTGGCGCTCGCGTCGCTCCTCAGTGCATGTGGAGGGGGTTCGACGAGTGCTGCGGACGGTAAGAAAGAGGCGGGGCGGACCCGTCGTCCGGTAGCTGAATCGTATTGGAAAATCTACCGTGCCGTAGGGGAGGAGGGTATGACGGCATCCGGTCGATTCACTGAGTGTACGGGTGGCAGCGTTGATAAATCGGTCATGTATGAAATTTATTCCCCTCTTGTGGAGGGGTCGCAGAAAGCAAGTGATGCAAGCTTCCTGGCTTCACTGCAGAAGAAAGTGAGCGATGCGGGCTGGAATCTTCGCCCATCGGGCAAGAAGGCCTATTCGGCCAAGGCGCATGGCGTGACACTCGTGGTCGTATTCCTTCAACGAGAAGCCGGCCAAGGGCCGCGGTTCTCGCTGTGGACGCGAAGTGCGTGTACGTCGGTGGGGAATGCGAAGAAGGAGCTTCTCCGCGACTACGGCAGCCAGTCGAGCGACAAGTACGACCCGAAGGACGCTGCTGCCTCCCCGGTTCCTTCTGGCTTTCCGGATCCGGATTCCTCGTCGTGAATCGGTCGACATCGCGAAACGCCTGCGGAGGGCTTTATGGCTGACAAGTCGGAAAAGAAGGTCCCCAGCCCTGTCTGGCAGGAGCTGGACGCTCTCTGCAAGGAGGTGTCCAAGGGCATCGCCTCCGTCGCGGACGCGCTCAAGGCGGCCGACAAGCAGATGGCCGGCGGCAAGGGCGAAGTCTGGGTCGGGAAGAACGCGCGGGCCTGGGGGAGCGACCTGCACGGAGCCAACACCGATCTGTCCAGGCAGGCGCATGGCTTCCTCGCGGATGTGCAGCGGCAGCGCGCCGCTCACCCCAAGGAGGTCACGGAGGCCGAGGCCGACACCGAGCGGCGGTTTCTCGCCGGGCGGATGGGCTGAGCCCCTGCGGAGTGCCGGTCCTAGTACGATCCCCAGACCCGAAGAACCCTTGCCTCACCGGGAGTTATCAGTGAACCGCAGTCGTGTCCTGCCCGCCGCCGTGTCCCTCGCCGCGGCAGCTGCCCTGTTGCTTAGCGGGTGCGGGGGTGGGGACAAGGGGTCGGACAACGACAAGATTGCCGGTGCGGATGACGGGGGAGCGAAGAAGACCGCGGCGCCGAGTTCACCTCCGCCGAGTAAGGCGTCCGGCATCGACCGCCCGGTGATGAAATTGCCCTCGGACGTCAGCCTTGTCTTCGACAGGACGAGCCTGTCCGATGCGGATCAGGAGGCAGCGCTGGCGGATGCCGAGAACTTCGTTCGTTCCATTGTGTACGGGGTGACGAAACAGGACGCGAATAACTCCGCCTACAAATTCTATTCAGAGTACCAAAGCCCCGCGCAGCAATATGCGAAGCAGCAGATCGCAAAGAACATCGAACTTGGCCTGACCGTGACTGGGGTGGGGCGCTACACCGGTGCCAAGGTTCAGTTGGTGAAGGGGGGAAAGAGTGCCGTGGCTACATTCTGCGACAACGACAGCAAGTTCTATAGCAAGGAAGTGAAGAGCGGTAAAACTCACCGGACCACGGAGAGTGTCAGTGACTACACCTTCTGGCAGGTCGGGATGACGCCGTCGGCGACAAACAAGGGACTCTGGCGCGCCAAGGAAATCAAGGTACAGGGCGACGCGACTCAGTGCAGGGGGTGAAGGTGCGCAGGCTGCTCGTAGTGTCGACGGTGTGTGTCTCAGCATTGCTGCTGGCCAGTGATCCTGCCATGGCGGGAGTGGACCCTGCGGCCGGGAAGGCCACTACAGGTTCCCAAGGCACCAAGGGCCCCAAGCAGACCATCGCCGCCCAGGTATCCATCAAGTACAGCTCATCCGGCAGCAGCGGAGGCAACGCAGGCCCCCTGGCGTCCACCGACTCCAACTGGACGCCGCCCGCCTGCTGGTACGCGCCCGAGTGGTCAGCCACCGAATTCCAGCAGTTCCGGCAGGGCGTCTACTTCTCGGCCGTTCACGACCCGGATCTCCCCAGTGATGTCCGCGGGGACATCTCACACGAGAACCAGCAGTACGCCGGTGACAACTACCACATCGACAAGGAGAAAGAGGGGATGTGGTGGGGGCCCCAGTACAACGACGACGCCTCACTCGCCGATCAGATGAAGTGCGACAGGGACCCGTTCTGGGTCAAGAACGGGGAGACCCCCGACGTTCCCGAGGCCATCAAGCCCGAGACGCTCGCCGGGCTGGCCTATCAGCAGATGCAGGTTCCCGGGACAAAGGTCAGTCTTGCCCCGGCCGGTGCCAGCAAGGTCAACCTGCCGACCTGGGCATGGCTGAACAAGGCTGATTTCAAACCGATTTCGGTGACCGCCTCCCTCGATGTCGGCGGCTTCCACGCCGAGGCGACGACCACGGCCAGGGCGGACTCGCTGAGCCTCGACCCCGGCACCGATGACGCACAGGTACTCCCGGCGTCCGGCCGGTGTGCCGTCGTCCACGGTTCCATCGGTGAGGCCTATGCGCCGGGCAAGGCCGACCGGACCCCGCCCTGTGGGGTGGTCTATCAGCGCTCGTCCGGCGGCGGCACCTTCAACCTGCGGTCCACCGCCACCTGGAAGATCAGCTGGACGGGGAGCGGAGGCGCGGGAGGCACCCTTCCCGACGGTGCGTACGGCGACGATCAGCCCATCAAGGTGCAGGAAATCCAGGCCGTCAACCGCTGACCGAGACCGGTCGTGAGGCCGGTCGTGAGGCCGGTCGTGCGGGCGTCGCGCTCTGCGCCGTTCCTTGATCGCGTCTCAGATAGTAGGAAGTCCGAGTAATTGTGCAGACAGGCAGGACCGGCTCCCCTAACGTGAAAGAAGCCGAACGTCTCGCTCGACCCAGCGACTGGCGGTCGTGAGCAGCGCCCGAAGCAGGCAACCCCTGCGGCGCCCGCTCCCCGCCCCCTCCGGCGCATCGATATCCCTCTTGCTTCAAGGAGTCGATCACCATGGCCGAGACGACAGTCCGCCGCGTCCGTCACACCGCCCGCGCCGCTCGTTCGGGCGAGTCCGACCGCCAGAACGCGGCAGCCGCCCTCCAGCGCGCACTCGACCGCCGTGACAACGGGGGCTCCACCGGGCACTGATCCCACCGGTCCCCGGCCGGCCCCTCACGTGTCTCCGGGCACGGCTGAGCGCGACGCACGGTGCCGGTGCCCACACAACCGCCCTGTGCCCCAGGGAACAGGGCGGTCATGTGTGGCGCAGGCGAGGCGGCGGTGAAGGTCTCGCGGGGCTGCCGGCCTTGTGGTCAGTGGCCCCGGCGGATCTCGAAGTGGTCGATGCGCTCGCCCGACTCGGCGAGCGCGCTGACCTTCAGCGCCGCCTGCCGGCCGGTCGTCACCTCCACCGCGAGGAACGAGTAGCCGGTGTAGCGCACCCGCGACCACTCCACGGTCTCGGTCGCCTTGGCGCCGCCCTTGACCCAGTGGTAAGTAGGCACGCTCTCCTGCTCGTTGAGGTGCCCCTCGTAGCTGTCGGGGGCCGGGAAGTCGTACAGCGACTTGCCCGCGCCGCCCGCGGTCACGTACACGATGCCGTCCCGCGTCGGGTCGGTCCGCTCGCCGATGGGCACCTTGCGCGCGACCTTGTTCCGCAGGATCGCGTCCGTACGCTCGTACACATGGTTGTGGCCGTTGATGACCAGGTCCACCTGGTGCTTCTCGAAGAGCGGTACCCACTCCTCGCGCACCCCGCCCTCCGACGCGTGCGAGTTCGTCGTCGAGAAGGCGCAGTGGTGGAAGAAGACCACCACGAAGTCGATGGAGCGGTCGGCGCGCAGTTCGCGCAGACGGCGGTCGAGCCAGCGGGTCTGCTTGCCGCCGCTGATGCCGTAGTTGGCGGGGATCTCGTACGAGACGTCATTGGCGTCCAGCGCTACGACCCCCACATTGCCGTGCACGAACGAGTAGACACCGGGCTGGTTGACCGGGTCGGGGCCGTTGTCCGGCAGGGTCCAGCGGGCGTTCTGGCCGCCGTAGCCGTCGGGGGAGTACCAGGCTTCCATGTCGTGGTTGCCGGTGGTCACCATCCACGGCACCGTCTTCGCGACGGTCTCCGTCTGGGCCAGGAACTGGTCCCAGGTGCGCGCGTCGTAGGTGTCCGTCTCCTGGCCGGAGCCCGATGGGTCCGCGTAGCAGATGTCGCCCGCGTGCAGATGGAACGCCGGGTTCTGTCCCAGGAGCAGCTGGTCGTTGCCGAGTGCGTGGTAGCTGACGCCCTGGTCGCCGAAGGCTGTGAAGGTGAACGGCTCGGCGCGGGACGGCGCGGTGCGGAAGGTGCCGAGCGTGCCCAGGTTGCGGCGGTCGGCCGGGTCGAACCCGTCGTGCCCGACCCCGTAGTAGTACGTCGTCCCCGCCCGCAGCCGGTCGAGTCCGGCATGCACGTAGAACTGCTCGGCGGCGGCGATCTTGCCGCTGTTCAGGCTGGGCGTCGTCAGATGCCGCACCTCGGCGCCGATCTTCCGGCTCAGGTCCCAGGGCGAGGTGCCGATCCGGATGTAAGGCCGCTTCACCGCGAACGGGACCTGCCAGGAGACCCGCATCTGTGTCCGGGGGTCGGCGCCGTACGCGAGATGCCGGCCGAACGGCGCGACCAGCGCCCCGTCGACGGCCGGTGCCGAATGGGCGGGGCTGTGCGCGGGCGCGGCCTGCGCGGACCGGGCGGGCGCGGCGTACGCGGAGGGCGCACCCAGCGCGGTGCCGGCTCCGGCCACGGTGACCGCGGCGCCCGCGGCGGTCGTACGGAGCACTCCGCGCCGGCTGAGCCGGGTGCGGAGATACTCGTGCTGCTCGGCCATGCTCATCCGGCCTGCGAGCTTCTCGGGGATACCGAAGCGAGGTGTGTCCATGGCCGACAAGGTGCCCGGCCGGGCTGACGCCCTCCTGCCCTACGGATGCCGTACGGGTGAACGGCGCCCGTACAGCAGATCACCTGTCCGGATACTGGACACGGCATGTCATCCCCTGGGACGAGCAGTAGGGTGCCGTCATGTCTCGCAGCCTCAATCTCGCAGTGATCCCCGGTGACGGCATCGGCCAGGAAGTCGTGGCCCAGGGCCTCAAGGTCCTGAACGCGGTCCTTCCTCAGGATGTGAAGCTGGAGACCGAGGAGTACGACCTCGGCGCCCAGCGCTGGCACCGCACGGGTGAGACCCTCCCGGACGCCGAACTGGAGTCCCTCAAGCGGCACGATGCCATCCTGCTCGGCGCGATCGGTGACCCCTCCGTGCCGTCGGGCGTCCTGGAGCGCGGCCTGCTGCTCAAGCTCCGCTTCGCCTTCGACCACTTCGTCAACCTCCGCCCCTCGAAGCTGTTCCCGAACACGGCCACCCCGCTGGCGGGCCGCCCGGACATCGACTTCATCGTCGTCCGTGAGGGCACCGAGGGCCCGTACACCGGCAACGGCGGCAGCCTCCGCACGGGTACGCCCGCCGAGATCGCGACCGAGGTCAGCGTGAACACGGCGTACGGCGTCGAGCGGGTCGTCAGGGACGCGTTCGCGCGGGCCCAGGCGCGCCCGCGCAAGAAGCTGACGCTGGTCCACAAGAACAACGTCCTCGTCTACGCCGGCCACATGTGGAAGAACATCTTCGACAAGGTGGCCCAGGAGTTCCCGGACGTCACCACCGACTATCTGCATGTCGACGCCGCGACGATCTTCTTCGTCACCCAGCCCGAGCGTTTCGACGTCATCGTCACCGACAACCTCTTCGGCGACATCCTGACCGACCTCGCCGCTGCCGTGACCGGCGGCATCGGCCTGGCGGCCTCCGGCAACGTCAACCCGACGGGCACCTTCCCGTCGATGTTCGAGCCGGTGCACGGTTCGGCGCCCGACATCGCGGGCACCGGCAAGGCCGACCCGACGGCCACGATCCTCTCCGTCGCCCTCCTGCTGCGCCACCTCGGCCACGAGTCCGAGGCGGCCCGTATCGAGGACGCGGTCTCCGCCGACCTGGCGGAGCGCGGTACCCAGCCGCGTACGACCGATGAGATCGGCGACGCGCTCGCGGTACGAGTAGCGGGCTGACCCGTCGACTGACACACCACAGCCGCCGGGTCTCCCAGACACCCGGCGGCTGTGTTTTGCGGTCCCGGGTGCGACCATCGAAGCCTGGACCGCATTCACGCCTTTCATCCGCGGCCACCCACGAGCGATAATCGGACGTGGGGCCGCGGTATGTGGGGAAGCTCGGACGTCCTAGTAGTGGCGTGAGCGCGGTCCGTCACACACAACCGGTGAAGGACATACCACTCATGACGACGCTCCCGATCGAGCTCAAGCCCTCATCCAACCCGTTGTCCGACGCGGAGCGGGAGGCGCTGCTGGCCCGCCCCGGATTCGGCCGCCACTTCACCGACCACATGGTGACCATCAAGTGGACGGAGGGACGCGGCTGGCACGACGCCCAGCTCGTCCCGTACGCGCCGCTCTCCCTCGACCCGGCGAACATGACCCTGCACTACGGGCAGGAGATCTTCGAGGGCCTCAAGGCCTACCGCCAGCCCGACGGGTCGGTCGCGACCTTCCGCCCCGAGGCCAACGCCAGGCGTTTCCAGCTCTCCGCGCGCCGCCTCGCCATGGCGGAGCTGCCGGTCGAGACCTTCCTCGCCGCCTGCGACGCGCTGGTCCAGCAGGACAAGGCGTGGGTTCCGGCGCACGGCGGCGAGGAGTCCCTGTATCTGCGTCCGTTCATGATCGCCACCGAGGTCGGTCTGGGTGTGAAGCCCGCCAACGAGTACCTCTTCATCGTGATCGCCTCGCCGGCCGGCGCCTACTTCGAGGGCGGCGTCAAGCCGGTCTCGATCTGGCTGTCCGAGGACCGGGTGCGGGCCGTGCCCGGCGGCATGGGCGAGGCCAAGACCGGCGGGAACTACGCCGCGTCCCTGCTGGCCCAGGCCGAGGCCGCCCGCCAGGGCTGCGACCAGGTCGCCTATCTCGACGCGGTCGAGCACAAGTGGGTCGAGGAACTCGGCGGCATGAACCTGTGCTTCGTGTACGGGGGCGGCGAGGGCCGCAAGCCGAAGATCGTCACGCCGCGGCTCACCGGCTCGCTGCTGGCGGGCGTCACCCGTGACTCGCTGCTCTCCGTCGCCCGTGACCTCGGCTTCGACGCGGAGGAGGGGCGGGTCTCCATCGACCAGTGGCGCAGTGACACGGAGAACGGCTCGCTCACCGAGGTCTTCGCCTGCGGTACGGCGGCGGTGATCACGCCCGTCGGTACGGTGAAGTCGGCCGGGGGCGAGTGGACGCAGGGTGACGGGACGCCCGGGGAGGTCACGCTGGCCCTGCGGGCCGCGCTGCTGGACATTCAGCGGGGGATCGGCGAGGACGTGCACGGGTGGATGCATCCGCTGGGGTGAGCTTTCTTCTTCCCGGGGCTCCGCCCCGGACCCCGCTCCTCACGCTCCCCCGGCTACCGCCGGGAGGTGCCCCCAGGAGTGGCTTCAGTCTGTCCCGCACACGGGCTCCGCTGCTCACTTGCCGGAGGGGCTTGGTTCTGCCCCTCCGGCCGGGGAAGCTCCTATAGATCGTCAAGCAGCTTGGGTTAGCTGTTCGGTGGTGATCTGGGGGTGGGGCAGGTGTCGGTAGACCTCGCGGGCGACGAACCGTTTCAGGCAGCGGACGATGTCCTTCTTGGTCAT